>CAZVMS010000316.1:0-83562 GCA_964628795.1 uncultured Haloferula sp. | reverse complement strand
TGGAGAAGGTGTGGAGGTCGAGAAGTCTGCGGTATCCTCGGGACGGAAGGGGATCTCGAAGGAGGAGGCGAAGCAGGTTTTGGAGAAGGGAGGGCAGCTGAGTTTGTCGGAGCTGCTGAGATGCCGGGTGCGGTATTTCAGTGATGGGGTGGCGATTGGGAGCCGGAGTTTTGTGGAAGGGTTTTTTACCGAGAGGCGGGAGCATTTCGGTTCGAAACGGAAAGACGGTGCGAGGAAGATAGGCGAGACGACGGTGGGCTTGTTTTCACTGCGGGCACTCAGGGTGAGGGCGGTGGAGTAGGAGGTAGCTCTGAGCTCTGAGTTGACGGGAACGAATCTTGAGAGATTTCGATTTGTGGTGTAGTAAAATCGGGCGATGAAAATGTTCCCTCTAATACTTCTGAGCACTGCATGGACTCTGAGCGCTGCCGAATGGCCGGCTTGGCGGGGCATTGAGCAGGATGGCTCTCTTGCGGGGAAGATGCCTCCGGGAGAGTTTTCGAAGGACAAAAACCTTTTGTGGAAGGTGGATTTGCCGGGACGTGGGTGTTCCTCGCCGATTGTCGTGGATGGAAAGGTCATCGTGACGACTTCGATCGATGGAAAGGATGGGGTGTTGGCCTATGACATGAATGGCAAGAAATTGTGGCAAAAAATTTTTGGCGAGATCGTGCCCGGTCGGGGTCAGAGGGTAGGAAGTTCGGCGAATTCCTCGCCGGTGACGGATGGATCAGCGATTTATGTTTATTTCAAGTCCGGCCAGCTCGCGGCTCTTGAAATGGATGGCAGTCTACGCTGGGAGTTAAATGTCTTTGAGAAGTTTGGTGAGGACAAGCTTTGGTGGGACGTGGGGACTTCCCCTGTGATTGCGGGTGGCAATATTGTGGTTGCGATGATGCAGACGGATGCGCCTTCGTATCTTGTTTCGCTTGATCGCCTGACGGGTAAGAAGGTTTGGAAGAATGATCGCCATTTTGAAACGGGTGTGGAATCAGGTGATGCGTATACGACACCTCTGGTCATCGAGATTGAAGGAAAGGAGACAATTGTCTGCTGGGGCGCAGATCATTTGACGGGGCACGATGTTGCGACCGGTCAAATTATTTGGACGGTTGGCGGCTTCAATCCGGATAAAGAAAAGGCTTGGCGCGTGATCGCATCCGCAGTTGCATCCGGAGATATTGCTCTAGTGCCCTATGCACGTGGGGAGTTTGTCGCCGGAGTGAAAATGGGTGGAAAGGGTGACGTAAGCGAGACGGCCCATCTCTGGAAACACAAGCTGGGTAGTGATTCCGCGACACCAGTGGCCCACGAGGGGAAATTCTATGTCCTAACAGATCGAGGAATCAAACGTGGGCTGGTGACCTGCATTGAAGCGCAAAGCGGTAAAGTCATGTGGAAAGACCGTCTGCCGAAGGCAGCCCAGACCTATTACGCATCGCCGATCATTGTCGGCGGGCTCATCGTCTTCGCCCGGGAGGATGGTGCGATTCTTACGGCGAAACTTGGCGAAGAGGGGCTTGAGGATATCAAACTGAACGAACTCGGTGAAGGGGTAATTGCCTCGCCAGCTGTTGTGGATGGAAAGCTCTTGATTCGGGGTGATCGGAGTCTGTTCTGCTTTGGAAACTAGGGTTCCAAGTTCCTAGCGGGGAGCGACTGCTTCTCGGAGCTTCTCGTCGAGGCAGGCAAGCTGGAAAGCGTCGGTCGCTTTGCCTCCACCGGGAAGGGTCAGGTAGAGGGTGTCCACTGCCGCTCCTTTTTCCGTGCAAATCCGCGCGTGGACCGTATCGAGGCCACATTGGTTGATGGCATGAAAGAGGTCGTGCAGGAGGCCGATTCGGTCGATTGCCTGGATTTCCACAGCGGTGCAGCTTGGGTGCAGGTTATTCGAAATGTGAGCGCGGACCGGGAACGCGATACCTCCTTCGTCCCGAGGTCTGAGAATGTTTGCCTTGGCCTTGAGATACTTCGATGGGTCATACTCTTCGGTTTCTCCCAGTTCGTAGATGATGCGGATAAATCTTTCCCGTAACTTCGGATCGGATACGGTGCCAAAGTCGGTGGTGCAGACGCGGAAGATGTCGACGACAACGCCGTCGGTGCGGGTATAGAAGTCGGCCGAGACGATGTTGACGTTGATGGCGGCGATTGCGCAGCAGACCTTTTCAAGAAAGTGGGGACGGTCGCGCGAGACGATCACCAGCTCGGTGTATCCGCGGTCATCGAAGTCGGTCGCCTGGCCAGAGCACTCGAAGGTGCCATTTGCCGTGGCTTCTTTCTGGAGGAAAGAACGCACGGTTTTGATGTGGATTGGTACGCTCTCGGCATTTCGGAAGCGGAAGTAGCTTCCCGGCATTCGTGAAAAGTGTTCTTCAATGTCGCTCGCGTAGTCTTCGCTGAGTGTCGATATGGCCTTTTCCTTGAGTGCTTTCTTTTCTGCCCTGATGGCATTGGTGAAGTTTTCTCGACCTTCTGTTAGGAAGCTGCGGGTGGAGGAATGGAGTTGCTTGAGCAGGGTTTCCTTCCATGAAGTCCATGCGTCCGGTGAAGTTGCATTGGAGTCGGCGTAGGTGAAGAGCATCAGCGCATCGAGTCGCGCGGTGGTCTTCATGAGTTTCGCAAACTCGGCGACGACTTCGGTGTCCTCGATGTTCTTGGTGGTGGCGAAGCGCCAGAAGGTGAGGTGATGATCGACGAGGAACATGATCATCTTGCGGCGGCTTCCTTTGACTTGGAGGCGATTGCAAAGCCGCTGCCCAAGCATGGCCGAGCCGTCGATGTGTTCGCGGACGTTCTCGGAGCGGCCGCTATCGTGAAGAAGGATGGCGAGATAGAAAGCGAAGGGATCCTCGATGCTGTGGAACAGCGTGTGGTAGAGGCGGAGGCGATCGTCGGGAGTATCGACGAGGCTGTCGATGGTGTCGATGAATCGCAGGGTGTGCTCGTCCGCCGTGTAGCGGTGGAAGAACTCGTGCTGGACGAGGCAATCGAGAGCACCGAACTCGGGCAGGTAGCGACCGAGGAATCCCACCCGATGCATTTGCCTCAAGGTCCGCGCGACATCGCCCTTGCGGCTGAGAATGGCTTCGAAGGTTTCACGGTTCGCCTTATTGTAGCGGAAGGGGCGATCGATGTCTTCCCAGTGAGCTTTGACGAGCTTTCGCATCGGTGGGCTCAAGCGGAGATCGCGAAGCTGGGTGTGCTGAAAGAGCCGCATCAAGCGATGGGTGTCTTCCTTGAAGATGTCGTGGTGGGCGGGGAAGATCCGACCGTCCCGCGCGATGAATCCATCGAAGGTCTCGGTCTTCTTTTTGCGGAAAGTGAGGAAGGAACGCAGCCCGACTTCGGAGCGGTCGTCATCTTCGATCTCGAAGATCTCCATCAAGGAGCTGGTGTGCTGAAAGAGGTTCCTCGTGTGGCGGTAGTAGTCGCGCATGAAGAACTCCACGCGACGGAGGATCGAGCGTTGTGGGTAGCGGAAGTTGGTCGCGACGACACCTTGGAGGCGCAGCGTTAGCTGGTCGTTACCCCGTCCGGCCTGATAGTGGAGCTCGTTTCGAACTCGGTTGAGAAAGTCGTAAGCTTCCTCGATCTCACGATGGGCGGTGGTGGTGAGCAGGCGGGAGGAGACGAGCTTTTTGAGGTCGGAGCTGCCGCGTTTAGCCCGGCAGACCCAGAGGATGTTTTGGTAGTCGCGCATGCCACCGCAGCCTTCCTTGACGTTCGGCTCCTGGAGGAAAACGGTGCGTGAGTATTTTTCGTGGCGCCCACGGAGATCGCGCCGACGGAGATTGAAGAATGCCGCCTGGCCTTTGGAGATGGCATCTTTTTCAAAGCGCTGCAGGAAGTCATCGAAGAGTTTGGGGTCGCCGGTGATGCGGCGGGCGTCCATCAGTGAGGTCTTGTTTTCCTGATCCGCTTTTGCCTGCTGGATGCATTCGGGAATCGAGCGCACGGCGTGGCCCACTTTGAAGCCGACATCCCAGAGAAGGTAGAGCACTTCGTGAACGACGGTTTCGAGGTCCTTTGGGAGTTTGTTCGATGCGCGAGGGACGAGAAAAAGAAGATCGATGTCCGAGCCGGGATTCAGGGTGCCACGACCGTAGCCGCCAGTGGCGACGAGAGTCATGTGGGTGGTGGTCTTGCTCTTGATGTTGGCGGTGGTGAAGACTGAGGTCAGAACGACGTCGAGCAGTTCGGCGCGATCGCGGGCGATCTCAAGACCTCCCGCTCCAGCACCGTGATGGAGCTTGATTCGGTGTTCCTCGATTTTCAGGAAGCGCTTGAAGAGTGCGATGCGTTCGGCAGGGGAAAGCTGGCCCTGGATCGCGGGCTTGAGGGCTTGCTTGGCGTGATCCTGGAGCGTCTTGAGGTGGGCGGACATGAACTGCCGCGAGGTTGGATGGGGATGAAGGGATTGGGAAATGGAAAATCCTTGAGCTATCGCTCGATGATCAGGGTGCGGGAGCCCTTTTTGGGGTGATCGACGAAGATAGCGATGTCGCTGGAAGGTGGAGACCCGCCGTCGGTGAGGGTCAGGTAATCGAACTTGCCGCGTAGGTCGGTGTAGCCGTCTTTGTGGAAGACGGGTTCGCCGTCTTCTTCGCGGTAGACTTTGACGTAGCAGGCTGCAAGCGGGGTGCGGCTTTCGGAGTCAAAGACCTGGAGGGTGGTATCGGCTTTGCGGTGCTCCAGTTTGATCGACTGGCTATCGAGGATCTGGAGCGTTTTGGTGGAACCGGCATCGGCGGCGATGAGGACGTTGCCGCGACGGAATTCTTCGGGGAGTTCGAGGATGGTTTCGCTTCCTTCAAGGGCGACTTGGCGAACGAGGTTCGGGCGGGTGCCGGGGAGGTCGTCGGTGTCGTAGAGGAAGGGGTTTTTGGAGAAGAGCATCTCGAGATCGACGTGATAGAGTTTCAGGTCGGCTTGCTTGAGTCGCTCATGAGTGAGGCGGAGTTTGCCGTCGGGGTTGAGCGCGATTTCGAGGGTGGGCTCGGCTTTCTCAGTGACTTCCTTTTTCTCTGCCTGGGGCTGGGCGAGGGCGGTGATTTCGTCGGCTTGGGCGAGCACGGCGCTGAAGCGCTCGCGCCATGGACCGGGGGCAAGGTTTTGGTTTTTGAAGGCAATCTCGCGGGCCTTGTTAGGTTCGGATTGGTGGAAATGGGTGACGGCTTGGAGGTAGTCGTAGCTCAGGCGGCCGGTGAGCTTGTTAGGGTCGACTTTTTCAAGGCGGGCGATGGCTTCCCCGATGCGGTCCTGGAGGAAGAGGAACCAGCTCAGATGAAGCTGATCCTCGGCGCTGAGTTCGGCTTTCCATGAGAGTTGGTCGAGGTAGTTCTCGTAGTGCCGTCGGGCGGTTTCGAAACTGAGGCGCGGGTTTTCGCCGAAGGGATGGCTGCGGGGATTGACGAGGGGATCGAATTCCAAGGACTGCCAGTCGAGGTGTTCGACGGGATCGATGGTGAGCAGTGGGCTCTGCAATGAGGCTCCGACTTCGGTGCGGACATCTGAGTTTTCCAGCCAAGTGCGGATGCTTGGGGTGTCGGCGTGGAGGAATCCGTAGGCGGTGACTTGCTGCGATGGCTTGAGGCGGTCGCGGAGGATGGCGTTCGCTTTGGTGAAGAAGGCGCGGTCCTGAAGTCGCCAGTGGATGAGGTCGAGATTCGTTGAGTGGAGGTTCGCGCTTTGGAGCTGGGCGAGGACTTCTTCGTCGCTGCCATCGCGGGCGATGCTGGTCCATGAGGCGCGGTCTCCTTCGATGGGATCGTTGAGCACGCGCAGCATTTTTGCGGGTGCGGAGGCGAGGATGGTGTCGTTTTCCGCGACGTGCATCGGATAGACGGCGAAGTCCCCGGGGGCGGGGAAATAGAAGGCGAGATCGAAGGTGAGGACGCCGTAGGGCGTGAGTTCGCGAGTCTCGGATAGGGTCGGTGGCTTCGCGGCGATGGGGATCGCGCCAGCGGGGATTTGGGCGAGGACGTCGATGCGGCGTCCGGCGCCGGAGGGGTTGGTGACGACGAGTGAGGCACCGTAGGCGACGCCGGTTTGGAAGTCGCCGGTGATGGTGTTCTCGATCTTGCGGCCGGCATCGGTGCGGAAGCGGTCGTCGAGGCGGTGGAAGGTCTGACGCACGAGCAGCGGGGCGTCGGGCGCGATTTTGTCGGTCTCGCGGGTGTCCTTGTAGAAAAGGAGCATCGCATCGCGGGCTTTGACGGTGAGGGATGAGCCGTCGACTTTGACTTCCGGGCGCTCGGCCTTGAAGGGGAGGTCGAGCATGGCGAGGCACATCAGGGCGTCGCTCACGCTGTGGGTGCAGGTGTTGAAATGAGGTGAGATGAAGGGGCCTTTGCCGTCCCACTTGGCGAGGTCGAGCCAGAAGGGATTGAGGGGGATCAGGGATTCGTCGGTTGAATTACTGTGGCGGTAGTAGTTCGAGGGGAGCCAGAGGCGGGTTTGGCCGCGCTTGGAAGACCATGAGGGGCGGGCGTAGAAGGGTTTGGTGACGGAGTTGGGGAGTTCGGGGGGAGCGAGGCCGTCGTCGCCGTCGATGATTGGGGGAAGAACGAAGCTGGCGTCCGGAGCGGCGAAGGGGTCGGCAAATGCGTCGGAGTCTTCTTCTTCAGCCCAATTATTGTCGTGAACCGCCGAGACGATCGCTTCGACTATGTCCAAGTTGGTCGGAGTATTCCGAACCAAAACGGTGTTGTTGCTCGCGAAGAATTGGGCGCTGGCATCAGGTGGGAACTTCACGCCATTTGATTTCAGGGCCTCCACAAAGCTTATTCTTTTGCCGCCTGTTCCTCCGCTGATTCGCTCGATAAAATCGGGAGGTACAGTGAATGTCCTCGTAAAGAGGTCTTCGCCGGTCTCCGTGGCGGGCTTGATGGTTACGGCGAAGTCGTCTGTGGACCAACGCATGCGGGTGGATTCGCAGATGTAGTTGAGGGCTTCGGCCAGAGGGACGTTGCGAAGTCGGAGTTCGTTGATCCGCGCATTGCCAAAATCGCTGCCATCGCCCCGGGGCTGTCGGATCACCATGTTGATTCCTTTCATGTCCGGGTTCAGTTCCCAGGTATCCAATTCAATGGAACGAACTCTGAGGTATTCCACGGCTTCTTCTAAAGACGTATCTTCGAAATCGATAACCGGGATGATGATGTTTTTGAGTTTCTGGAGAATCAGTGTGGCTCCGACGGATGTGGTGGCAGGGCCGCCGAGGGACGGTAAACCCATTCGTGCGAGGCCTAGTGAGTCTTCGGTGGCGAGGTCGGTGCCGCGGAGGGTTTGACTAAAGAGCTTTGTTTGCTGCTCGGGGGTGGGGGACTCGAGTTCCCAGCGGTGTTGGAGCTCGGCGGCGATGCGGTTTTGGAGTTGCTCTTGGAGCGGATCGGCTTGGGCTTCGGGGCGGACTAAAGTCCGCGCTCCGATGGCAAGTAATGCTTTTTCGGCGGCGTTGAGGCGGTTCCAGGCGAAGGGACGAAGATAGGGTGTTAGGTCGCGGGTAAGGAGGAAGTCGTCGATGAAGGTGGGTTCGAGTTTTTCCTCTAACAGGGCTTTGACGTGCTTCTCGAAGAAGGCGGGATCCTTGCGGGCGAGAAAGAGGTTGAACTCGTGGCTGGCGTGCTCGGACCAATGGGTGAGCTTGGCTTCCTCATCGAGCTCGGGCCATGAGAGGAGGAAGCTGAGTTCGCGGAGCTTTTCATCGCCGATGGCTCCGTAGAGAAACTCGTGGGCTTCTGTTAGGGTGGTGAAGGCGCGCCAGTCGGCATCGAGGATGTTGGTGATGGAGGCTTCGGCGCCTTTCGCCAAGGCGGCGGCGCTGCGGGTGCCGACGAAGTTCTTTTTCGGATCGAGCGGATGGGAAAGGCGACGATCACGGAGCGGGATGATGTTTTGGGGAAGGGCGAAGGATTGGCGGTGGAGCGAGCCGGTGTCGGTGACGACGACTTGAACGACTTGGCAGCCATCGAAGTTCGCGATGGGCAGGCGAAGGGTGCCGTCCTCGGCGGGGCTGAGGTCGTAGCGGAGTTCGGAACTGCGGGAAAGGTAGTCGAGGAAGTCGGGCGTGCTTGAGCGGGATGAGCCACCGCCACCGGCGAAGGGATCGCTGCCGCCGTCGCGGGAGCGGCGTGGTGCTTGTTTCTTTGAGGCGCTGCCACGTTCACCACCGAAGCCGTCTTCTCCCGATGAATCGATGTCTTCCTTGCTCCATCGCTGAGCGAGGATGCCGGGGCGGGGGAGCATGGAGCCGGGGAAGGTTTTGGCGGCGCGTCGTTCGAGGATGTAGCGCATTTCGGAATCGAGACGCCGCTCGGTGAGGTAGGCGTTGGCTTCGAAGCCGGGTGTTAGAATCGGTGGCTTCGGCGTCTGGAAAGGCGCGAGGGCTTGCCAGTTGTTCCATGGGTGGATGTAACGGGAGCCGACGAGATGAATGCGGGTGGTCGGGCTGGCACCGGTGGTTTTGATGAGGAGTTGGTCGCCCTCGGTTTTGACCCCGGTGGCGAGGGGTGAGGGTGGGAGAAGGTGTGGGGCGATCTCGGTGGGTGAGATGAAGAGAGCATCGGAGGGCTGGGAGTTTTCCACTTCGATGCTGATTTCATTTTCTAGGGTGCGAAGACGGTAGCTGCCGGGTGTTAGGTTTTTGAGGACGAGCTGGTTTCCTTCGATGACGAGTTGATCGAAGTGATCGACGCGAGGGCGTTTCCGAAGGTCGAGCTCGACGAGGGAGTGGGTGCTGCGGTCGAAGGGGGCGTCGAGGGGAAGGCGGATGACTTCGTTCGAAGCGACGCGGATTTCGTTGGTGAGTTGGGTGCTTGGGGTGAGGTCGCTCTTGTCGAGGATGGCGAGGTCTTTGCCATCGTAGGTGGCGGCGACGAGGCGGATATCTGTTAGAGAACCGATTTGGATGCGGCCATCGTCGTCGGATTTGAGGCGGGTGTTGATTTCGGTGGATCCGCTGAAGTCGCGGTGGAGGAAGGTGAAGTTGATGGCGCGATTCGGTAGCGGTTCGCCATTGCGTCCGCGGACTTCGAGGACGTAGCCTTGCGGAGTTTGGGTGAAATTGGCGCTGGTGAAGTTTCCTTTGAGGAGGGAGTTAAAACTGAAGTCAGCGGAGGATTCGAGTTTTACGGGATCGGAATTGTCGCGGGGGATGATGGTGCCAGCGAGCTTGAGGGTGAGTTCGACGGTGTCGGCGGGGACTTGGAAGGGGACGTCGAAGGCCGGGGAGATTTTCAAGTCATCGGCGATGACGTGCTCGGTGGTGACGCCGCCGATGAGTTTGGCGGAGAGGGTGAGTGAGGCGTCCTGGATGCGGTCGAGAGGAATCGCGTGACCGTGGTTGGAGAGCTTTACCTGAAGGCGGGCGCGGGCGCGGGAGTCGGCGAGGAGTTGTTCGCGGTCGAGGTGGATGCGGGTTTCGAGCTGGAAGGCGTCTGAGCGGTCATCGATTTCGAAAAGTTGGGCGAGTTTTCCGTTGGAGAGGATTCCTCTGGTGGCGCTGGAGAGATCGGAGTTGGGGATGCGGATGAGGCCGGATTTGTCGGGTTTGAAAACGGTGCCGACCGGACCGAGGGCGAAGGTGGTATCGGTGACGAGTTGGCCTTTTTCATCGAAGATGCGGATGCTCTGGCCATCGGCGTCGCGCTGGACGTAGGGAGTGAGGCTTCCTTTGCGGAGCAGGGCGCGGCAGGCTTCGCCATCGGCGACGCATTCGACGATCCATGCGCCGGGGCCGCTGAGTTCGGGGAGGTCGATGGTTTCGCGGTGGACGACGAGTGGGTGCTGCTCGAATTGGATCGAGCGGGAATGATGGGGGACGAGGCCATCGAGATCGAAGTCCGGGCCGGGTTCGCGGCCCTGGCGTTCGAGGATGGAGGGGAGGTCGAGTTGATAGATGCGGATGAGAAGCTCGGGGGTGTTTTTGAGTTCGAGCTTGAGGCTGACTTTTGAGTCGGAGTCGTAGCTGTTAGGTTGTCCGGGTGCGAAGTCGACGCGGGTTTCATCGAGGAGTTTCGCGAAGTCTCCGGGGTCAAGCTCGCGGCCCCAGCGATTTTGGTCGGCACCGGCGAGGAGGCGGGCGCGGGCGTGGATTTTTTCCAAAGCCTGAACTTCGAGATAGGGTCCGAAGGTTTCGCTGGTGTCGGATTTTCCGAGGAAATGAAGGAGGAAGTCATCGACGAGTTCTTCGTCCGAGCCTATCGGCGGGCAGCCGGTGGCGTCGGAGTAGTTGACCGAGAGCATCGGGTATTTGAGGTTTTCGCGGGCACGGTCGCGGAGGATCGGATGATGGTCGCGGGGGATTTCGATGTAGGCGATGAAGTCGTTGAGCGGGTAATTGCCGAGTTCGCGCTGGAGGCGGATGTGGTGGTAGAGGATGTGGGCGCGCAGGCTGACTTGGGAGGGTGGCAGGGTCAGGGCGAAGTCGCGGCACTTGCTGAGGTAAGCGGCGTGGAGGGCGGTGTCGCGGAGGAACTCGGCGTCGCTGTGGGTGCGGAGCTTGGCGAGATAGAGAGGGACGAACTTGAAGTCGGACTTGAGCTTGGGGTGGCTGACGAGGAGTTCTTCGAGTTGGGCGAGGGTGAGTTGTTGGTGAAAAGGGGTTTCACCGAAGTTGATGGGATTTTTCAAAGAGAGCCCGCGGCCGACGAGTGCGGTGACGCCGGGGTAGTCGGCGCGGGAAGTTTCGTTGAGGTAGTAGCGGACTTGCTCGTCGGTGAAGCTTTCGACATTGGGGAGTTCGCGGAGGAGTTGGTGCTGTTGGAGCGCGCGCCACGGTTCTTTGGGGTGATTGGCGGCGGCGACTTTTTGAAAGACCTCGCGGGTGATGAGTTGCGGGTCGAGTAAGCTGGGTAGCTTTTCGACTTCGCGGGCGTCGGGGCGGGTGGCTTCGAACTTGAGGTCGAAGCGTTCGATGAGGGCGGCGAGGTTCTTTTGGGGATCGGATTCGTAGCGGAGCAGGAGCTCGCGGGTGGCGAGGGTTTCGTAGCCGTCGAGGCCGACGTTGCGGGTCGGGGCCTCGCTGGCGGCCTTCCAGTCGGCCATGGTTTTGGCGAAATCCTCGGTGCTTCCGGTGAGTTGCTGGTCGAGCGCGTGGTAGAAAAACCAGTCGCGGGTGCCGGGGATGAGGGTGTCGAGTGAGGTGTCGCGGGTGGCGGGATCGGCGAAGCTTTCCTTGAAATCAAGGTCGGCTGCGAACAGCGGCAGGGCGAGCAGCAGAGGGAGGATTGCCAATTTCATGGCTTAGGCATAGGGAATGCAGGGTGGGATGGGAAGGCTGGAGGTTTTGGGTGAACTCTGAAGGTGGTAGGCGGATGGCCGCAGATTTTCGCAGATTGAGAATGGGGTCAGATTTTGGTCTGTGGGCGGCTTCGATCCGGCGGCACCCCTTGAGTTGTGATCCCGTTGGGATTCGCAAGCTTTTGGGGTAGCCAAGGCGCTGTGGGCGGGTAGGATGCGCGGCCCCGCAACGGGGAATTTGAAATGGCAGCAAAAGGCAAGGAACTGGCCATCGCATGTGCGAAGGCGGCGGCGGAGATTCAGGCGGAGGACATCCGTGTGTGGGATCTGCGCGGTTTATCGACCCTGACCGACTTCATGGTCGTGTGTTCGGGGTCCTCGATGCCGCACTTGCGTGCCGTGCTTCGCGATGTGCGGGCGCATGTGGAAGAGTGGACGGGAGCCAAGCCGGTGAATACCGAGGGCAAGACGGACACTCGCTGGGTGGTGCTCGATTACATCGATGTAATGGTCCACGTGATGCACTCGGAGATGCGGGAGTTCTATGGGCTGGAGAGTCTGTGGGGCGATGCGAAGGAAGTGGAGTGGGCGGATGCTCCTTCGGAATAATTACTGGCTGTGAGAATTGAAGTTCTCAATACGGGCAGCGAGTTGTTGCTGGGGACGACGATGAACACCCACGGTGGGTGGTTTGGGCGGGAGCTTTTTGGGCTGGGCTTGAGGGTTCAGCGCCAGACGACGGTTCCGGATGGCGATGCGATTCGTGAGGCTTTGGCCGAATGTGTGGGGCGAGCGGATGTCGTGCTGGTGACGGGTGGTTTGGGGCCGACGAGTGATGATATCACGCGGGAAGCGACGGCGGCTGTGCTCGGCGTTGAGTTGATCGAGGACGAGGCGGCGATGAGATCGCTTGAGGCGTTTTTTGCGGCGCGGGGTTATGAGATGTCGCCGGATAATCGCAAGCAGGCGCAGGTGCTGGTCGGGGCTGATGTCTTGCCAAATCCCAACGGAACGGCACCGGGAATTTATGTGCCACCGCGTCTGAATGGTGCGGCGAACTGTGCGGTGTTTCTTCTGCCGGGGCCACCTCGGGAGCTTTATCCGATGTTTCATGCTGAAGTGGCTCCTCGCTTGCGCGGCTTGTCAGGTGGTGAGACGGCGGACGGGGTGCTGGAGTTGAAATTTGCGGGGTTGGGGGAGAGCGCGATTCATCATGCGGTGGATGCGAAGCTGGCGGAAATTCCCGGGCTTGAGGTGGGTTACTGCGCGCGGACTTCGGAGGTGGATGTGAGATTGATCGGCGATGCGGAAGCGATTGCGAAGGGTCGTGAGATCGTGCTTGATGCTTTTGGCGATCGCTGTTTTTCGGAGGATGGGAGTTCTCTGGAGGAAGTGGTTGTTAGACGATTGACCGAGAAGGGTTTGAAGCTGGCGATCGCGGAGAGTTGCACGGGTGGGCTGATTGCGAATCGGGTGACGGATGTGCCGGGATCGAGCGCCGTGCTGACGCATGGATTTGTGACTTATGCGAATGAAGCGAAGCGCGATCTGTTAGGGGTTTCGTGGGATGATTTGGAGAACGTCGGAGCGGTGAGTGAGACCGTGGCGAAGCAGATGGCAGAGGGCGCTTTGAGAGTAGCTGCTGCCGATGTAGCGCTTTCGGTAACGGGGATCGCCGGGCCGGGTGGGGGATCGGATGAGAAACCGGTCGGCACGGTTTTCCTGGGGCTGGCGATCAAGGGTGGAGGAACTCTGGTGCGGAAAGAGCGCTACCTCAGGGATCGTCTTGCATTTAAGCAGACGGTGAGTCAGACGGCGCTGGAGATGATTCTGAAGGCTGCGGGAAACGTGGCGCACAACTCTGGTGTGTGAGAGTTCCGGTCGTCCTCTGCGCTAGGTCTGGATTGCTGGCCCACGCGGCACTGGAATATGTCAGCTCCCGATCGAAATCCTTAAGCGATTTGGGTCCCGGGGAGTCGTTAGTTGCCCGGTTCATCGCTAGCGCTTGACGGCGAGGGGATGCGGGGTCATGGATGTTCCATGAAGCAATTGGGACTAGCGATGCTGTGTTTGGCGATGTTGCTACCGGCGGTTTCTGCGCAGACGGTGGTACCGCCTGCGGTGGTGAAGTCGGCGATGGCCTCGGTGGAGGAACTTGGCAAGAAAGTCGTGAACAGCGACTACATGGCGGCGATCGACAGCATGTATCCGCAGTGGAAGGAGCGCATGGCAAAGCGCAAGGGGGGAATGAAGAAGTTGGAGGAGGAGCTTGCGGGAATTGGCGAGTTGATGGCCCGCAATGGTGTGCAGATCATTTCATTCAAGGTTTCGGGTGCCCCGAAAACTTATGAAGTGTGGCCTGGTGATCGGGCGGGGGCTGCGGAGGGGGAGATCAATTATACGAAGTGGTTGCTTCTCATTCCGACGGTGACCCAGTTCCGTATTTTTCATGACGAGAGTCCGAAGGGAACGGTCATCAACACCTACGGATTTCAGGTGGCGATCGCTGACAAGGGGAAGGACAATTGGACCTTTATTGATGGTTCGGACCTATCCGTTTCCGATCTGCGTTCGCTGTTTATCACGCTGCCTGCCAACATGGAACTTCCTCCGATAAAGCGCGAGGAAGCCGAATGAAAATGATCAGCCCGATGGGAAAGCAATCGAAGAAAATCAAGGAGGAGGCGCGCTTGCGCCGAAAGTTGACTCAACTATGGAATCGCGGACAGAGCGAGTACTGCGAAGTGCGCGGCTCGGCGATTCACGGGCGGGGCGTTTACGCAACTCAGGATATTCCGGCGGAGACGAAAATCATCGAGTACATCGGTGAGCTGATCGACAAGGAGGAGAGCGAAAAGCGCGCGTGGGCTCAGCATGCGAAGGCCGAGGAGTCGGGCGATGCGGCGGTTTACATTTTCAATCTGAACAAGCGCTGGGATATCGATGGCAATGTGCCGTGGAATACGGCGCGATTGATCAATCATTCCTGCGAGCCGAACTGCGAGGCGTGGATTGAGGGGAAAAAGATTTTCATTTACTCGCTGCGGGACATCAAGCAAGGCGAGGAGCTGGGTTTTGACTACGGCTTTGATATCGAATGCTTCGAAGAGCATCCTTGTCGGTGTGGGAGTGAGGCTTGTGTTGGCTACATTGTGAGCCGGGAGCAGTGGGACCAGCTTGAGGAGAAGAAGGCCGCAAAGGAGAACAGGGACTCGAAGGGGGCGGCGTGATTGATGGCGAATGATAATCGCCGTTGCTTGGATATGACGTTTGAGGAGCGCGCCACTACGGTCTCTGGGCGAGGGTGATGACCCAGGCGATCATTGCGGCGGTGGCGGCAAGCAGAAGGAACATTAGGAGCAGGCTGCGACCCTGAGTCCGGCGCTCGTTTCGAATTTCACCCCTTGCGGCCTTTTCCTCGAAGTCGCGGATCCGCTTGCGGTCTTCGAGGTCTTCTGGTGGCGGCATGGTGCGCTCTTGTTCACGCATCTCGAGTTCAAGTTGCTGAGGTAGAGCCTTGAGCGCTGCAATCTTCGCATCAAGATCCCGCTGGGCCTCATCGATAGGCTCCAGCTCGGGGTCGATGTCGCGGGGTTTGCGGCTCTTGGTCATGTCTTTCCGTGCTTACTTGAGGAGATAGGCGATTAAGGCGAAGCTTCCCAAGGCAATGATTGGCAGGTTAAAGGCGAAACCGCGGGTAAGCTGCTGCTTGAATTCGCTTTTGCCGCTGCTCTTGGCTCGGCGGACTCCTTGGAAAATTGTGGCACTGCGTGAACGGGAGAAATGCTCGGCAGCTTGGCTGTATTCGTCTTCGGCATGCTCGACGATGGCGAGGGCGCGATCGAGGCGATCAGGCAGTTGCTCTCGGGTCCAGCTTTCAGGATTGAGTTTCTCGACCTTGCTCAGGTGACCGGCGAAGCAGGCACGGCACTGCTCGAGGTCATCGATCTCCTGTTTCATTTCGAACAGCTCACGTTCAATCAGAGTCGTGGCCGAGGCGAGGCGCTCGCTCATTTCCACCTGCGAGCCGATGAGTTCGCGCTTGCGGATGTTGAGCTGCTCCGTCTCGATTTTGAGCCGCTCGAGCTCTTCGCGCTGAGCTTGGAGTGCCTCCAGCTGAGTTTGGGCAAGACGCAGTTTGCCATCGACATCTTCTCCCGACGAACTGCCGGTGGAAGATTTTATCTCAAGTTGGGTATTGCGGATACGGAGGTGGTGGGTGTGCTCGGTTGCAGAAGGCATGCCTGTGGGGACGGTAGGCGGGACAGTGTCTTTGGGTTATGAATTAACCTGGAAAAAGGCCAGCGAAATGTTTCATGTTTCCTGATTAATTGGGGGATTGTCACCCTTTCTAAAGGGTTTCATGTACCAGTTTTTCGCAGCCTGAAGGCCGGCGAGAATGTCTTCCATGACGAGGTAGGAAGACGGAATGAGGTAGAGGGTGATGAAGGTGGCAAAGAGAATGCCGAAGCCAAGGGAAACGGCCATGGGGATCAGGAACTGGGCCTGGAGCGAGCGGTCGAGCATCAGCGGAAGCAGGCCGACGAAGGTCGTGAGGGAGGTCAGGAGGATCGGGCGGAAGCGTCGGGCACCGGAGTTGACGACGGATTCAAAGAGGTCGCGTCCTTCCCGTCGCTGCTGGTTGGTAAAATCGACCATTACCAGCGAGTCGTTCACGACGACGCCGGCGAGGGCGAGCATGCCGAAGAGGGATAGGAACGATGGGGTAATATCGAGAATCATGTGGCCTGCGAGGGCGCCGATGACTCCGAAGGGGACGGCGAGAAGAACGATGAAGGGCTGCGAGAGCGAGCGGAACGGGATGGCGAGTAGGGCGTAGAGCGCAAGGAAGAGCGCGATGGCGGCAACTTTGGTTCGGTGGCCGGTTTCTTCATGCTCGCGAATGTAGCCGTCATAAATCCATGAGAAATCCGGGTGAGGGTTGACGATGGCGTCGATCCTCGGCTTGAGGTCTCTGGCAATGCTGATCACGTCGACGTCTTCGTCGGCGGGCTTGGCGGCGATAGAGGTGATTTGAGCACCGTTCATCCTGCGGATATGGGAGCGGGCGGGAACGAAGGAGGCTTCGGCGACAGAGTGGAAAGGCGCATTGCCTCCATCGGGTGTGCGGATACGGAGTTCTTCGAGCGTGTGGAGCGATTCGCGTTGCTTGCGGGGGAGGCGGACCATGACGCGGATGTCATCGCGGCCACGTTGGACGCGCTGGGCTTGCTCGCCAAAGAAGGCACCTCGGATCTGGCGTGCGAGGTCGATCTGGGTGAGTCCCAGGGTTTTGCCCTCTGGCTTGAGGGTGACGTGGATTTCAAAACGGCTACGTCCGGAGTCGGACCAGGCGCTGGCGATGTCTTCATATTCTTCGAGCGCGGCTTCGATGTCATCGGAGATCTGATCACGAAGATCCCCGGAGGGGCCGCGAAGTTCGATCTGGATGGACTCCATGTCATCACCGCCACCGCGGAAGCCACCACCACGTTCACCGGAGATCCAGAAGGATCGGGCGTCGGGCATTTCACCGACGAGTTCCGTCCAGCGTTCGGCGATCACGCTGTTCTTTGGTCCGGGTTCGGACCGCATTCCGGGATCGACGATCGAGACGACGACGAATCCTTCTTGGGGATCCACATGACTCCGACCACTCCATCCTCCCGTGCTGGTGAGGACATCTTCGATGAGGCTTTCACCCGTGCCGGGGTCGATGAATTCAGCGCGCAGTTGCTCGACGGCTGCCGCGATTTTCAGGACACGTTCGTCGGTGATCTCGATCGGGGTGTCGCGCGGCATGTCGACGGAAGCAATGATGCGGTTTCGGTCCGTGGAAGGCATGTTGACGAAGCCAAGGCGCCCACTTTTTACCAAGCCATATGCACAGAGCGCGATGGCGAGGAATAGGGCAATCGTCGTGTATCGGTGGCTGGTGGCGACGATCAGCGATGGTCGGTAGAAACGTCCGACGAAGTTTTCCAAGCCATCGGCGAAGATTTTCTGAAAACGGGTGAAGGCGTTGAAGGAGGTGCGGCCGGTCTTGATGTGCTTGAGGTGGCACGGCAGGGCGAGTTTGGTCTCGATCAGGGAGAAAATGAGCACCAGTCCTACGACCGGAGGAATCTGCCGAGTGAAGTTTCCATAAAAGCCATCGAAGGTCATCAGTGGGAGGAACGCGACGATGGTGGTGAGAGCGCCGAAGGTCACCGGCACGGCGACTTCTTTGGCTCCCTCGACGGCGGCCTCTAAGGGCGGGACACCTTCCTTGAGTTTGGTATAAACGTTCTCGGATGTGACGATCGCATCATCGACGACCAGGCCGATGACGATGATGAAGCCGAAGATGCTCATGGAGTTGAGCGTCAGGCCCATCATCGGGAGAAAAATCAGGCCACCTGCGAAGGCAATCGGGATACCGACGACCACCCACAGCGCGATCATGGGACGGAGGAACAGACCGAGAACCACGAGAACGAGGAAGCCTCCCTGCACCATGCTCCAGAAAAGTGTGCCGAGTCGGCCGCGGAGTTCGACGGATGAGTCGTCCCAAATGAAGAGTTCGATCCCGAGGGGAAAGCGTTCTCGCTGAGTGGCGACGTAGTTTTTGACCTGGTCCGCGATCTCGAGGGCGTTCTCATCGTTGAGGCGTAGCGCTTCGATGAGCATCGCGGGCTTGCCGTTGAAGCGGATGAGCTTGCGGTTTTCCTCGAAGCCATCGGACACGTGGGCGACATCGCCAACCGTGACTTCGGCACCAGTTCTACTGCGGATGACGATCTTCTCGAACTCCTCCTGAGAGTAGGCCTGGCCCTTTGACCTGATGACAATGGCACCTTCATCAGTCTGGATTTCTCCAGCAGGGAGGTCGTTGGATGACCGGCGGACGGCATTGGCCAAGTCGTCGAATCCGAGCCCGTAGTCGCGGAGGCGTGCGAGGTCAGCCTCGATGGCGATCTCCTGGCGGGTCTCGCCCTGGATCATCGATTGGGAAATACCGGGCATCTCAAGGAGGTCGTCGCGGATGCGGCGGGCGGCTTTTGAGAGGTCGGCCTCGGACATTTCGCCGGTAACGGCAATTTTGATGACATCGAAGAAGAGGTTGGTGTCCGGAACCCGCATCCGTGGCGGATCGATCTCGTCAGGAAAGCTGTTGATGGCATCGACCCGCTGTTTGACCTCTTCGAGCATGTCGCGGGTGTTGACGCCATCGGCGACTCCGACCCGGATATCGGCACCACCCGCACGGGCACGCGAGTCGATGTTGTCGATGCCCGGGAGTCCTTCAAGGGCGAGTTCGATGGGGATCACGACTGCTCGTTCGACATCTTCGGGGCTGCCGCCGCGGTAACTGACGTCGATGCGCACTTCTTGGAACTTCATGCCTGGCTGCACTTCGAGCGGGACACGGTTCATGTAGGACCAGATTCCCGTCAGGAGAATACCGATCATGAGGAAGTTAGCCGCAATGTCATTGCGTGCAAACCAGCGGATCATCACAGGGCCATACGTTGGCTGGGAGGGTGAGTCTAGCAGGGGATAGGGGAATTCTTTGAGGAACACAGTCGCTCAAGACTCAGACATCCTGACCCGGGAGGAAAGGAGATGACCTCAGTGGGATGGATTTGAGGCGTAGATTGGTGCCGGGATAGGATGTCTGAGGCTAGGTCGGAAGTGATGGCGGTACTGCTGGCCGGAAAGATCGGGAGTTGGATCTGCGGCATGCCGTCAGTGTGAGCGTGTTTGGCGAAAGTGCCAGCACTTCTAGGTTCACCGTTGCCCTCGGCGTGGATCAATTCATCGAGTTGCTCGATCTGGTCGCTGAGCTTGATGGAGAGAGGGAGTTTGGCTGAAGGACGCAGACGTCGCGGACGGTTTTCGTGGGGAGAGGTGAATGGCGGAAACGGTGTCGATTCGGGCTTCCTCGGATTGGCGGAGAGTGGGCCAAGCATCGGGGAAGGACCTTGCGGGACAAGAGCAAATACAAACGAGAGCGACAGGGGCGATGTTAGTCGGAAACCGACCCCCCGTAGTGCGAGCATTCCCATTGTGTGTGAGCTAGGCGAAGTGAGCTAGGCGAAGGCTGGAGCTTCTTCGATCGGGAAAACGAATCAGATTGTGTGGGATTCAGATTCATGACGCCTCACTGAAACATGAGGGGTGGGACAAATGTGGGGGCTGGTAGAGAAATAAACCGTGCTGTTCGGGATCGGGGCATCATTCCGCGATAAGCCGGGGCTTGATCTTTTCTTCATCAATCGCGAGGAAGACGCATGCGTATCGGGCTGGCTCAGATCAATGCCGTGGTGGGGGATTTCCCCGGGAATGCGAAGCGCTTGCTGCAGGCGTATCGTGAGTGCCTTGACAAGGGGGCGGAGCTGGTGGTGACGCCGGAGATGAGCTTGGTGGGCTACCCGCCGAGGGATCTGGTCTTTAAAAGCCAGTTCGTGCCGAAGTGTTTGCAGGCGCTGGATTATCTGGCGAGCGAGACGCGTGAGGTGCCCTTGTTGGTCGGCTATGTGGATCACAACGATGGCGACGCGATCGGAAAGCCCTTTCGCAATGCGGCGGCGCTGCTGGTCGGCGGGGAAATTCGGGCGAAGGTGTGGAAGACCTTGTTGCCGACTTATGATGTCTTTGATGAAAGGCGCTACTTCGAGGCGGGAGACGCGTGCGAGCCGATCGAGTGGAATGGCCATCGTCTTGGCGTGACGATTTGTGAGGACATTTGGACGGAAGACTTTTTGCAGCGTCCGTTTTACGATCGTGATCCGGCGGAGGAGTTGGTGGCGAAGGGGGCGGATGTGATCATCAATCTGTCCGCCTCGCCGTTCCATTTGGGGAAGCCGGCGAGTCGGCGCGAGATGCTGAGCGGGGTGGCGGAAGAGGCGGGGGTGCCGGTGGTTTATTGCAATTCGATTGGGGCGAATGATCAGTTGGTGTTTGATGGGCATTCGCTGGTGGTTTGGCCGGGAGGTGAGGTGGTGGAACTGGCGGGTTTTGAGGAAGCTTGTGAGGTGATCGATTTGAGCGGAGCGGGACGCTCCAGCCACGGACTGGAGCGAGACGCTCCAGCCACGGAGCAGTTGTGGAAGGCGCTGGTGCTGGGCTTGCGGGATTACGCGGGCAAGACGGGTTTTAGCTCGGTGTGTTTGGGTCTGAGTGGGGGGATTGATTCGGCGCTAACGGCGGCGGTGGCTGCGGAGGCTTTGGGACCGGAAAATGTGCATGGGCTGACGATGCCGAGTCCGTATTCGTCGGGTGGCAGTGTTGATGATTCGTTTGCGCTGGCGCAAAATTTGGGCATCCGATGCGATGAAGTCGGGATCACGGAGATCTTTGGGGCGGTGAAAGGGGCGATGGCTCCGCTTTTCGAGGGGATGAAGGAGGACGTGACCGAGGAGAACATGCAGGCTCGGACTCGCGGGCTGCTGCTGATGGCGCTCTCTAACAAGTTCAACCACCTGCTGCTGACGACCGGCAACAAGAGTGAGTTGGCGGTGGGGTATTGCACGATTTACGGGGATATGTGTGGGGGTTTGGCGGTGATTTCGGATCTTCCTAAGACGCGCGTTTTTGACGTGTGCCGGTGGTTGAATCGCGATCGTGAGGTGATTCCTTGGAGTACGATCGAAAAGCCACCGAGTGCCGAGCTCAGACCGGATCAGAAGGACCAAGACACCCTGCCGGAGTATGAGGTGCTCGATGGGATCCTCGAGGCCTACGTGGAGCGGCATTTATCGGCGGAAGAGATCGTGGAGCTGGGCTACGAGGAAACGCTGGTTCGCTGGGTTCAGCGGCGGGTGGATCTGAATGAATGGAAACGCCAGCAGGCGGCTCCCGGGATTCGGGTGACATCGAAAGCTTTCGGAATTGGGCGCCGGATGCCGGTGGTGCAGCAGTTTTTCGGGTGAAATGCGTGCTTTTTCAAGGAATGCTCCTTTTCGCTGGGTAAGCCCAATGATAAAGCCCCCGACAGATGACGCTTGATGAGGCCAAAAGGGTGCTCGGGTTGGGTCCGGGCGAGGATCCAGTAAGCCACGTGGAGGTACTCACGGAGGCTCGGGATCGGATTGCGGAAATGGTTCGCAATGCGCCCAACGAGACGATTGCGCTGCGATATCAGGACGGTCTGCTGGAGTTTGATAAGGCGATGGCAGCGGTGCGCGAGGAGATCGAGCGCAAGAAGGCGGAGAAGGTGGCGCGGTTGATGGCGCTGGTGCCTGCTTCAGTAAGCGGTCAGCGGATTTCGACCAAGCGGGCGGATTTTCATACGCCGAAGAAGAAAGCGGCACCTGATCCGGAGGTTTTGGACAAGGATGGGGCCGCATGCTTGGAACTCGTACCAGTGGATTCCAAGAGTGAGGCGATTCGAAAGGCGGCAGCGAAGCTTCCTCAGGTCACTCCAGGAGAGTCGGTGACAGATGTCAGGGAACCGAGCTTCGTTCCTGAGACCGATGACGATGATCGGGATCATGAATTCGCGGGGAAAGGCAAAAGCTCGACGGGTCGATTGGTTGGCTATGCGCTGATTTTTATGCTGATGGGTGGAATCGGCGGCGCTTGGATCTACACCAATGTTGAGGCTGAGAAAAGGCAGCGGAACCAGGATCGGTTGATCTTCCTCGAGAGCTTGGGTGCTCGATTGTTGGAGTCTCGACAATGGGATGAGGCCAAGCAGGCGTATACTGAGATTGCCGTGCGGGATCCGAGTTCGAAAGTCGCGGAGACTGGGATTCGGAGCATCGAGTTTGGGATGGCGGAGGAGCAGGATCAATTCGTCGGCTACTGGTCGGGCGAGGCGTTGGCCGCGTTTGAGGCAGGTCGCATCGATGAGGCGGAGAAGGCGGCGAAGAAGGTGCTGGAGAAGTATCCCAAGGAGAAGGAGACGGCGGATTTGCTCTCGAAGATTGATGCCGAAAGGTTGGTCCGCATTCGTCAGGAATGGGAGGGCACGATCCGTGCGGCGGTGGAGAAGCGGGATTGGAGGCAGGCGGATTCAGCGCTCGGGGAGTTTTCCGCGACGCTGCCGAATGATCCGATGATTCGCGATTTGGCGGGATTGATTGAGGCTGGTAAGGACCGGCAACAAAGAGATCAGGCGAGGGCTCGTGAGCTTTCGGATGCGGCACGCCTTCGTGATCAGGGGAAGTTCGACCCTCAGGCGCTTGAATGGATGCGCGAGGCACTGGCGCTGGCCCCCAATGATGAGGAGGTGAAGGCGCTTTACGAAAAACTGGCCTCGTATTCGCGAACACTGCATGTCCCGCAAGACGTTAAAACCTTGGCTGAGGCCATTTCCGGTGCTCGCGATCGCGATCGCATTGTGTTGGGGGAAGGCACGTTTGAGGCTGGCGTGGTGATGAATTCGGCGGTGCAGCTTGAAGGGGCGGGCGAGGGCAAGACCACCTTAACCATGGCGGCGCGCAAGGGGCCGGTTCTGACTTTCGGTCCGGAGGCCAAGGGCGCGACCGTCACGGGTCTGGTTCTTCAACACGAAGGCTTCGATGCGGGAACGAGCCGCTATCCCATTGCTTTGGTAAGAGGAGCAGAGATGGAGTTTTTCGACTGTGTGTTTTTGGAAGGTTCGGGTCACGGTTTGGCGGTGGTCGATGGCGGGCATGCGGTGGCCCGGCGCTGCGTTTTCATGACCAACGGCTGGGATGGTGCCGCAGCTAGCGGAGAGGGTAGCCGCATCACGCTCAGCGAGTCCGAATCGACTGGGAATTTCGGGCATGGGATTGAGATTTGGGACGGTGCGAGTGTCGTGGTCACGGATTCAAAGTCGTCGCGAAACAGCCGGAATGGATTGCTCGTGGATTCTGCGAGTGAAGGCATCGAGGTGACGGGTAGCCAGTTTTTCGGGAATCGTGAATATGGGCTCGTGCTCAATGCCGGGGCTTCGGGGAAAGTGCGGGAGAATCGCTGCTATGCGAATATGATGGGTGGGCTTGTCGTGCGCTTTGCGGCCATCAGTGTGATGGTCGATGGCAATAAGATCGAGGAGAACTCCGGCCCTGGCCTAATTCTGGAGCAGGGTCTTCGTGCCGAAATTTATGATGGCAATCATTGTCGCTCGAATGATGGCGATGACTTGATGTCCGGCGTAAAATTCGCCGAGTGAATCGACTCGCGAGACGCCATGCTTGACCCCGGCAAGGGCGAACCCTAGGAAACGGCATGGAACCGTTGTATGAGGGTAAGGCGAAGCGACTTTGGGCGACTGAGGATCCGGACATACTTCGGATGGAGTTCAAGAATGACGCGACTGCCTTCAACGGCGAGAAGAAGGCCCAGTTCGAAAACAAGGGGCGGCTCAACAATGAGATCAGCACGTTGATTTACGGCTTTCTGGAAAAAGAGGGCGTGCCGACCCACTTCGTTCGTCAGATCGATGCGACCAATGTCGAGGTCCGCAAGGTGGAGATCCTGATGGTCGAGGTGATCGTCCGGAACCTGGCAGCGGGCAGTTTTTGCAAGCGCACGGGCGTGGAAGAAGGCATGCCGTTTTCTCAAGCGATCGTGGAATTCAGCATCAAGAGCGATGAACTCGGCGACCCGCTGGTGAACGATGACTACATTCGCGAGCTCAAGCTGGCATCGCCGGAGGACCTTGCGTTTCTTCGGAAGTCGGCTCTGAAGGTGAACGAGATTCTCGGGAAGTTCTTCGCTGAGTGCGGATTAAAACTGGTGGACTTCAAACTTGAGTTTGGCCGACTTGTTTCCGATCCGTCGCAGATCGTTCTGGCCGATGAGATCAGCCCGGATGGCTGCCGTCTCTGGGACCTGAAGAGCGGTGAAAAAATGGACAAGGACCGCTTTCGTCGTGACCTCGGTGGTGTGATGGAGGCCTACGCCGAAGTGCTTGAGCGCGTGAAGGCTGCCGTGGGTGCCTGAGCGCTGCGCTTAGTCAAAGGAGAACAGATCGACGCTGAGCAGTTCGAAGCTCTCGGCGGAGATCGTGAAGGGATTGGTTTCCCCTTTGATCGAGCCGTAGTAGATGCGGTTCTCGCCGACGGGAACGGAGCCGACGGTGAGCTGCCTGACGCCGAATCCGGCGTCCTCGCCCGCCTCGTTGATCAACTTCGAATTGATCGAGATGATCATGTCTGGGTCTGCCAAGGCCCTGCGGGAGGCTTCGTGATCGGGGCGCAGCCATGAGCGTGCTTTCAATCCGGTCAGGTGCTGGAGGAATCGATTGGCTCGATCGGTGGCGAGCTCTGGAGTGCGGTCGATGCCGCCCTCAATGGCTCTCCAGTCCTGAGTGCGAGCCTTGTAGGCCAGCGTAAGCTCAGGGCTATCCCGGAGTTTGCGAACCAGGCCTTGGACGTCGTATTCCGAGATTCCCCATAGCTGGGTGTCTCGCCATTCCCAACTTTGCAGGGGGATCAAGCCGAGCATGGCCGGGTCGATTTTCACGACGGTGGTGGTGCCAGCGCGCATGGCGAGGATTTCTCCTTCCTTGTTTTGGGCGAAATCGAGCTGGATGACGGTGTCATCGAATCCGAGGAAGCGCAGGCTGAGGAAAGGGCGGTCCAAGCCGTAGGGTGCGAGGTCGGTGGCGGTGTCCGAGACGAAGCCAGCGACTTTGGCTTCGGTGATAGTTTTGAGCAGGCTGAAGAGCGCGGTTTCATTCGGGGCGCGCATCTCGCCATCAAGCAGCACTTCGAAGCGGGCCTTGGGGTCGTCGCGTTTGATAAAGATGTTGTCGCTGTTGGTCGATGCGATGAGGATCCCCTGGATTTTCGCGGGATTGATGGAGGTCAGCGTCGGGTCCCGGAGCTCGTTGACCGAGAGTGGAAGGTCAGCGAGGGCAACCGGAGACTTTTCGTTTTCGCTTGCGGGAGTCGTATTCCGGAGGAGTTCGAAGACGGCATTCGGGCGGTCGCTAACGCGTGCGAGAACGGTTGGAGACTCGGGTGTGGTCGGCGGATAGATTTCGAGAATGGTTTCGGTCGTCTGACCAAATAGCTGAATGGCGATTTGGTCGACGGCTGCCGGGTCGTCGGTCGGCAGGGTGACTTCGGAGCGACTCATTACCTTGATGGCTGCAAGGTCGTAGAGGCCTTGCACGAGGCGGTAGATCGAGTCTCGGTCGGACTTGAGTTCGAGTGGCTTGACGATCTTCCAGAGTTCCTTCGGCTTGTCTCGGGAAAGGAGCATCTCGCCACTGCGGTTCTTGATCCGCAGAGATTGGACAAGGGGCGGGTAGAAGAGAAATGGGTGGTGATCACGGAGGCGCTTGAAGCCATCGGTCAACATCGAGTGAATGTCGTCCGGATCGGTGCAGGCGTAGATGTAGTCCTTGCGGTTCTTGTCGCGTGGCTGAACAAAAATGGTGGGAATGGTCTCGCCGGTTTCCGCGTCGGTGCCGAGCCATGCCGTGCGGCGACCGAGCACGTATTTTGAAAGGGTTTCATCCTCGTTGTCCCTGATCCAGACGCCAATCCATCCGTCGTCGAGACCAAGAGTGTTGCTCTCGACTTTTTCAATGGGAAGCGCGCCCTCCACGCGGGACGCTAGGGTGAAGCTCACGAGCTGCTGGGCGATCCGGGGGTCCATCCGGTCCTTCCAGGGCGACATGACTTCCCAGCCGTTCTCGGTGCGGATGCAGTAGGCTTTCACGCCATTTCCCTGCAGACCGATGTTGTTCACGGTGGCGGGATCGAATTCGTAGAGGCTGTCGCCAATTTCGGTAGCAGGAGCTCCGAAGACCCGGGCGAGACTGCCATCCGCCATCCGGATCGCCGCGAGAGCCACCGAAACGAAGGCAAGCAGGCAAAGGAAGAGAGTGAAGACCACCGAGCGCATGACGGATTCAGGAACGTCTTGAGGACCAGACAAGCAGCCCGATGAGCAGGGCGAAGCAGGGCACGAAAATGAGATTCACGCGGTTGATGAAAGCGACTTGCGGCTTGAGGAGCGGCAGTTTGTAGAGCCGCAGGCTGCGGGGGCCTTCGCCGGTGAGTTCGTCGCGGCCGACAAGCCAGTTGGCGCAACTTCCGAGGAAGTCGAGGTTCTGAACCTGGGCATTCTTGGGCTCGAGGAAACCGGTATTGGAGATGACGATCATCTTCGAGATTTCATTGGCGAGTCGCTCGTCGTTCGGCGCACCGCGGATGACCGCAGCGGCGAGGGCGACGGGGCCCGGGGTGTCCTCGCGCGGATCAAACGCGACTTTCTCGGCAGGGAACTGAGTTTCACCCCAGAAGGTCGGCCAACTTTCCAGCAAAAGCAAGGGAGTGATGCCCTTGGTCAGAAGGCTGTTGTCGCCTTCACGGACGTCGAGGCTCTGGGTGTTTCCCTCGAAAAGGGTGTTCTTTTCCCAGAGGTCTCGCGTGAATTCGGTGCCGGAGGTAAAGCGGCTGGTGACGGCTGTCTGGACGGCTCCGCTCTTGACCGTGAGGACGCGGTCGTGGCGGGGCGTGATGCCATTGCCCCGCAGGAAGGCACGCAGTCTCGGGGGCACATCCTTGTCGCCCGTGGTAATGAGGATCGAGGATTTTGGCCGATTCCAGAAGCTCTCCAACAGCTTGATCTCGTCTGCGCTGAGGTCGTAGGCCGGAGCGATGATGGCGATGCAGCTGACGTCTTCCGGGATCTCCTCGACGCCCGCAAAGGGAATGCGTTCGGGTAGAATGTTCTGGGAGACGAGGTTGGCGCTGAGGATCGACCATGCGCCGCTGCCTTCGGTATTGAGGTCACTTTTGTCGGACAGCACCCACATCTTGCGCGGCTTGCCTTCGATGGAACTGATCAGGCCGGCGCGCAGGGCGTCCTGGCCGAGGAATCCGACGACTCGGCGCTGGTTGTTGGCATCGGTCTTGTAGACAACCATGTCCTCGAACTTGACAATATTGACGTGCGGGCTGACCTGCTTTTCAGTCGAGGTCTCGCGCTCCTGCTTACTGCGGGCGTCGATGATGACAAGGTCTTGCTGGAAGATGATGCCGTATTCGGCGGCGAGGGTTTCGGCGAGGTCGTTGGCGCGGATCGGGTCGACAAAGCGGAGTTTGATTTTTCCCTTCGAGAGTCGCGCGTATTCCTCGGCAATCGGACGGATGCGGCTGTAGTAGGGAGCATCCGCGCGGAAGACGACGGTCATCTCGATCGGGTCCTCGCGTTCCGTGATATTCTCGGAGGCGAGGTAGCGGGAGGTGGAAGTCGAAAGCGTGAAGTCGAGGTCTTCGCTCAGGTCAAAGGGACGGTAGAGCTGGGAAGAAAGAAAGTTGACGGCGAGGAAGATGACCACGACAAGCACGACTTGCAGCACCGACAGGAAGCCGATGCGGAAGCGCTTCACCGGGCGGGCGCTGGTATTCGATTCGGAGCTCATGGCTTAGCGTTTCCAGCGACGGTAGTCGACGAGCTGGTAGGTGAGGAAAAGGATGACGAAGGTCAGGGTGGGGTAGTAGATCAGCGGACGAGTATCCACGAATCCCTTGGCGAAGAGGGCGAGGTGCTCCTGGCAGGAGATGTAGTGGAACAGGCCGACGCCTTGGAAGGCACCGCCCCAGATGACGGGCACGTAACCGACAAAGAAGAGGATCATCAGGAAGCAGATCGTCAGCAGGCCCGCGATGATCTGGCTGGAGGTCAGAGCCGAGGCGAGGCAGCCAACCGCCGTGAAGGCCATGCCCATGAGGATCAGGATGGCATAGGTGCCGATGACTTCACCGGGCGTCCATGATTCGGGAAGCTCGGCAATCCAATCGAAGAGGTGGAACTGGGCCAAAGTCGGCAGCCACAGGAAGATGTAGAACAGGAAGGCGGCGAGGTATTTTGACAAGACCACCTGCCAGGTTCGCACGGGCGCGGTGAGCAGCGTTTCGAGCGTTCCGGAGCGTTCCTCTTCGGCGAAGGAGCGCATCGTGATCAGCGGGAAAATAAAGAGGAACCAGAACCAGAAAACCGGTGAGTGGAAGGTTGCATAAATCAGGCTGTCCTGAGAAGGCGTGTCCAGAAAGCCCTTCATCGCGGTGGAAATCCCGACACCATTGGCGACGACGACCGCAGCAAGGATCACCCAGCCGAAAGGGTTGAGGAAGAAGGCTTTCAGCTCCTTTCGGAGAAGAATGAGAAGGGTGGGCATGGGTTGGAAGCGCGGGCGGAGCGAATGGGTAGAGGATGGCTTGGCCCGGGCCAATGCCGAATTTGACGATTAAGACACGAATCAGGGTGAAAGACGGTCGATCGACCAGTCCTGCCCGGCTTTGGTGTAAAGAAAGCGGTCATGGATCCGCGCCGGGCCGCCTTGCCAGAATTCGATGGTAGCGGGCACCACTCGGTAGCCGCCCCAGAAGGACGGCAGGGGGATCTCGCCGTGGGAGAACTTCTCTTTCAGCTCGGAGAGCTTCTGCATCAGCAGCTTACGCGAGGAAATCACCGAGCTCTGGCTGGAAACCCATGCCCCGAGCTGGGATTCGCGGGGCCGACTGGCGAAGTAACGGAGTGAGTCAGCAGTCGAGATCTTCTCGGCGCGGCCCTGAACGATGACCTGCCGCTCCAGCGTGATCCACGGGAAAAGCAGGCTGACCTGTGGGTTCTCGGCAATCTGGGCGGCTTTGCGGCTCTCGTAGTTGGTGAAGAAGACGAAGCCATCGCGGTCGAAGTATTTCAGGAGCACCGTGCGGAGAAGCGGCCGGCCGGTGGCGTCCACCGTGGCGAGGCTCATCGCATTGGGCTCGTGGACCTGCAATTCCACGGCTTGGGCGAACCACTGCTCGAACTGATCCAGCGGGTGGGCGGCAAGGTCTTTGCGATGCAGACCCTTGGCGGAGTATTCCTTTCGGAAATCGGACAAATCCATGCCGGGAAGATGGCCGGAAGTGTACGAAGGTCCAACAAGGATCTTGCCCAGAAATCGACAAAGGCGGCTCCAACTTGGAGCCGCCTTTGGAGAGAAAGGAAGTCATTCGGAGAAGTGAGGCACGCGCCAGACTTCTCGAACGATTCAATTAGTTCTGAGTAACCACAAGTCGCGCAAACTTTGCGGATGCGCCCTGAGGAAGAGAATACTCGATCGTGCCCGGGCCATTGAAGGTTGGGGTGACGACTTCCCATGGGTCAAGTGCTCCAAGGTCGTCTGATTCTTCAATGGCGTAAGTGACGTCTCCATTTGCCACGGCCTCGCTTCCCTTGGTGAAGATGAGATCCACTCCATCGAATGAACCAGGGCTACCGTTCGGAGTCTGGGGATTGAGACCAAGAGCATATTCCATCAAGTTGGTGATTCCATCGTTGTCGTCGTCACCGCTTGCGCCTTGGGTCACATTGTTTGTCGCCGCCCAAGTCGCGAATCCGGATACACTGGCCGTGAAGTCATTCCCATCACGAGGCATGATTTGGTAACCGGAGGTATAGGGACTACTGGAGTCGAACTGGCCAAGAACCCCCGTGATGTCGGATGGGTAGCTTGGTTCGGTCGATGCATCAGATCCTGCCTGAATGCGGACATCGATGAATGCGAGGCTTGGATCCGCCATGGTGATCGTCGAAGGAACGGCCCAAGGATCGGTTTCGGTTGCCCGGCGAGTGAGATTTTTGACGGTGACAAGCGAGCCCTCATACTGCTCTGGGCTGGCTAGGAGGTCCGCGATGGTCACAACGACAGGAGCTGGCTCTGTATCAGCACCGATCAGGACGATGTTTGAGCTGGCCGCGATGTCGATTTCAGTAAGGCCGTTGTATTGGGTCACGGTGCCGACCACGGCGTAACGTGAGCCACGAACAAAGCCCGGGTCATCGACGGACGAGAACAGGTTGATTCCGTAGGCTCCGTCTTGAATGAAGCTACTGTAGCTCGCTCCGCCTGCTCCAAAGTCCTCCTCGGTGATCACGCCTTCCACAGCAACGGTGGTGCCGCTATCGAGCGAAATGCCGGAAGCATTCACATCACGAAGCGAAGCGATCGGGATAATGACATGAGCCGCTGGATTGACTGGGATGGCAGTTGGAGTGCCTGATGCGGTTGCAGTGGCGACCTCGAACGGATAGTTTCCGTTGTCGGTGACCAAAGTCGGTGTCGGCATTGAAAGTCCGCTCACGGTAACGACAAGTTGGTCCGCTGTGTTCACCGCCGCTGAAGTCACCGAGATGACTTGCCCGGAGATCATGAAGCCCGCACCCGCAGCACCGGAACCGGAGAGGCTCACACTACCAACAGTGGGAACACCAAGCTCACTTGGAACGGTCACGTCGACCTTGGTAATCGTGACACCTGGAATCGTGGCCTCAATGACGACCGAAGCAGATTGCCCGGTGGCTCCCTTGTCGAACATGGCAATATTCTCAAAGTGATCTGATGGTGTGGCGTTCAGGACAACGGCAAAACCATCACCATCACCTGGGGTGAGTCCGCGAAGCGTCGCAAGGTATGAACTGTTCGAAGGGGAATTGCCTTGGCCGAAGCTCGATGGAAGTAGCGAAAGGGACCCGATCGCGTCGGTGCCGCTGACGTAGTCAACGATCGAGCTGCTAGTGTTGGTAATCGAAACGCCCAAGTTGGCACCTGTCGTTTCAGAGGCAATAACCTTAGCACCAGAGAAGTTAATGAAAAAGGATCCTGCGGGGCTTCCTGCGGCGAGAGCGTGAATTCCGCCGGTCGAGCCATTTGGGTCGGAGCCAGCCTCCTTGATCATCACCATTTCCGTGGTGGCGATATCAAACGATCCAGATGGAGCCTCGAAATAAGTGGTATCCAAAAGACCAACGCGAATCACGAAATCACCGCTAGGATCGACATCAGAGGAAGTGGCACTGTTGGTGAGCACGATGAGCGTTCCTACCGGGACACTGCTAAAAAGCGATGTGGTCTTGAAGGTAAACCTGCCACCTCCATCGCCGCCCATGCTGCCGGAGAAGTCTTTAACGATCATTCCCGACATATCGAGAGTATTGCCTGGTGTTTCGTCGCCAAGAACAAGCAGTTCGATCATGTCAGGAGCACCATTGAGATACTTGTTGATGACGACCGTAGGGTTGCTAGGCGGTGACGCGACGGTGAAATTCCAGCCAGTGGTTCCAGTCCCAGCGAAGGCGTTTGGCGTTTCGGCTTGATCGAGAATGGCTCCGTCAGGGATTTCGACGTAGTAGCCGACGCCCGCTGAAAGTGAGACGTCAAGCGTGAGGTAGAGGAAGTTGTCGAAAATCGCTACCTTGTTGAAATCGCTAAGCGCAAAGGTGGAAATGATCGCATCGTCGGATTGCTGGCGAAGCAAAATGTTCCCGGAGCCTTCCTGAATATTCTCGTTGAAAGTCGCGATGAGATTCTCTCCCGATACAACGGTTTCGACAGGGACATTTGTATCATCGTCTGCCGGCAATAAGGTGGAGATCGCAGGTGGGAGTGTATCTGGACCAGAACTGTTCCCGGTAATTCCAAGGTTCCGGATTCGCACGCCTCTACCACTTGGACCTCCGGCGGAGAAACGCAATCGAGTGGTCGAGGTGAAGGTGGTGGCTATCGTGATCGGGCCTCCAGCAATGTAAGGGCTACTGCCGGAGGGTGTCGCTGAAGTGTACGTGGTCGCATTCCAGCTGGAGCCACTATCAGAGGAGTATTCTACTAAGAGGGGATTGGCGGTCCCGCTTCCGAAAGTGGCCACATCGACATCAATCGTGATATCGGTGAATGAGCTCAAATCGTAATCAGACGAAATGATAAAATCCCCAGGTTCCCCTGCCTCGACGAGCCAATAGTTGCCGCGGTCGACAGCGTTGGTTGCAACATTGTTTTCCGTTGTCCAGCCCGAGGGAAATGCACCTCCGCCCGGCTGGGTTGCGAGGAGCGTAGTTTGGGCTTCTGCAAAGTTTGTGAGTTGTAGGAGGACTGAGAGAACCAGAGGTATTCTTGCGGCTCGGAAGTGGGACATTTGCATGATTAATTTGTGGTTCGATGTGGGTTTTTGAGATGTTGGGCGGAGCATGGACCGTACCGTTGCGGCGCGCACTCGACCTTTTATGAACTTTTCGTCATACTAGGCAGCTTCCCGGGGGTGGCGACTTGAAAATTGTGATTGTGAATAACTTGTCACGTTTTTTGCTTGCCCTTTCTTTCGTTTTAGAAATAATCGAAAGTAATGAAGGTTGAGTCCGAAAAGCTGAAGGAGGCGCGCGAGCAGTTCGTGGCGCAGTGGGGGGCGCTTGGGACTCAATGGGGGATCAACCGGACGATGGCTCAGATTCACGCGTTGTTGATGACGGTTCCAGAACCGCTGAGCACCGACGATGTGATGGCCGAGCTGGAGGTCAGCCGGGGGAACGCGCATACGAATTTGAAGGAACTCATCGCCTGGGGCCTGATCCGCAGCGTGGTGAAGAAGGGGGAAAGACGGGAGTATTTCGAAGCGGAGAAGGATGTTTGGTCGATTTTCACGACGGTGGCGAAAGAGCGAAAGCGTCGGGAAATCGAACCGGCGATTGCGGTGCTGCACCAGTGCGCGGAGGAAAGCAAGGACATGACCAGTGCGGAAGGGAAGGTGTTCCACGAGCAGATGCGGCAGCTCGAAGAGTTTGTGGGCTTCGCCTCGACGATGGCCGACAGGATCGCCTCGATGAAGCACGGTTTCGCGATCCAATTGGCGGCAAAACTTCTCAAGTAGACCTCCCTTTTTTTGATCATCAATTTCACTTTTTCCTGAAAAGACAAAAACGAAAAGAAAACAAGAACATGAATCCGACCATTATTACCTACGCGCTCTACTTAACCTTGGCGATCCCCCTGACGATTTGGGTGGCGAGGACGCTGCACCGGAGCGGGAGAATTTTCCTCGTCGAGTGCTTCCACGGCAAGGAGGAGCTGGCCGACAGCGTGAATCACTTGCTGGTGGTGGGCTTCTACCTGGTGAATGTGGGCTTCGTCTCGCTGTATCTCAAGCTGGGTGCCGAGGTGCCGGATGTGAGGGGGATTTTCGAGGCGCTGAGCGGCAAGATGGGGGTGGTGCTGCTGGTTCTGGGTGCGATGCACTTCCTGAACGTACTGATTTTCACGCGTCTGCGCCGCCGCGCCGAACTTGAGAGGAGCGGACCGCCGGTGATGCCGAAGGGGACTTTGGCGCAAGGCGGGAACTGAATTTTGACCAGGCGGCAAATCGATGAACACACTAACGATTTTCTACGACCCTGGCTGTGGCCTGTGCTGCGGCTTCCGGGATTGGCTGGAGCGGCAGGCTCTCTGGGTGCCGGTGGAGTTCATCGGTTTTCAGACTCCGGCGGCGGCGGAGCGGTTTCCGGGTATTAAGGAAGTGCAGGCCGACAAGGAATGTGTGGTGCTGGCTGACGATGGTCGCTGGTGGCAGGGGGCGGATGCCTGGATTGTCTGCTTGTGGGCGACGCGGGAGTTCCGTCTTTGGTCAAATCGACTTGCGGGGCCGATGTTCCGTCCGTTGATCGGAAGTGTGGTGCATTTGATCTCGAACAACCGACTGACGCTGTCGCGCATGATGCGGCTCCGGTCGGATCAGGCTCTGGCGGAGGAATTGGAACAGTATCGGCCGGAGTGCGAGAGCGGGAGCTGCGCGCTGCTGCCACATTTGAAGGACGCAAAGGACTTTTACAAGGCATGGAAATGAAAACAGCAGTCGTTATTTTTGGAGCGAATGGATTCATCGGGCGGTATCTCTGTCGTCACTACGCCCGCCAAGGCCGGGAGGTCGTGGCGGTGGGGCGTCGGCGTGAGGGCTGGTCGGGCGATGGGATGTTCTTGGAGTGGGATGGTAAGACGCTTGGGCCATGGGCGCTCGCCTTGGAGGGCGCGGGGCTGGTGATCAACCTTGCCGGGCGGAGCGTGAATTGTCGCTACCACGAAAAGAATCGGCGCGAAATCATGGAGTCGCGTGTCGCGGCGACCCGGGTGATCGGCGAGGCAATCTCGAAATGCGCGGTGCCACCGGCGGTATGGATGAATGCTGGGACGGCGACGCTTTACCGCCATGCCGAGGATCATGCTCAGGATGAATGGAGCGGGGAGCCGGGCACGGGATTCTCGGTGAACGTGGCGCAACGCTGGGAGCAGGAGTTTTTCGCGGCGAAGCTGGCGGGGCGGACGCGGAAGCTGGCGTTGAGGATCGGCATCGTCTTGGCGAACGAGGCGGACACGGTGTTCGATGTGCTGGGTGGTTTGGTGAAGCGTGGGCTCGGCGGGCGGATGGGGAGTGGAAAGCAGCGGGTGAGCTGGATTCACATGGATGACCTGTTGGAGATCATCACGCGGCTGGAGGCGGATTTCTTCGCCGATGGGATTTACAATCTGACGGCTCCCAAAGCCGCGACGAATGCCGAGATGATGCGTTGTTTCCGCGAAATGAAAGGAATGCCGATCGGGCTACCGGCGGCGAAGTGGATGCTGGAACTGGGAGCGATGCTGATGGGGACCGAGACCGAGTTGGTATTAAAGAGCCGCTGGGTGAAGCCCGGGAGGCTTTTGGACGAGGGTTTCCGCTGGCGCTGGCCGGAGATGGGTCCAGCACTTTTGAATCTGGAATCGCGGCGCGGGCTGGAAGCGTTTTTCCATGTCCCGGAGAAGCGCGCCGTAGGGGTGAAGGTCTGGACGGCCGGAAGGGGACTGACAACGGCATGAGAACGAGCTGCTTTATTTCGTAAATGTCGGAAGGTTTACTTTGTCGTTATTCGGCAAAGGCGCTATTCTAGCGGTGCACCGAAATGAGCGGACTGGAAATAAGATATCGAAGGCCGGGCGCTGCTCAAATGCTGATCCTTCTCGCCTCGCTGGTTGTCGTGATCGCAGGGATGAAGGCGGCCCAGGCTTTCTTCGTGCCCGTGTTGCTCGCCTTTTTCCTGGCGACGGTGAGTTTTCCGATCACCAACTGGCTGAGAAATCACAAGGTTCCGCGTGCGGTGGCGGTACTACTTACCGTGCTAGTGGACTTCGCTTTCCTCGCCGGTTTGGTTTTTTTGGCGATTTCGGTCTTCGGGGACTTGCAGGAAAAGTGGAATTCCGAGTACTCCGCTCTGACGATCACGAGGTTGGAGCAGGCCGTGGACGGAGTTGCGGCGATGGGGGAAAAGGTGAATAGCTTTTGGAGTGAGGGAAAGGTTTCTCCCGAGGTTGAGGTTGAGCTTCCCGAGATCACTGCCCCCAAGGCGATCCCCGTGCCGGAAGGCGAGCGCATCGAACTGGAACAGCTTGAGACGGAGACCCGTTTGACCAAAGCGGCTGCCGTGGTTCTAGCGCAGCTTCGCGACCTGAAGTTTGCCCAAGTTTGGAATGTCGGCACGGATGTGGTCGGGCGGGTCGTCTCGTTCTTTGGAACGTCCCTAGTGATTCTGATCCTGACGGTTTTCATGCTGACGGAGGCCCGCATGTTTGGTCGTCGATTCGATGCCATCTGCGAAGCGCGTGGGCCGAATATTCAGCGCCTGCTGAGTGCCTTGAAAGACACCCAGCGCTATCTTGGAATCAAGACAGCGATCAGTCTGGTCACAGGCATTTTGGCGGGAACCTTGTGCTGGGCTGCCGATTTGGACTTCTTTGTTCTTTGGGCGATTCTTGCTTTTGCTCTGAACTTTATTCCGGTCGTGGGCTCGGTGATTGCCGGGCTCCCGCCGACCATTCTGGCCTTGCTGGTGAGTGGTCCTCCGGAGGCCTTCGCGGTGATGAGTGGTTACATCTTGATCAACACCTTCCTCGGGAACTTTATTGAGCCCATGCTCATGGGGCGGCGCTTCGGGTTGTCGACCCTGATTGTGCTGCTGTCCGTGCTTTTTTGGGGATGGCTCTGGGGGCCAATCGGGATGCTGCTTGCCGTGCCGCTGACAATGATGGTGAAAGTCGTGCTCGATAACAGCAATGAGTTTCGCTGGATCGCCGTGGCGATCGGAAAGGAGACTCACGGGCCGACTGAGGAAAAGCGGATCCTCAAGGAGGGTGCCGCCGAGAAGCACGATGATGAGAGCTCGGTCACCGGCGAAACGGCCGATGCCACCGGGCAGTCTTAGATTTGCTGCGTTTTCCGCTGGCATGTGACGATTGCGTCTCCATCTTGCCGCCGCCCCATGACCCGTTTCCAAAAGATTGCCACCGCTGCACTCGTTTCGGTTCTCCTCCTTTTGTTCGTTGGGGCGATTGTGAGAGTGACCGGTGCCGGTCTCGGTTGTCCGGACTGGCCGAAGTGCTGGGGGTGTCTCATCCCGCCGTGGAAAGTCGAACAAGTGGATCTGGGCCGGATCGACTTTGAAAAGTTCCAGCAGAAAGCGGCGCGACTCGGTCGTGATCCCGACACGGTGACTCCCGAGCACATCCTCGAGAATTTCAACCCGCGGCACGTCTGGACCGAGTTCGTCAACCGTCTCTTTGCCCTGCCAGTAGGGTTTTTCTCGCTGGCGACGATGGTGGCCGCCTTTGGGCAACCGAGGCAAAGGCGCGTCGTCTGGTGGAGTTCCCTCGCATCGCTGATCCTTGTGGGTGCGAATGCCGTGCTCGGAGCGATGGTTGTTTACAGCGGTTTGAAGCCCGGGGTGCTGACGCTGCACATGGCCTTGGCGATGCTGCTGGTCGGCCTGCTCACCTTCACCGCTTGGCGGGGAACGGGCCAACCGTGGTCGCTCAGATTGGATTCGCGCTCGGTGATTTCCGTCCGAGCTTGGGTCTTCGCACTGCTTGGATTGATCATCGTCGAGGGCATCATGGGAACCCAGATCCGGGAGATGACCGATGTTTTGGCAAAATCCCATGACGGAGCCCCGCGGGCGGAATGGATTGGTGAGCTGGAAGGAACCTTCGTCTACCTCGCCCATCGGAGCTTCTCGTGGGCGATCGTGGTCGTTTCGCTGATGGCTTGGTGGCGGACCGGCCAGGCGACCGGCGGCATCGTCGGCAAGCCAGCGAAAGTCCTGTTGGCCTTGGTTGGCGTTCAGATGATCCTCGGGCTGGTGATGTCCCAGATTCAGGTGTTTGCGGTGGTGCAGGTTCTCCACGTCGGTTTGGCGGGAATCATGCTTGCTTGCGCGGTCCTCTGGCTTTGCGGAACGTGGAGAATTCGTGAGCTTTCCTAGTTGGAAAGTGGAGCGTTGACGGATGGGGTTCTCAGTGGATAATCCCGACGCCCGGCGGCAATTAAGCGTCCATCGGGTTTTCACAGCCGCCGGATCCGGCGGCATCACTACCCACCAACACGATCATGACTAATATCGCAATTAACGGATTCGGACGCATCGGACGTCTTGTCTTCCGCGCACTCGTCGAACAGGGCCACCTCGGAAAGACCTTCAATGTGGTTGCCGTGGGTGACCTTGTTCCCGCTGACAACCTCGCCTACCTCGTCAAGTATGACTCCACTCAAGGTCGCTTCCAGGGTGAAGTCTCCTCGAAGAAGTCCTCACCTGACCTTGCGGAAGACGACATCATCGTCGTCAATGGCCACGAAATCAAAGTCGTGAGCGCTCGCTCACCAGAAGGTCTTCCTTGGAAGGAGATGAATGTTGATATCGTCATCGAATCCACCGGACTTTTCGTTGAAGACAAGCTGGCCCAAGGTCACATCACCGCTGGTGCCAAGAAGGTCATCATCTCCGCGCCTGGTAAGGGCGACGACGTTCACACTTTCGTGCAAGGCGTCAACGACCATCTCTACGATCCTGCCAAGCATCACCTGATCTCCAATGCAAGCTGCACCACCAACTGCCTCGCTCCGCTTGTTCACGTCCTCCTGAAGGAAGGCATCGGCATCGAGGAAGGTCTGATGACCACCGTGCACTCCTACACCGCGACTCAGAAGACCGTCGACGGACCTTCGAAGAAGGACTGGAAGGGTGGCCGGACTGCCGCGCTCAACATTATCCCATCCACCACGGGGGCTGCCAAGGCCGTTGCTCTTGTTTGTCCTGAAGTGAAGGGCAAGCTTACTGGCATGGCATTCCGCGTGCCGACTCCGACCGTGTCGGTCGTCGACCTCACCGTGAAGACCGTGAAGGAAACTTCGCTCGCGGAAATCAACGGACTCCTCAAGAAGGCTTCCGAGACTTACCTCAAGGACATCCTTGGTTACACCGAGGATGAAGTAGCTTCCTCTGACTTCATCCACGATCCGCTTTCGTCGATCTACGACGCCGGCTCCTCGATCGAGCTCAACAGCCGCTTCTTCAAGTTGGTGAGCTGGTATGATAACGAATGGGGTTACTCCAACCGCGTTGTCGACCTCCTCGACGACATCGTGAAGAAGGGAATCTAACAGGTTTCACCCGCGCTCGATTTGAAAGCGTCCGTCCCGATTGGGGCGGGCGCTTTTTTGATACATCTCGGAGTGATGCCAGAATGCACTTGCTGGTGCAAATGACTTTACTTGAAGTAGGCCGCAGCGTTTCCGGAACAAACGGCAGTGACCAACTGGGAGAGTGCCTCGAAGTCATCGGGGAGCTCACCGCGGTCGGCTTCGCTACCGATCAGGTTGCACAGGATGCGGCGGAAGTATTCGTGGCGCGGGAAGGAGAGGAAACTCCGTGAGTCGGTGAGCATGCCGACGAAGCGTGATAGCAAACCCGTGGAGGAAAGCGCGTTGAGCTGCATTTCCATGCCTTCCTTCTGGTCCGCGAACCACCAACCGGAGCCGAACTGAATCTTGCCGGGAATCGATCCTCCTTGGAAGGCACCGGTCATCGCCGCGAAGAGGTAGTTGTCTGAGGGGTTGATGTTATAGAGAATGATCTTGGGCAGGGAGTCGCGCTCGGCGAGTGCACCGAGATAGGTGATCAGCGGGCGGCCTTGGGAGAAGTCGCCAATCGTATCGAAACCGGCATCGGGACCGATGTTGTTGAAGCCATGCGGGTTGACGTTTCGGAAGGGACCAAGGTGCAATTGCTTGGTCCAGCCTTTAGCGGCGTCCAAGCGCCCAAGGAAAAGCATAAGATAGAAGCTGAACTTCTCGCGGTCTTCGACACTTCCTGCGTTTCCGCTTCTTGCGTTTTCAAAAATGATCGAGGCGTCAGCATCATCGCAGGGGATTGCCGGGCAGTGGTCGAAGCTGTGGTCGGAAAGGCGGCAGCCAGCGGCGTGAAAGTCATCGTGGCGGACCTGCAGTGCGTTGAGAAGATCGTCGAGCTGGGAAATATCGGTGTCAGTGATGGCTTCGAGTCGATCGATCCATGCGTTGAAGCTCTCCGGTTGATCGACGGCAAAGGCTTTGTCGGGACGGAAGGTTGGCGTGACCCGTGTGTCGATACCTGAGGCGGCGATGGCAAGGTGATCGTCGAGGGGGTCAACGGGGTCATCCGTCGTCCCGATCATTTTTACTTTGAAGCTCTTCAGGATTTCATGAACGCAGAAGTCGTCCTGAGCGAGTCGATCGTTGGCCTGTTCCCAAATGGTGTCGGCGGTGTCAGGGCCTAACAGAAGATCGATGTCGAAATAGCGCTGGAGCTCGAGGTGGGTCCAGTGGTGGATTGGATTTCGGAGGGTGTAAGGAATGGTCTCCGCCCATGCTTGGAACTTTTCACGTGGTGTGGCGTCGCCGGTGATGGATCGTTCGTCGATGCCGTTCGCGCGCATCAAGCGCCACTTGTAGTGGTCGCCACCCAGCCAGAGATCTGCGAGGTTTGCCCAGCGATGATTGGTTGCGACTTCCTTTTGAGAAAGGTGGGTGTGGTAGTCGTAGATGGGTTGTTCGGCGGCGACTTCGTGAAACAGTCGCAGGGCGGTTGGGGAGTAGAGGAGGAAGTCCTTGGCAGGGTAGGGCATGGGAGGGATTTCGTAGGAGATGAGGCATGGCGTCAAGGGAGTTTCGAGCCTTGCTGATCGGCTCTTGCGTAACGCTCTGAAGGAAGGAAGGCTGCCGCCGTGCAAGGAGCAGTGGGAATTATTCAGCAGTTACTGCCGGTCTATCTGCTGATCTTGGTTGGCGCGGGCCTGCGGCGAGTGGGACTGACGAAGCGCGAATACGACGATGCGTTCCTCCACCTCGTGTTCAATGTGATGTATCCCTGTTTCATTTTGGACAACATCCTCGGCAGTAGTAGCGTCAAGGACCCTTCATCCGTAGCCTGGGGTATCGGTCTGGGCTTTCTATTTCCAGTGGTCGGAATGGCGCTGGCTTGGGTTGTTGCGGGCTGGCTTGGCTATGCAAAGGGGAGTGGGCGGCGGACTTTTGCCCTGAGCTCCGGCATTCAAAATTTCGGCTACACGGCGATTCCCGTCGTTCAGCAGTTGTGGGTGGGCACGGGTGCCATGGCGATGCTCTTCGTTCACAACTTGGGCACGGAGTTGGCGATCTGGTCCGTGGGAGTCATGCTCATATCGGGGGATAAAAAGATCCCTTGGAAAAGGCTCGTGAATGGTCCGGTTGTCGCAGTGGTTGCCGGTCTTTCGTTGGTTGCTCTCGACTGGGACGGGATGCGGACGAGCGATGCTGGTGAAGCGCTTCCTGGAGTGATCCGAACCACCTTGAAATGGCTTGGAGTCGGTGCCTTCCCCTTGGCGATCTTCACGACTGGGGGCATCATGATGGACATGATTGGTAAGGAACGCTTCAGCTTAAAGGCTTCGATCGGGGGTTCCATTTTGCGGCTGGCGGTGATCCCTTTGATCATGCTGTTAGGTGCCAGATTCTCCTGCGCGCCAGTGGAGCTCAAGCAGGTCCTCATCGTCCAAGCCGCGATGCCCGCTGCGATGACGCCGATCCTCCTCGCAAAGCTTTATGGGGGACGACCGTCAGTCGCCGTGGAAATCGTCGTCGCCAGCACCGTGTTAAGCCTGTTCACCCTGCCCTTGGTGATTCTTTTCGGCAGGGCGTTTCTCGGCCTCTGAACTACTCGTTCGGCTGAGCTTCGGCTGATTTGAGCAAATGGAAAAGTTCGCTGTCGGTTGACATGATCAAGGTGGTGTCCTTCTTCAGCACGCTGCGGTAGACATCCAGAGTACGAGTAAAGCCGTAGAAGTCGGCCGCTTGGGGAGTTCTATTGTAGGCTTCGGCGTAAATTTTTGTAGCTGCGGCGTCAGCTTGGCCCTTGGTTTCCTCGACCGTCCGGTAGGCGCCAGATTCGATCTCGCGGAGTTCCTTTTCCATATTACCCTGAATTTTCGCTGCTTCACCCGCGCCTTCGGAGCGGAAGCGTTCGGCGATCTGTTGGCGTTCGCTGATCATGCGTTCGAAGATGCGCTGCTGGACGGAAGGGTTGTAGTTGATGCGCTTGAAGCGGATATCTAGCAAGCCAATCCCGAACTCGGCGAGCTTCGGAGAGGCCTTGCTGAGGATTTCCTCTTCCAGCTTCGTGCGACCGAAACGAATCGGCTTTAGCACCCCGACCTTCCCGGACCGATCTGCTTCGACCAGTTCTTCAGCCTGTCTAACCTCTCGACTCTTGGTCGTGCGGACGGCCTCGATCAGATCGTGCTTGGCGATGGTGTTGCGGGTTTCGCTGCCGAGGATGTCATCAAGGCGTGACTTTGCGCTTCGTTCGTCGCGCAGACGCTCGAAGTATTTCAGCGGATCGTCGATCCGCCAGCGGCCGAAAGTGTCGACAAGGATGTAAGTCTTGTCCTTGGTTGGCATTTCATTGGGCATTCCATCCCATTCGAGAATGCGTTTTTCGATGATGTTGACCCTTTGGATAAACGGGATTTTTAGACCAAGGCCGGCTTCGGTGACCGGGTCGCCGACAGGCTTTCCGAACTGGGTAACGATCGCCTGCTGCTGCTCGGTGATGGTGTAAAATGAGCCTGATGCGATCAGCAAGAGGATGAATGCCACGATGACGCCGAGGCACCCGAAGGCTACTTTTTTGGTGGGATTGCTCATGACTTACTTGAGTGGAAGGTTACTGCCGTCGAGGTTGAGAAGGGGAAGGATCTGCTTGGCTTCCTCATCAATGATGATCTTTCGACCGAGTTGCGGGACGACTTCACCCATGGTTTCCAGGTAGAGTCGTCGTTTTGTGATTTCTGGAGACTTGGAGAATTCTTCGTAGAGGGCGGTGAAGCGGGCAGCATCACCCTCTGCTTCGTTGATTCGTTGAGTGGCATAGCCTTGGGCATCGCTGATACGTCGCTCGGCTTCACCGCGAGCCTTGGGGACGGCGCGATTGTAGAGACCATTGGCAATGTTGATGGCTTCTTCTTTTTGCTGTTGGGCCTCGTTTACCTCGTTGAAGGAACTCTGAACCGGGCGAGGAGGGTTGACGTCTTTCAACTGCACTTGGTCGATCGTCAGACCCATGCCGTATTTGGTGGTCAGGTCCTTGAGCTTTTGGAGGGATTCCGCCTCGATGTCCTGTCGGCCAATCGTCAGGACCTCGTCAACGGTGCGATCGCCGACGGCTTCGCGCATCACTGACTCGGCAACGTCGCGCAGGGTTTCATCGGGGTCGCGGACGTTGAAAAGGTAGTCTTTGGGGTCATCGACACGATACTGCACGACCCATTCGACCAAGGCCGAGTTGAGGTCGCCGGTGACCATTTCCCGTTCATACTGCCACTCTTCGCGATTGGAAACCTGCGAGCGATTCGTCGCGCCAGCGGTCCCGAAGCCGAACTCGAGCTTCTGCTGACGCCGAACGGCGACGGCTTGGACGGTGTCCACACCGAAAGGAATCTTGAAGTGAAGTCCACGATCGACGGTGTCGCTGTATTTTCCGAAGCGCATGACCACGCCCTGTTCCTCGGCTTGAATGGTGTAGAAAGAGCTCCAGATGCCGATGATGAGAAAAAAAATCCCTGGGATCACTAGCAGGGCTTTTGGAGAGAAGGGAAACTTCGGCAGCCCCGGCATCTTGGGGAATTGTGGGAACTGCTGGACATGGCGGGGTGGGAGATCGGGCGGGCCGAAGGAGTTGTTCATGGGCTTGGGAATGCTGTTTTCTCGGGAGTGTTACGAATGATCCCACTAAGTGCTAGGAGAATGACGGACTGAAATTGGAGTTGGCGTTTCCTGAAACGTGTCGCCGAACGGCGATGCTCGTTTGACCCAAGGGAGGATTCGCTTGACCAGTGAGGGAAACGAGAGCACCGGGCTTATGCAACGAAGGCGAAGATTTCAGCGGAGTGTAAGGATGACCGGGCAGTGATCGGAGCCTAGGACGTCGGGAAGGATGGAGGCGGAGTCCAGTCGGTCCTCAAGGCTTTTGGAGACTCCGAAGTAGTCGATCCGCCAACCGATGTTGTTCCCGCGCGCTCCTGCACGGTAGCTCCACCACGAGTATGCGCCTTCGGTGTCGGGATGGAAATGTCGGAAAGTATCGATAAAACCGGCTTCGACGAGCTGCGTGAAGCCGAGGCGCTCTTCGTCGGAAAAGCCGGCGCTGCCACGGTTCTGTGTTGGACGGGCGAGGTCAATTTCCTGGTGAGCCACGTTCAAGTCGCCACAGAAGATCACGGGCTTTCCCATGGCTTCCAGATCGATCAGGTATTGCCGGAAGGCCTGATCCCAGGTCATGCGATAGGCGAGGCGGCGGAGTTCGTTTTGGGCATTTGGGGTATAGACGTTAACCAAGCGAAAATCGGAGAATTCAAGGGTGAGAACACGGCCTTCGGTATCATGCTCCTCGATACCGATTCCGTGCGCAACGGATAGGGGTTTCTCGCGACTGAAGACGGCGACTCCGGAGTATCCAGGCTTCCGTGCGGAGTTCCACTCGGCGTGGTAGCTGCCAAATTCCAAGGGCAGTTCGACCTGCTCAGGCCGGGCCTTGGTTTCCTGTAGGCAAAGGACGTCGGGCGATTCGGTGGCGAGAAAGTCGGCAAGGCCTTTTTTGAGACAGGCGCGGATGCCGTTGACGTTCCAGGATATGAGTTTCATCAATTCGATGGGAGGAAAGTAGAGCAGGGTCGGTGAAACAAAAAACCGCGCCACCAGAAGGAAGCGCGGTTTTGAGAAATTTGTTCGCTTGGGATCAGCGCTTGGAGAACTGGAAGCGCTTGCGGGCACCGGGCTGTCCGGGTTTCTTGCGCTCCTTCATGCGCGGGTCGCGACGCAGGAAGCCTTCTGGCTTGAGTTCCTTGCGAAGCTCTCCGTCGAACAGAGTCAGTGCGCGAGCCACCGCAAGACGAATCGCGCCAGCCTGACCGTGGAGACCACCGCCCCTGGCCGTGATGTTGAGATCGAAGCGATTCAGAAGATTGGCCTGCTGGAACGGGGCGAGCACCGCGTTCTGAAGGGGAAGGGTGGCAAAGTAATCATCAAACGGACGGCCGTTGATGGTGATGGTGCCGCTTCCTTCGCACATCCGCACGCGGGCGGTGGCATTTTTGCGGCGTCCGGTGGCGGACATGGATTTGGTAGCTACGCTCATGTGAAAAGAAATTCAGTATGGAAAATCAGGCGACTTCGTAAGCTTCTGGAGCCTGTGCTTCATGGGGATGCACGGGTCCTGCATAGACCTTGAGCTTGCCAAGGATGGCACGACCGAGGCGGTTCTTGGGAACCATTCCGTGAACGGCGCGCTCAACGAGCAGAACCGGACGGCGCTTGCGGATCATGCGGGGAGTCTCAACTTTCTTGCCGCCGACCCATCCGGAGAAGCTGGTGTAAATCTTTTCGCTCTCTTTGTTACCGCTGAGGCGGACCTTGTCTGCATTGATCACCACGACGAAATCGCCAGTGTCAACGTGAGGGGTGAAAATTGGCTTGTGCTTACCACGGAGCAGGCGTGCTGCTTCAACTGCAACTTGACCGAGAATTTTGTTCTCAGCGTCAATCACATACCACTTGCGCTCGATATCAGCCGGCTTGGCAGAAAAGGTCTTCATGTTTTCGTCAGTGTTTCCGGCGTGGCTAACCTACGGGACCGAAGGCCTACGCGCGGAAGGGCGGAGAAACTAGGTAGACGCTATTGGGGTGTCAACCGGAAATCCCCGCTGAATTCGAAGGTTTTTCTCGAATTTCCCGGATCAGACGATTTTTGCGGTTGAAGAGGAGTTTTTAATCAGCGAGACTCGGGCAGGAAGAGTGCCTTGAAGTGGCATAATCCCAGTTTTCGAATATGAGTAACGGATACAGTGGTGGTGGACGTAGAGGTGGACGCCGTGGCGGACGCCGCGGGTTGAAAGGATCTCCGAAGATTAATAGCGTCGGAGAAGAGAAGGCTGTTGAGATTGAAGGCACGATCACTTCAGTTCTCGCAGGTACCCAGTTTCGGGTTGAATTGCAGAGTGGTCACGAGGTTCTCGCCCATATTTCGGGCAAAATGCGCAAGCGTTTCATTCGTCTGGTGGTGGGCGATCGCGTGAAGATGGAGATGTCGCCTTACGATGTCTCGAAAGCCCGAATCACTTTCCGTTTGGGCTGATAGGTTTGGTTTCTGGCCAAAGTCCTCAGAATTCTCGTGCCCCGGACTGATGTCCGAGGATTCTTAGCTGGGGAGTTCGATATTCTCGAGCACCTCATCCAGTGGCGGTAACGGGGCTCCATGATCTTTGCGCTCAATCTCGATGCGGCCAAAGAGTTCGCCCTGACGCAGGACAAACTGGTTCATCTTCATCAATTCGAGAACGGCGAGGAAGGTGACGATGACTTCCGCCTTGGTCGCGGCATCGGCGAAAAGGCTGTCGAAGGGCGCGGATTCACCCGGCTTGAAGCGGGTGAGCAGCATTTCCAGCTTATCGGAGACGGTGTAGCGGTCGTCGACGATGTCTCCGAGGTCGTGGGACTCCTCGAAACGTTTGAGCACGTTTTGGAAGGCTCGGATGAGATCAAAGATCGAAACTTCCGCAAGAGGCGCGGGGGTGTTATCGATTTCCGGCTGCTCGGATTTGAGAGCGAAGGAGTCTTCCTGTTCGATCTCTTTTAGGCTGAGGAAATTGGCGGCATCCTTGAACTTCTTGTACTCAATAAGCTGGCGGATGAGTTCCCAGCGGGGATCGTCCTCCTCCGCATCCTCTTCGGGAGGCTGCTCCTGGCGGGGGAGCAAGGTGCGGCTTTTTAGATACATGAGATTCGCTGCCATGACGATGAACTCGGCCGCGAGGTCGATATTCAGCATCCGAAAGGTCTCGATGTATTTCAGATACTGTCCGGTGATTCGCGAAATCGAGATGTTCTGGATATCCACTTCGTCCTTTTTGATCAGGTAGAGGAGGAGATCGAGGGGTCCTTCGAAAATCTCGAGCCGCACTTTATAATCGGAGCCTTCCACGCCCGAGTGGGTAGGCGATCCATCCTTTCGCGGCGAGGGCAAATTTGGCCTCGCCTGAGATCATTTCCGAAGCTGTAATCTGGGCCCCGCCTCGGGGGGTATTCTAGTTTATGAACGCTGACCAACCACAGACATTCAACGATCGACTCAGCCAGTGGGTCGCGAGCCAAGGCTTCTGGTTTCAACTGCGTTATTCGATGTCCAGTGGCGGGGGGTGGTCGGTAGCAGTGTTTCACCTCTTGAGGCTGGCGAGTCGTGTGTTGATCCTGCTGCTGATTGGCGCACTGGGTTTTGTCTTCTTTCTCACTAAGAGATTCGACTCGGCCGCTTTCCAAAGCGATCTGAGTCACCGCTTTTCCAAGGGTGTGGCGGCTTCCGAGGCACAGATTGCCGGGTTTAAGCGGGAGCAAGGGCGGGCGCGGATTAGGCGGATTGGTGCCGAGGGGACTTCGGCGAGCTTTTTTCAGACGCTCGAAGCTGGTAACTTGAACTTTAAAATGACCTTCCTCAATGGTCTTTCGGGCGATTGGGACGTTGGCATTATCGAGGGAAACTGGATCGACGTTCAGGTAAAAGCTGGTGCCAACTCGCCAGAGGAGGCGGCGGCTGCCGCTGAGACGCTTTTCAAGAGGCGGCGGAACTTTGATGTCCTTGGACTAGACTTCTCGAAAGCCCGTGTGACCTGGGGCTATGACAAACGAGTGGGTGAGATTGAGGGGAGTAAGATGTCCGCTCACCGGGTCAGTGAAGGTTGGCGGTTCAATTTCCGAGGTGGGAGGTTCACCCAAAACTGGATTCGGGATTTTGAGATCGAGGAGATGGTGATGCTGTGTACTCCCAACGAGTTGATTGTGGAAAAGGGAGTGCTTGTGGCGGATGACGGTCGAATTGACTTCAAGGATGTGAAAATTAAAGGTGGCGAATTGCCTCAGATTTCAGGGCGCTTGATTTTGAAGAACATCCCTATCGAAAGCTTACTGCCCGAGAAAATCTTGGAGAGGATTGATGGAAGTATTTCAGCTGAGCTTGAATTCGGTGGTTCAACCAACTCTGCGGAAGGTTTATCTCTTCAAGGTCCGGTTACTCTTGGAGAGGGGGATTCGATCCAAATTCGTGATGAGATCCCGATTTTAAAAGCATTGGACGTGGTGGACGTATTCAACAGCTACAAGCGGGTTCCTTTTACTCGTGGAGGCTTCAATCTGAAGACAGGAGGTGGCGAGATGTTGATCTCCGGCTTGAATCTTGAGACGAGGGATCAGGTGTCTCTTCAGGGTAGATTAAGTGTGAGCTACCCTACGGATAATGAGGCAGCAAGGACAATCGGTGAAAATTCCGTCGACATGATTCGCCCCATGACTGACGATCGTGAGGAGCGGCAGGCGAAGAAGGATATCACTCTGAGGCGTGCGGCAGATGAATCGAAAGTCGAAGAAAATGCAGTTGAAAATTCCGAGTTCTTTGCCGGCCTGGCATCGAAAAGGGATGCTGAGTCGCTGAGGCGTGCGGCCGCCATGCGTGCGCGCAATACCTTGAATTTCGACGGAGGATTTCGGATGACGATTCCCGGAGATGCTTTCGAGAGATCGCGGATTCTTCGTGAGCGCTATCCGATCGATCAGGCGACTTCACGTATTGGAATTGACATTCCGCTGCGGGGAACATTGTCCGAGCTTACCTTGAGTCAGGCGGAGGCGATCCTGAGGGATGGAGGTAGTAATGATTGATCATCCGCCAACCGTTGGTGTCATCCCCATATTGGCATAGATCTCCCGGGTGGCGTTGCTTTTGTTGAGCGTGTAGAAATGAATGCCGTCAACGTCGTGATCGAGCAGATCGATGCACTGTTGAGCTGCATAGTGGATGCCGACTCTTTCGACGGCGGCAGGGTCATCGCCAGCTCGATCCAAGGCACGTAGAAGCTTTGCCGGGAACCTAGCGCCGGCTGCGAGTTCTGCCATGCGGCGCATACTCTTGGTCGATGTCACAGGCATGATGCCGGCAATGATGGGCGCGCTGATTCCAAGATGCCGACAGCGATCCCGAAAGTCGAGGAAGTCGTGGTTATCAAAAAATAGTTGGGTGCAGATGTAGTCGGCACCAGCATCGACCTTGGCCTTCAGGTGTTCGAGTTCGACGAGACGATTGGGGGTCGTTGGATGTCCTTCTGGAAAACCTGCGACTCCGATTCCGAATCCCCGGGGGGAAGGGTGGCTCCCGCTATCGTTGAATTTCTTGATAAATCTGACGAGGTCTTCGGCGTGGGGAAAGGCGCTGTCTGACCAATCGTAGTTCGGCCAGTCTCGCGGAGGGTCACCCCGGAGAGCCAGAATGTTGGAAACACCGGCCTCGGCGTAGCGGACGAGGATGGCCTCGATTTCCTCCTCACTGTGGCCTACACACGTCAGGTGAGGGACAGGGGATGTTTTCGTGGTTTCCTTGATCCGGACGACAAGATCGTGGGTCGCGTCACGCGTTGAACCGCCGGCACCGTAGGTGACCGAGACAAAAGAAGGGTCGAAGGTCCCGAGTTCGACGATGGCGGAATAGAGTTCATCCCAAGCGGCTGCAGACTTGGGCGGGAAAAATTCAAAAGAGAAGGACGGGCGGCGACGCGCAAGGATGTCGAGAATGTGCATAGTCAGTGACGGGAGGCAGAATTGGATGAGATGAACGAAACGGCCAACAAAAACCGCGCGGGCAGCAACTTCGTCAGGGCCGTGGGGTTTTCCGTGTTGGCGGCACGGCAGTGCTGAACTTTACTTCACCACGATGAAAATCATCCCATTCACAATCGTTGCCCTTATCGGCGCGGGTAGTCTTTACGGTGAATCGCCCCGCCGGGGTGAAGGCGGCCCGCCGCCTGAGGGTGGTCCTGATCGCGGGCGCAACTTCAAAGGTTTCTTCGAGAATGCTGATAGCAATGGAGATGGCGTAGTATCGCCTGACGAGTTTTCAGCACTTGAGCGGATATCCAAGCTCCCTGAGGGGACGCAGCGCGAGATCTTCAAACGCTTCGATAAAAATAGCGATGGATTGATTCAGCTACCGGAAATGCGCCCACCCCAGAGACCGGAAGGGAGAGGTCGCCCGTTTCCCAAACTCCATGAGCTCGATACTGACAAGGATGGCAAGGTCAGCTTCGCTGAGTTTGAAGTGGGTCCATACGCTGACCGTATTCCCAAGGAAAGGCTGAGAGCGTTCTTTGGTCGGCTCGACCGAAATGGTGATGGAAGCTTTTCGGCGGCTGATATGCCACAGGACCATCGGCCGTCTCAAGACCGCCCAAGGGAGGGACGCCAAGAACAGCACGACCCGTCGAGGATGATTGAGATGCTCGACAAGAACGACGATAAGGCGCTCAGTTTCGAGGAGTTCCGTCAGGCACCTTGGCTTAAGGACAAGAGTGAGGATGAGCAGGAAGGTCTCTTTGAGAAACTCGACAAGAACGGTGATCTAAGCATTGAGCTTTCCGAATTACCCCTTGGCGGGCCGCGGCGTCCAGAAGGACGGGAAAGGAAGGGCATGCAAGGTCCATGGGGGCCGAGGCACCCGGATAGCAGAGGTTCGGATGGAGTTCGCAGCCCGCGTGGGCCCGGGGGACCAAGCGGGAATCGCTGAATCGTTGGAGACTACTTGTAGGAGCGAACCGAAGGCTTAACGGTCTCCCATTGAAGCACTTCCTTGTGGAGGACTGGTGGGACGCCGACGCCTTTGAACTCCCACGCCGAGACGTGGCAGAAGTTTTCGTCATCTCGTTTGGCTTCGCCGGGTGAGAGATAACCGGACTGCACCTCTGGATCGGCTTCGGTATACTGATATTCCTCGCGGAAATGTCCGCCGCAGGACTCCTCGCGCTCGCGAGCATCGAGACACATCATTTCGGCAAATTCCAGGAAGTCGGCGACGCGGCCTGCCTTTTCGAGTTCCATGTTGAGCGCCTCACCCTTTCCGGTGACGCGGACGTTTTTCCAGAACTCCTCGCGGATCTTGGGGATTTGTTCGAGGGCTTCGTTGAGTCCTTCGCGGGTGCGCGACATGCCGCACTTGTCCCACATGATCTGGCCAAGTTCGCGGTGGAAGGAGTCTACCGTGCGTTCGCCTTGGATCGAGAGAAGCTTCTTGGTCCGTTCGTCGACTTCGGCTCGCGCCTTGGTAAACTCGGGATGGTCAGTAGTGACGCTTCCGGCTTTCTGCGTGGCAAGGTAGACTGCGAGAGTCGAAGGAATCACGAAGTAACCATCGGCAAGGCCCTGCATCAGGGCGGAGGCGCCGAGGCGGTTGGCACCGTGGTCGGAAAAGTTGGCTTCGCCAAGGACGTGGAGTCCCGGCAGATTCGACATCAGGTTGTAATCTACCCAGAGGCCGCCCATGGTGTAATGGACCGCAGGGTAAATCATCATCGGTGTCTGGTATGGATTCTCGCCGGCGATCTTCTCATACATCTGGAAAAGATTGCCGTAGCGAGCGCGAATGGTGTCCTCTCCGAGGCGGGCGATGGCATCGCGGAAATCAAGATAGACTCCGAGTCCGGTCGGGGCAATGCCGCGGCCCTCGTCGCAAACTTCCTTGGCCGAGCGGGAGGAGATATCGCGAGGTGAGAGGTTGCCGAAGGAAGGATACTTGCGCTCAAGGTAGTAGTCGCGCTCCTCTTCAGGAACGTCCGCCGGAAGCATCTCTTTTTTGCGGAGCTTGGCGGCGACTTCCTTCGACTTGGGAACCCAGATGCGACCGTCGTTGCGGAGTGACTCGGACATCAGGGTGAGCTTGCTCTGGTAATCGCCACTGACCGGAATACAGGTCGGGTGAATCTGGGTGTAGCAGGGGTTTGCAAAGTGAGCTCCCTTTTTGCAGGCTCTCCAAGCAGCGGTGACGTTGCAGCCCATCGCGTTGGTAGAGAGGAAGAAGACGTTGCCGTATCCACCGGTCGCCATGATCACGGCGTCGCCGGCATGGCTGGTGATTTCACCGGTGACGAGGTCTCGGACAATGACGCCCTTCGCGTGGCCATCGACGACGACGAGCTCCAGCATTTCGGACCGCGGGAACATTTCGACGCCTCCCGCCGCGATTTCCTTGTTGAGTGCCTGGTAGCATCCGATGAGGAGTTGCTGCCCGGTTTGGCCGGCGGCATAAAAAGTCCGTTTGACCTGAGCCCCACCGAACGAGCGGTTGTCGAGCAGGCCGCCGTATTCGCGAGCGAATGGAACCCCTTGGGCGACGCACTGGTCGATGATGTTATTGGAGACCTCCGCGAGACGGTAAACGTTACTTTCGCGGGAGCGGAAGTCGCCACCCTTGATGGTGTCGTAGAATAGGCGGTAAACCGAGTCGCCGTCGTTCTGGTAGTTCTTCGCGGCATTGATACCGCCTTGCGCGGCAATGGAGTGAGCGCGGCGGGCGCTGTCCTGATAGCAGAAGCATTTCACCTTGTATCCCAGCTCGGAGAGCGTGGCGGCGGCGGAACCACCAGCGAGACCGGAGCCGATCACGATGATGTTGAACTTCCGCTTGTTAGCGGGATTGATGAGCTTCGAATCCTGCTTGTGCTTGGACCATTTCTCATTAAGTGGACCGGCGGGCGAATGTGAGTCGAGTGCGGACATGGTAATCGGAAGTTTAGCGACCGAAGCCGAAGATGCGAATGGCGATGGGGATGGACAGGAAGCCGATCCAGATGAACCAGGCGTATCCGAGGCTGAGTTTATCGAGGAGGTCGGCGGTCTTTTTGGAACGAAGGCCAAGTGTTTGGAACATCGACTGGACGCCATGGCTCAAGTGCGAGCAGAGCATCGACATGGCGATGATGTAGAAGAGCACGGCTGGCCACCAAGTGAAGCCATCGATGACCATTTGCCAGGCGTTGGCCCTCGTCACAAGTTCGCCGTTGCGATTGACTTCTTCGAAGTAGCGGGCGGCGCTGCCGTATTCATTCGCCACCTTAGCGGTGAAGTGGAGGAGGTGATAAATGACGAACGCGAGGATCGTCAGGCCGCTCCAAATCATCAGCCCGGAGGACCTTTTCATCTGGATGCTGGCCTTGCATTCGTAGGATTGGCGAGCAGCCCGGTTTTCTCGGGTCAGTGAAATGGTGGCGGCGACGTGCACGACGACTAAAGCCAGGAGCCCGAGTCGAGCACCCCAGACGCCCATGCCATGAAGCATGTTGTGGAGAAACTCGGCGTAGTCGTTGAACATCTCGGGTCCTGCGAAAACCAGAAGGTTCCCTGCGAGGTGTCCGAGGAGGAACAGCGTCAGGCCGGCTCCGGTTAGAGCGACGAGCATCTTGCGACCGATGCTGGAGGTCCAGATTCGGCAGATGGATGGGCAACTACGGGTGGAGTCGTTCATGGGGCTTGGAAGCTTAATCGGGAAAAGTGTCGGACGACCTCTAAGTAGGCGACTCGAAACGCGCAAGGGGAGAGTCCTTCAAGAACAGAATATGCGGCAATTGAATCAATCAAGGCTGACTCAGAAGGGCTTGGCGAGGCCGAGGTAGGCGGCGATGACGCCGCAGACGATGGCGATGACGAGGACGACGGCTGGAGGCATGACCTTTCGCTTGACCAGGGCAGGCAGGATTCCGAGTACCAACCAGAGTCCCAACTTCACCATCCACCAGTACTGGCCCATGGGAGGCTTTTTGAGCATGGCGAAGCCAACGAGTAAGAGAAGCAGGAGTGAGACTCCGTGCAGGATCGAGGCAGATTTCTTCGATGAGCCGGAACCGAGGGCGACGGCGCCCATGGCGGAGAAAAAACCGAATGTGCCCGCAATGTGGAGAGTTTTCGAAAGAAGGAAAGGATCCATGCGCGGAACTCTGGCTGGAGCTGCGTCTGGGGCAAGCGAAACCTGACCGACGAAAGCGTGAATCACCGAGAGAATCAGTCATTGAGGCCTTGAGCTGACGCAAATGGGCTTTATGGCTATCACACCGAATCATGCATCATCCGTCGGATGTCTTGTGTCTTTCCGAACAGTACAAGGATGTCGTCCGCTTCGAAGCAGCGGTCGGGTGCCGGAACCCCGAGCACTTTCTGGATCGGATGCTGGGTGGATGCGGATGACATGGTGGCGCGGCCTTTGGCGATTGTGATGAGATTGAGCTGATAACGGTCGCGGATCCCCACCTCCTGCAAGGCCTTGCCAACCATGGAGTCGGGGATCTTGACTTGGACGATCTCGTAGCCGCTTCCGAGTTCGATGCTATTGAGGAAATCAGGCGTTTTAAGCATTCGCGCGAGCCAGGCCGCAGCCATCGCCTCGGGAATCATCGTCTCTTCGATTTTGAGAAGCTTTAGCAGGCGGCCATGGAGCGGGTTGATGATGCGGCTGATGATCCGCGTTGCTCCAAGTTGCTGGATATTGGCGGCTATGGTCAGTGAGGCTTCAAAGTTCTCGCCGATCGCCAGGATCACCGCGTCGCAGGCATCAATCGGAATTTCATGAAACGCGTTGATGTCCGTGCAGTCGGCCTGGACGAGATATTCGATTTCGTCCTTGAGTTGATTGATATGTCCGGGATCGTTGTCCACGGCGACGATTTCATGTCCCTCGCGGTTGAGTTGCCGTGCGAGCTGGGTGCCGAAGGTTCCGAGGCCGATGATACAGAATTTCATGGGAGTGATGTTAGGTGAGAAGGATGTTCTCGCAGGGTTTGCCAGAGGCAGGACGGGGGTCGGGTGGGATCAAGGTGGCCATGACGGTGAGCAGGCCGATTCTTCCAACAAACATGTTCCCGATGATCAAAATCTTGCCGGGGTTATTCAGTGATGCGGTAAGATCGAGGGAGAGGCCGACGGTGGCGAAAGAGCTGATTAACTCGAAAAACAGGCGGGTTTCCGAGATGCCGCTGCCTCTTTGGACAAACTGAAGGGCGATGAAATTTCCGATGAGCCAAATGCCGGCGAGCACCATCAATCCGAGTGCCTGCGCTCCGGTTTCCGAGGGGATGGTGCGGTTGAAGGCAATCATTCCGCGTTTCCCGGTGCGCAACTGGTTCCAAAGATGCCCGAGTCCGACGGTGAAGACCGTGGTGCGGAGTCCCCCTGCGGTGCCTCCTGGCGATCCCCCGATGAGCATCAGAATCATCATGATCTGAATCGTCAAAGGTGCGAGTTCACCCATGGCGACCGTATTGAATCCGGCGGTGCGAGTGGTGATGGAATGAAACAATGATGTGAGGATTTTTCCTCCATTTGTCGGGCCGTCTGTGAGTAGAAACTCCGTCGTGTAGATGACCGCGGCGCCGCCGAAAATGAGAGTCGCAGTGACCGCCAGCACCAAGCGGGTGTGGATTCGAAGGCGCGGGCGCGGAATCTCTTTTCGAAAGAGCCTCCGGCCCTTGACCACCAACCATTGCGAGAGATCCTCGACGACCAGCGCCCCGATGCCGCCGACGACTACGAGCGCCATGACGGCGACCTGCCAGGTGCGATTGTCATGCACCGCCTCGCTCGCCATGCCATCCGGCAGCGTCGAGAATCCGGCATTACAGAAGGCCGAGACCGAGTGAAATACGGACTGGAAAACTCGCTCGTGGAGCCCGATGTCGCCATTCATGCCGAGGAATAAGACAAGCGCTCCGAGGCTTTCGCAAAGAAAGGTCATGATCACGATAAATGAGAGCGTCCGGCCGATTCTCGACAATCGGTTCTCCTGAATCATCTTTCCTAACAGAAGTCGGTCGTGCATTGACAAACCTTCGAACAAGACCACGGCGGCGAAAAACGTCAGCGTCATGATGCCGAGTCCGCCGATCTGGATCAGCAGCAGGATCACCATTTGGCCGGTGTGGCTGAAAAAGGTGGCAGTGTTCTCCACCACCAGTCCGGTCACGCAGACTGCGCTCGTGCTGGTGAAGATAGCATCGAGCCAGGAGCAATGCGCGCCCTCGACCACACAGCGCGGCATTTTTAGCAAGAGCGCACCCAGCACGATCACCGTGGAGAATGATCCCATCAGCAGCCATCCTGGATGCACGGCCCGCGCCGTGAAGCGCGTTTGATGATGAATCAATGAGAGCAGGCCGGAAACCAGCACCGCAATTTGGATGAACAAGTGCCAGCCAATCGGCCAAGTGTCATCGCCTGGTGCGTGCTGGAGCAGCAACATGGCCGAAACGGAAACCACCGCCACCGCCAGGACGAGATGCCTTTCAAGCCGCATCCGGGCTCTTTCCTCTGGCCCTAGAAGGCGGAAGCTCCAGGCCCTTTCAGCGGCAAAAATCACCCCGGTGAAGCAGGTCAGCCAGTGCTGCCATTCAACGATCACCCCGGTCCAGCCGACCAAAGCCAGCAGACAGAGCGCGGCGGAGAGAGCCAGTAGGGGATGGAGCACCTGGCGGCAGAATCGCAGTCCGGGAGAATTCTTGCCGGTCTCGGGTTCATCGGAGTGGTCCACGCGGCGGAAACTAGCCTCCGACCCTTGAGCTAGGCAAGCGTGAGAAAACGCGCGACTCAAAAGGCTGAAGATGCGGAAACAGAACGAATATCGCAAAATCACCCATCGGCGGTTTGGGGCGAAAATCGGATCTTAGCCAAGCAGTTGGTGACCGTCCTTCAATACCGCCATGTCTCATGCCGGACCGGCAGGCTTTTGAGGAGGTCCTTGCGGTTCCGCCAGTTGGGCATGAAGTGGTCCATCAGGGCCACGAAGCGCTCGTGGTGCGTGGGTTCGAGGAGGTGGGCCATTTCGTGGACGATGAGGTATTCGGGACACATGGATCTACTCAGCGCTTTTGGCGATGCGCAGGAGCTTCGCTTCGCCGAGGTGGGGGCCGAGGATTTGGAGACCGACTGGGAGTTGCTTGTCGCCTTCGGCAGGTATGCTGCCGCAGGGGACGGAGATCGCACAGATACCGGCGAGGTTGGCGGCGATGGTGTAGATGTCGGAGAGATACTCAGTTAGGGGGTCGTCGCTATTTTCGCCGAGCTTGCGGGCGGGGGCAGGGGTGACGGGGGAAAGGATGGCGTCGACTTTTTCGAAAGCCTGCTCGAAGTCACGACGGATCAGGGTGCGGACTTTTTGGGCGCGGCTGTAGTAGGCGTCGTAGTATCCGGATGAGAGCACGTAGGTGCCGAGGATAATGCGCCGTTTGACCTCGGGGCCGAAGCCTTCTTCGCGCGAGCGGCGATACAGGTCGAGAAGGTCTTCGGGGTTGCTACTACGATGACCGTAGCGAATGCCGTCGAAGCGGGAGAGGTTCGATGAAGCTTCGGCAGGGGCGATGATGTAGTAGGTGGCGACGGCGTATTCGGTGTGAGGGAGCGAAATTTCGACAAGCTCGGCCCCTGCGGCTTCGAGTTTCTTGGTGGCGGCTTCGACTTTTTCGCGAACCGCAGGGTCGATGCCTTCGCCGAAGTATTCCTTGGGAAGGCCGAGCTTCATGCCGGCGACGCCTTCATGGATGCCGGAGAGGAAATCAGGGACCTCTGAGTTGAGGGAAGTGGAGTCGCGCGGGTCGTGTCCGGCGATGGCTTGGAGGACCAGCGCGGAGTCCTCGACGCTGCGGGTGAGCGGGCCGATCTGGTCGAGCGATGAGGCGAAAGCCACAAGCCCGTAGCGGGAAACGCGGCCGTAGGATGGCTTGAGGCCGACGACGCCGCAATGGGAGGCGGGCTGGCGGATCGAGCCACCGGTGTCTGAGCCGAGGGTGGCGATGGCGAGGTTGGCGGCGACGGCGGCGGCAGAGCCCCCGGACGAGCCACCGGGGATGCGGCTCAGGTCGTGGGGGTTCAGGGTGCGCCCGACGGCGGAGTTTTCCGTCGAGGAGCCCATTGCGAATTCGTCCATGTTCAGGCGGCCGAAGGGGATGGCTCCGGTGGCTTTCAGTCGGCTGGTGACGGTGGCGTCGTAGGGCGAGGTGTAGCCCTTTTCCAAATAGCGCGAGCCGCAGGTGCAGGGCTGGCCGAGGACGTTGATGTTGTCCTTGATGCCGATCGGGATGCCGCCGAGTGGAAGGGTGAGATCGGCGTTTGCGGCGGCGGCCTTGGCGGCATCGAGATCGTGCGACAAGTAGGCACCGACTTCGGGATCGCGGGCGGCGATGGCAGCGGCGAGGTCGTCGAGGATGTCGGCGGGGCTGATTTCACCGGCGGTGAGCTTTTGGCGAAGCTCGGAAATGGAGGATGAGGCGAGGGACATGGGAAATCAGGCGTCGGCGATGACCTTGGGCACGCGGATCTGCTGCTGGGCTTGATCCGGGGCGTTTTGGAGGACGGCTTGCTGCGAGAGGCTGGTGCCGGGGACGTCTTCGCGCATGACGTCGTAAACGGGCACGGCGTGGGCGGTGGGTTCGATCCCTTCGACATTGAGGCGGCTGAGGCTTTCGGCGTAGCTCAGGATGGAGTCCAGTTGGGGCTGGAAGGTTGCGCATTCCTCGTCACTCAATTCGAGTCGGGCGAGGTCGGCGACGTAGCGGACGTCGATATGTTCGGTAGCCATCGGGCGGGGAGTAAAAGGCATCAGTGGGCCGGGGGCAAGCGTTGGAAAGCTCTGAACGGTGGGCTTGTCAGGCGGATTGAGCTTGGTAGCGTGCGGCATGCGGATTTCGCCGATCATCTCCCTGTTTTTTGTTGGTTTCAGTCTCGTGGTCAGTGCCGGATCGCCCCAGCAGGCGGCAGCGGTGAGGGCGGGCTACGAGCGTTCGGTGGAGGCCTGGCAGCTGAAAATGAAGCTCGCCAAGACGGATCAGGAGCGGAACGCGTTGATGCAGTCCCGCCCGGACCAAGCGGTGGCGGCGAAAAAATTGTGGCAGGAGATCAGAAGCGATCTCGACCAGGATTGGGTGCTGGAGCCGGCGGCTTGGTTTTTGAGAATCGCCAATCCGCTGGCGACGATTGGTGACGACGGGATTCGCCGTCCGCTGATGGCGGAGGAGGTGAATGGCGTGCGCGATGCGGTTTCGAAAAACCACATCAGGAGTGCAAAGCTTGCCCCAATGTGTATGGCCTTGGTGGCCTGTGGCGACAATCAGTCGATGAATCTTTTACGCCGGATCGAGAAGGAGAATCCCGACAAGACGGTGCGTGGTGTGGCGGCGCTTGGGGTCGCGATGTTGGACAAGAACCTCGGTGATGACGCGAGAGTGATGGCCGAGCGCCTGAGCATGCTGCGAAAAGCAATCATCGATGCGGCGGATGTGGTGGTCGATGGGTCTTCGGTGGCTGAAATGGCGGAGGACGAGCTTTACATCATTATGAACCTCAGCAAGGGGCGGATCGCACCGGATTTGACGGGCGTGGGTTCCGGAGGGCAGCCGATGAAGCTCTCGGATTATTCCGGGAAGATCGTGCTGCTGGTTTTCTGGAACTCCGGTGGAGAAGGCCCGGAGGCGGTGATCGACATGCTGCGCGCGATGAAAGCCGACGAGCGTTTTGCCGGGAAACCGTTTGAGGTGGTCGGTGTCAACAGCGACCCAACGAAGGTTCTGCGTGCCCTTGAAATGAGCAAATCGAACCCGGTGGACTGGCCGAATTTCTCCGATCCGGAGAACAAGCTGGGGCATGAATACCGCGTCGGATCCTGGCCGTTGGCTTACGTGCTCGATGGCGAGCGCAAGATTCACTATTTCGGGGCACTCGGTCCCTTTGCCGAGCTGACGGCTGCGGCGGTGCTTGAGGGCGAGTGAGCGACGATTGATTAGGACATCGCTGTGCACAGGAGGTGAAACCACTTGCACCTCAATGTCTGGCTGGTCTATCGCTGGCGGCGCGAATGGTCATCTCCCATCAGCATCGCTTTATTTTCATCAAAACCGCAAAGACGGCCGGAACGAGCATCGAGGCGTTTCTTTCGCCGCATTGTGGTCCTGATGACGTTTTCACGACGACGCGGCCACCCGTGAAGGGGCACGAGCCCCGCAATTGGAAGGAGCCGTTCTTCCCGCTGAAGGAGTTTTTCAGTTTCAACTATCCGGTGGACAAGCGCGTCTTTGTCGAGCGGCGCTTTTTCACTCCGATGCGGACTTTTGACGACATGCGCAAGCAGCGGAAGTTTCATGAGCACATCCCGGCAAGGATCGCGAAGCAGCGCATCGATCCGGAGGTTTGGGACAGCTACTACAAGTTCTCCGTCGAGCGGAATCCGTGGGACAAGACGCTTTCGCACTACCACATGCAGCGCGCCTATCGCGATGGGAAGCTGACGCTCGACGAGTATTTCGAAGAGGGCGTGTTTTGCCAGAATACGGGATTTTATCTGGATCAAAACGGGGAGTGCATGGTCGATGAGATCATCAAATACGAGGAGCTGTCCGAGGGGATGGGTCGGATTTGTGATCGCTTTGGCATTCCTTTTGAGGGCTCGCTAGGGGTGAGGGCGAAAGGCGACTATCGCAAGGACCGCACGCACTACAGCAAGGTGCTCGAAAAGCGTCACCTTGAGATCATTGACCGGGTTTACCGAAAGGAGATCGAGATGCACGGCTACGTGTTTGAGGATCTCAGCAACACCACTGACTAAAAATTCATGAGCTTGTTTTCAAACTGGAAAGAGAAGCGCGCCGTCGCGAAATGGGAGGCTGCGGGTCGTCCCTCGCCGCCGCCCCATGCCATCAAGCAGAAGAACATCCGCGATTATCGCGAACGCTTCGGGCTGGAGGTGCTGGTCGAGACGGGCACCTTCAAGGGCGACATGATCCAAGCGATGCGCAAGGATTTCCGGAAGCTGTTTTCGATCGAGCTCGCGGATCATTTTTACAAGGCGGCGGTCGAGCGTTTTCGCGGCGACTCCAGCATCCAGATTCTTCACGGCGATAGTGGCAAGGTGATGTCCGAGCTGGTTCCCAAGCTCGATGGTCCTGCGCTCTTCTGGCTCGATGGGCACTACTCGGCGGGCAATACGGCGCGTGGCGACAAGGATACTCCGGTGATGGAAGAACTCAGCCACATTTTCGCGCGTGAGGATCTTCGCTGTGTGATCCTGATCGACGATGCGCGCTGTTTTGAAGGAAAGAGTGAGCAGAGTTATCCGACGATGGATGAGGTGCGCTCGTTTGTCGCAAAGCACCGTCCTGACTGGAAGGTCGAGGTGGATACGGACTGCATCCGCATCAGCCCGCCGGCTTGAATCGACGCGTGATGAGGCCTTCGCGGGGCGCGAAGAGCCAGGCGAGGAGGAAAAGAAGACCTGCGGCGAAAGCGATCATGCCTGAAGTCGTTGTGTCTTCGAACCCGATAAGACGTGGAAGGGTCATGGCGAACAAATGACCAATCCATGCCGAAACGGTAGCAATGACGGCGCTCATCAAAAGCATCGGAAACAGTCGTCTTGTTAGAAGAAGGGCGGCGGCTGGCGGGACGATGAGCATCGCGATGACGATGATACTTCCTACAGACTCGAAGGCGGCAACGGTGGTGATGGCGACCATGGTCATCAGCAGATAGTGGAGGAAATCTGAAGAGAAACCGAGGGTATCGGCAAGTTGTGGGTCAAAAGAACTGAGGCGGAGTTCCTTGTAGAGCAGGACGATGATTCCGAGGTTGATGGTGAGAATGAGCCCGTTCACCAAGGCAGCACGTGGGATCATCAGCGAGCCAATTTTGACGGTATCGAGAGGCGTGAGTTCGATGGCACCGTAGAGCACGCAGCCGGGGTCGAGGTCGACGCGGTCGGCGGCATTCACGATGAGCACCAGACCGATGGCGAAAAGGGTGGTGAAAACGATTCCCATCGCGGCACCGCGATCGACCTGGCCGAAGCGGCTAATCCATTGGGTGAAGAGTGCTGTTAGGATTCCCACCACGGCCGCTCCGATGAACATCGGCACGCTGGCGCGGCTACCGGTGATGAAGAAGGCAACGGCGAGGCCTGGAAGCACTGCGTGACTGATGGCGTCACCCATCATGCTCATTTTACGAAGTACGAGGAAACATCCGGGCAAGGCACATGAAACCGCGCACAAAGTGGCGGTGACGGCGATCCAGGTGTCGAAGGAGGTCCAGTTCATCAGATCCGGTGCGGACTCGGGGGGACTTCGGCTTGCGGTGCCAGCTCTGCTTCGAGCTGACGGACGATTTCGGCACCGAGGATGTGCTCGACCATATCGGCATCGCGATCGACGTGACTTGGGGCGATGTCGGCGTGGCGGATCAAGTAGAGTTCCCAGAGCCGGTGGTTCCGGGTGATGCGGGCGGCTTCGCCAAAGCCGGATTCCGACAGGCGAATGGTGCCGGGTTGGGAATGTTCGAGATGATCTTCGCGCTTGGCGCGGGAGAGCAGACTTTTGAACTGCCGGGGCGTCCAGGCACGGTGCTCGAGCATGGAGTTGCGGCTGATCGGAAGATTGATGGCGGGGCGATTGTGGTGTTCGAGGATTTCGTAGGCGGCACGCAGCAGGTGCTGGCGTCCGACGCGGCGTTTGAGCCGGAGTTGATCCAGATAGCGCGGGATCACGCCGCAGGCGGTGCCGAAGAGCATGCTGACGATGAAGATGCTGGCAGCGACGAGCACGATCACGGCACCAGTGGGAAGCTTCGGGAGGAGGGCGCTGAGGGAGGCCCCGAGCCAGCCGCTGATTCCTCCAATGATCGAGGCAAGGAAGAGCATGACACCAAGGCGATGGGTCCAGAATCGGGCGGAGGCGGCGGGGATAATGAGAAAGGCGATGACGAGGATGAGACCCACGGCTTGAAGTCCGATGACGGTGACGGCGGTGACAAGTCCGAGCATCACCACATCGAGAAGGAGCACTGGCCAACCTTGCGAGGCGGCGTAATTGTCGTCAAAACAGAGCAAGGTGAACTCTTTCCGCAGGAGGATGGTGGAGACGGCGGTCAGGAGGGCGATGGTGGCGATGAGGATGGAGTCCTGCCAGACGATCGACGCGGCTTTGCCGTAGATGAAGGACTCGAGGCCTGCAGCGTTTCCTTGAGGCATCTTTTGGATGAGTCCGAGAATGGCGATGCCGATGCCGAAGAAAACGCTGAGCACGTAGCCCATGGCGACGTCGTCGCGGAGGCGCGTGGTTTTGGTGATGGCGAGCATGAGGAGCACGCCGGCGATACCGGAAATGGTGGCACCTAACAACAAGCCGGGAAGATACTTTCCGGTGCCCCCCATGGTGACCATCACCGCGAAGGCGATGCCGATGCCGGGGAGTGTCGCGTGGGAAAGAGCGTCGCCCATCAACGAGCGTTTGCGCATCAGGAGGAAGGAGCCGATCAGTCCGGATGTCAGCCCCAGCAGCATGGTGCTGATGACGACGAGTCGGACGTTGTGGCTTTTCAGCAAAACGACATCGAGCAGATCCTGGAAGGTGAATGGCAAGGGAATTTTTGGTTTTCAGTGTTGCCTGAGGGCAACGGCGGCATTGTCTAACAGGTCGAGCTTTCCGCCGTAGGTTTTCCTGAGGTTTTCCTTGGTGAAGACTTCTTCAGTGGGACCGGCGGCGACGACGCGCATGTTGAGGAGGATGAGCCAGTCGAAGTATTGGGAGACGGTGGCGAGGTCGTGGTGGACGACGATGCAGGTTTTGCCTTGAGCGCGGAGTTCCTTGAGAAGGGTGACGATGGCTTGTTCGGTGGCGGCATCGACGGCGGCAAAGGGCTCGTCCATGAAATAGAGTTTGGCATCCTGGACGAGGGCGCGGGCGAGGAAGACACGTTGCTGCTGACCACCGGAGAGCTGGCTGATCTGGCGCTGGGCGAGGTGGCCGATGCCGACTTTTTCGAGGGCTTCGAGGGCGAGGGTTTTCTCCATTTTTCCGACACGGCGGAGCCAGCCAAGCTTGCGGTAGGTTCCCATGGCGACCACATCAAGCGCGCTGACGGGGAAGTCCCAGTCGACGCTTTCGCGCTGGGGGACGTAGCCGACGAGGTGGCGTTGCTTTTTATGAGGCTGACCGTAGATGTGGGCCCAGCCGGAGGTCGATGGGATGAGGCCGAGGCAGGCTTTGATGAGGGTGCTCTTACCGGCACCGTTTGGTCCGACGATGCCGACGAGTTTGCCTTCGGGGATATTGAGCTCGATGTCCCAGATGACCGGCTTGCGCTGGTAGGCGACGGTGAGGTCGTGAATCGCCAAAGGACAATTCGGTGGGTGTTCCGCATGAACCCCCGTGGCGATGTCGACGGTTGAGGTGGTGGCGTCGTGCATGATTGGCAAGGAACGGGAATTTGAAATTCCCCATGGAAATGGTGTGGTTGATGGGAAGTTGCGCTGAGCTTCTTTGATTGAATTGGCGATGAGCCTCGAAGGCTCAGCCACCGCCGAGCTTTCCATTAAGTCCTTTCTCTGGGGCTTCGCCGCCGAGGGCGCGGGTGATGGTGGTGACGTTGTGATCGATCATGCCGATGTAGGTTCCTTCGTAGCTTCCGGTCGGCCCCATGGCATCCGAGTAGAGTTCGCCGCCGATTTTGACTTCGTGGCCTTTGGAGCGGGCGCCTTCGATGAGCGCCTTGATGTTCTTTTGGGAGACCGAGCTCTCGACGAAGACGGCGGGGATCTTCCTTTCAACGAGGAAATCGACAAGCTCACTGATGTCCTTGAGTCCGGCCTCGGACTCGGTGCTGAGTCCTTGGATTCCGCGAACTTCAAGATTGTAGGCGCGTCCGAGGTAGTTGAAGGCATCGTGGGCGGTGACGAGGACACGCTGGCCATCGGGAATGGTGGCGATCGACTTGCGGGCGTAGTCGTCGAGCTTCTGGAGTTCGCCGAGATAGGTCTCGGTGTTCTTCTGGTAGAAATCCGCGTTTGGCTGGTCGAGCGCAGCGAGGGCCGCACCGATGACCGGGCTGGCTTTCATCCAGCCACTGACATCCATCCAGACGTGCGGGTCGTGGTGGTCCTGCTCGTCGCTTATCACGTAGTCTCTGCTCTCGAGAATCTTTTCGGTGACGGCGTGGACGGGCTTGCCGCTGGATGCGACACGGACGAGGACGTCGCCCATTTTGCCTTCAAGCATCAGGCCGTTGTAAAAAACGATGTCGGCAGCCTGGATCTTCTTCACGTCCGAGGCGGTGGGCTTGTAGAGATGGGGATCGACACCTTCACCGATCAGTCCCTCGACTTCGGTTTTGTCTCCAGCGATTTGGCGGACGACATCGGCGATCATGCCGACGGTCGCGACGGTGCGGTATTTGCCGCTTTGTGGCTGCTCTTCTCGACAGCCCGCGGTGAGAGCAGAGAGGGCGAGGAGAAGCGGGAAAAGGGTGGCACGGAGTGCTGACATGGCCGCAACAAACGGTGCAGACTTTGAATAGTCAAAGTTAATTTCGATGGGTCATCAAATGCGAGCTGGCAATTGACTTTCTTCTGGCTCGCATCGGGGAGGGAGGCTGGCAATCTCGCGCCCATGTCTGAACGATTGGCTGGGCTGTTACTGCCTGCATTTTCACCGCGTCGAGAGGGCGATCTCGGGATTGGCGACACCAGGGCGCTGCGCGAGTGGATTGATCTCTCATCTGAGCATGGGGTGGGCTTTCTGCAGTTGCTTCCGATCAATGAGACGGGCGCGGACGACAGTCCTTACAATGCGATTTCGTCGGTGGCGCTGGAGCCCTTGTATCTGACGATGGAGGAGGTGCCGGGTCTCACAGCAAGCGAGTTGAGTGATGCCCGGGATCGAGTGGAGGCTGTCGGTGAGATGGGGGTGGGATTGGATTCAAGCGCGCCGGTGGTTGAGTATCATCAGGTGAGGCGCGTGAAGAGGGCCTTGTTGGAGTTGGCATGGGCACGTTGGAATCGGGCTGAGCCATCTTTGCATGAGGCCTTTGCTGCGTTTCGCCAGAAGGAGGCGGGTTGGCTGGATCACTACTGCGTGTATCGTTGGTTGATGGATCGTGCTGGTGGCACCGAGGCGTGGGACTTGTGGCCGAGGGACTGGCATTCGGTGACGGGTGCCCGGCAGTTTTTGCAAAAGCAGCGGGAGGTGGATGGGCCGATGGTCGATTCACGATTGAGCTACTTTGCCTGGGTTCAGTGGCTGTGCTTTCACCAATGGCGCGAGGTGAAGAAGTATGCGGACTCGAAAGGTCTGAAACTGATGGGTGACATCCCGATTGGGGTGAGCCGTTACTCGGCGGATGTATTTTTTGGGCGCGAGGATTTCGATCTGGATTGGTGCGGTGGTGCTCCACCAGAGACCATGTTCAAGCATGACCGATTCATCCAGAAATGGGGTCAGAACTGGGGGATTCCACTCTATCAGTGGGAGAAAATGGCGGACGAAGGGTTTCCCTGGTGGCGTCAGCGGATTGACAAGCTGACCGATATTTTTCGGATTTTCCGGATTGATCACGTTCTCGGTTTTTATCGCATCTATGCATTCCCTTGGCGACCTCAACTGAATGCTGAGTTCCTTGAACTGAACGAAAAGGAGGCGGCATTGAAGACCGGTGGCGAGTTGCCCGGATGGTCGCCAAGGCCGGATGATACGGATTCCAACAAGGCGGCGAATCGCGCGGATGGAGATCTTCGCTTGAAGGTGATTCTCGAGGCAGCAGGAGAATCTGATGTGGTGGGCGAGGACCTTGGGTGTGTGCCGGAGTATGTCCGCCCGCATCTGGCATTACTGGGAATTGCGGGCTTCCGAATCCCGCATTGGGACTTTGATGATGAGGGGGAAGTGATTCCAGGTGATCAGCTGCCGGAGTGTTCCTTCGCGACTTATGCGACGCATGACCATCTGCCGATTCCCGCGATGTGGGAGGAGTTTCGAGCGCATTCGGTGGACGAGTCGTTGGAGGATCACGAGCGCCTAGATGCCGCCGAGCATTTGCGTTTGATGATGGAGTTTGCCGGGATTGAGAAAGACGAGCCCTTTAATGATGAGATCTTGTGGAAGCTGATTGATGCCTTGATGGCCTGCAATTCCCGCTACGCGGCGATCATGGTGAATGACCTTTTCGGAATGACCGAGCGGATCAATCAGCCGGGGACAGTGGGGCCGCAGAATTGGACCTTTAGACTTCCGAAGACGGCAGCCGAGTATCGAAATGATCCGGCGTGGGGCTTGTTGAAGGCATCAGTCGCAAGTAGTGGTCGTTGTTTGCGATGAAGATCACTTCTGCCACCTTTTTGACGAGTTCTCCGGATTTGGAGCACTGTCCTGATTCCAGCCTTCAGGAATTTGCGTTTATCGGACGCTCGAATGTCGGCAAGTCCTCGCTGCTCAACCTTCTCGCGGGGCGCAAGGATCTGGCGAAGGTGTCGTCGACTCCGGGGGCGACGCGCTTGATCAACTTCTTCACGATGAACAAGGATTGGCTGCTGGTCGATCTTCCGGGCTACGGTTATGCGAAGGTGAGGAAGGAAAGCCGACAGGAATTCCAGCGGGCGGTTTCGGACTACCTTTCGCAGCGCGGACAGCTGCGCTGTGTGTTCGTGCTGATCGATTCGCGGCTGACGCCTCAGGCGATCGACTTGGAGTTTTGTGATTGGCTGGCGACGGGAGAGATTCCTTTCGTGCTGATCTTTACCAAGACGGATAAGTCGAAGGCGACGAAGGTGGGGGTGAATGTGGCGCTGTTTTTGGAAGCTCTCAAGGAGCGCTGTGAAGGCGAGCCGAGGTATTTCCAGACCTCGACGAAGACGGGCAAGGGTCGTAGTGAGGTGCTTGAGTTTATTGAGCAGGTGCTGAAGGTGTGAATTTCCACCCTCCGAGCGAGTTTTCGGGCGGATGCGCATGAAATTCAGCGCGCCTGCAAGCGAAATCTGAGGGGAAATGGCACGGCTGGGCTGGCAAAGCTTGGGATTTCCGTCTGGAGCTTGTGAAAACTTTCACAAACGGCTTGAGACTGGGGCGGGGGATGGCATCTTCGCGCCGTTCCCCATGGTCACTGACAACAATTCCACTGCCCACGCGGCCTACGATTCGAAGATCGAGGGCAATGTGATCGTCACTCGCGTGGATGCCGCGATGAACTGGATGCGCAAGAATTCGATGTGGCCGATGCCGATGGGCTTGGCTTGTTGCGCGATCGAGATGATGGCTTCGGCCTGTTCGCGCTTTGACCTTTCCCGTTTCGGGATGGAGGTGATGCGTTTTTCTCCGCGTCAGGCGGATGTGATGATCGTTTCCGGAACGGTAACCTACAAGATGGCGCTGGCGGTGAAGCGGGTCTGGGACCAGATGCCTGAGCCGAAATGGTGCATCGCGATGGGCGCGTGTGCTTCGAGCGGTGGAATGTATCGCAGCTACGCGGTGCTTCAGGGGATTGACCAGCTGATTCCGGTGGATGTTTACATTTCCGGTTGTCCTCCGCGCCCGGAAGCATTGATTGCCGGCCTGATGAAATTGCAGGATCAAGTCGCCAAGGAGCCTGCTTTGGCCAACCAGAAGAAGGAATTCTTCGAAGAACTCTCCTCCTAATTCACGATGTCCTCCGCTCATGATATTGAAGCCCTCAAGGGTAAATTTGGTGACGCTGTGACGGGAACGATTGAGTTCCGGGGTGAGCAGACGATCTGTGTGTCTCTTTCGTCGCTGCACGAGGTGCTGGCGCATGCGAAGAATGAACTCGGCTATGATTTTCTGCTCGATGTCGCGAGTCTGGACCACTTCGGCGAGGATCCTCGTTTCGAAATGGTCTATGAGTTGACGACACTCGACGACTCCAAGCACTTGCGCGTGAAGTCGAAAGTGGCTGAGGATGAGAAGGTGCCAAGCGCCACGGATCTCTGGCTTGGTGCGGATTGGCACGAGCGCGAAGTTTACGACATGATGGGTATCGGCTTCACCGACCACCCGAACCTGAAGCGCATTCTGATGTGGGAAGGCTATCCTTTCCACCCGCTGAGAAAGGATTTCCCGTTGGCGGGTCGTCCAAGTGAAATGCCGGATGTGGCCTTTAGCGGAGTTGCTCCGCTTGCCGGTGGTCCATTTGTGACCGCTCCGGGTTCGGCGGATGTCGCCAAGCGTGAACCGCGTTCACGTGCGATGGATTGAGCCCTCGATTTTACGTTTTCCCTAACCCCGCCATCTCATGCAGACTCCTCCGATTATGCGCGGAGGATTCATGTCCAAATGGAGCACGATGGGGACCGATCTCATCGCCGCTCGGGTGACGCTCTGCGTGGTAGGCCTGCTGGTGCTGATTCAGTTTGCCATCGAAAGCGTAGGTGGCTTCGTGGAGAACCGGGAGCTTTTTGGGAAGCTGGGGCTGAGTCGACAGGGGCTCGCAAGCGGGGCGCTCTGGCAACCATTTACCCACGCACTGATTCATGGGAACTGGGTGCACTTGATCATCAATGCCTTTGGTTTGCTGGCGATCGGCCCTCGAATTGAGCGGATTGGTGGTGGGCGCTTGTTGCTTGGTCTTCTGGCCTCCGGCTGGCTGATGGGTGGTCTATTTCAGCTGATCTTAAGTGGTGGTCCTGAGCTGATTCCATTGGTGGGGATATCGGGGGGAGTAGCCGCTGGATTGCTGTGGCTAACGGGCGTTTCTCCGGGATCTCGGATGTGGCCATTGCCCGTATCCGGAAGGAATCTGGGTATCGGGGTCATGCTCGCATCGGGCTTTCTGGCGCTGATGAATCCAGTTTTGGGTATTCCAGTGCTATCTGAGTGGGGTGCGGCTGTCGGGAAATATGCTGACGGAGGCGTCTCCCACGCCTGTCATTTCGGCGGGGGATTGCTCGGATGGGGGATGGCACGCTGGGCGCTTAGGCCTCGGGTGAGCCTAGCGAAGCTCCAAAAGGAAAGGGCCCGCCGCGAAGCTGCGGACGGGCCCAATCGTCGTTTGACTCGTTAGGGGCGACTCAGTTGACGTTGCGACGATTGCGGATCTCCTCCAAGCGTTGACGCTGGGCATCTTGGGCTGCCCTTAGGCTTGATTGGCGTTCGGCTTGCGCCGCTGCTGCCCGTTGGCGATTGGCCTCTTGATTTTGTTTGGCTTGTGCATTGATCTCGGCATTGCGAGCACGAACGGCCTCGACACTCGCTTGGCTGCGAGCCCGGGTATCGGCGATGATGGCCTCGCGGCGGTAGTGGTTCTCAGCCGCTCGCGCATCCAGATTTCGCTGGGCCTGGTTCCATGCCGTTGGCTGACCTTGGTAGCGACCGGGCGGTTGTGCTTGGTTCCGAACTGGCTGCCGGGATTGATCCCCGCGGAAGTTGGCTGCCGCTGTGGCCTGATTTCGCTGCCAGCGAGCGACATTGGCATCGTTCCTGACTCGAACCTGATTGGCCCATTCGTAGTTTCTCGCCTGAAGCTGAGCGACTCGGTCCTGCTGTTGACTCAGGATGCGCCCATTGACACTGCGAGGAACGGGGGCATAACCGCTTCCTCCCCAACCGTAGGGGTGGGGGCAGTTGGAAATCGGACGAGGGGTGTAGCCCCGTGGGTAGTATCCGTAAAGGTAGGGGTCGTAGTAGGCGCTCCGGCGGCGATCATAGTAGCAGCGGACAGCCGGGTCGTAGAACCAGTAGTCGCTGCTAGTGGAAACAAAACTCGCACTGATGCCCGTGGTTCCGTAGCTGGTGGCATAGCCACCGTATGAAGGGTCGTAGTAGCACGAGCTGAAAATCGCGGCGGCTGCTGCGATGAGCGCGGATTTGATCAAGCGATTCATATTCATTGCGGTGGGTATGACGGTTCTTTGGAGAATCTATTCACCGGAATCAGGCCGTTGTCTAGAGGTTGGATTGACAGCAGGGCCCCAGGACTCTTTTTTGGGGTAGCCCTGCGGGGATTCTATGAGCAAACCTATCCTTGTTACCGGAGGAGCCGGATATATCGGCTCCCATACCGTCAGACTTCTCGCCTCGCAGAACCGCAAAGTTGTCGTCTTGGACAACCTCGCCTACGGACATCGCGACGCGATCGTCGATGAGGGGGTCGAGCTTGTGGTTGGTGATGTTGGTGATCGAGCGTTGCTGGAGAAGCTTTTTGATGAGCACGGCTTTGAGGCGGTGGTGCACTTCGCAGCCTTTGCCTATGTCGGCGAGTCCGTGACCGATCCACTCAAATACTACCGAAACAACACCGCTGAGCCGCTGACTTTGCTTGAGACGATGCAGGCAAAGGGCTGCAAGTCCTTCGTGTTTTCCTCAACCTGTGCGACCTACGGGGTTCCGGATGCGATTCCGATTGTTGAATCCAACAAGCAGGACCCGATTAATCCCTACGGCCGAAGCAAGCTGATGCTGGAGTGGGTTTTGCGGGATTGTGAGTCCGCTTGGGGCTTGAAAAGCGCTTGTCTGAGGTATTTCAACGCGAGTGGATCGTCGGCCGATGGAAAGATTGGTGAAGACCATGATCCGGAAACCCACCTGATTCCTCGGGTGCTGATGGCCTTGAAAGGTGAAATTTCCCACGTGGATGTCTTTGGCACGGATTATCCGACGCCTGACGGAACCTGTATTCGCGATTACATCCACGTCGAGGATTTGGCCGATGCTCACGCCAGGGCCATCGACCATCTCGCTGGAGGTGGCGATTCGATCCGCTGTAATTTGGGGACTGGTGTCGGCGTTTCCGTCAAGCAGATCATTGATGCTGCTGAGGAGGTGACGGGTCAGAAGGTGCCGGTCAAATATGGCCCGAGGCGTGAAGGCGACCCTCCGCAACTTCTTGCAGACCCGAGGCTTGCAAAGGAAATGTTGGGCTGGGAGGCTAGCCGAAAGGACGTTCGTGAGATGGTCAAGGGCGCCTGGGCCTGGATGAATGGCCCCAATGCCGGTCACTTTGAAAAATAATCTCATGCTGCGTAATCGCGATGTAATCACATTCTTGCTTGCCAACTCGGCTTGTTGGGGGCACTTGTTTTGAAAGCCAAATTTGAGATGAAAAGAACCTCCGCCTACCCAAGAGCAGGTTTCACCTTGGTGGAATTGCTTGTCGTTATCCTCATTATCACCGTGCTGCTCACCCTCGGCGCAGCAGGTTTCCGCAATGCTGGTGGGAAAGGCGTGAGCACGGCAATTCCTTCCACGGAGGCGATTTTCGACGAAGCCCGCTCGGTGGCCGTTGGCAAGGGCACGAGGTCGCGAGTGCTGATCGACATCGATGACCCCAAGATCGAAGGGAATTATCTGAGGCGGATGTTCGTGATTTTTGAGAAAACCGACGATAATGGCGACCCCATTCCCAATGCATGGGAGCTTTCGGGCAAGGCCTATATCTTCCCAGCGAAGACCTATTTCAGCCGTCAGTATAGCAAGAAAAATCACAAGTCGCAGTCTGGTAATCTGGACACGATGACGCTCAACGGAGTGTCCGGCATGTATAATTCAAAAAAGGCGGGGTATCTCTACTACGAGTTCAATTCCGAGGGCATTTGCACGACAGGATTGAATGGTGACGGTTACGATGCCCCTAGCTTCGTGATTGGTAGCGGAGCTCGCGGCAAGGGCCAGGAAGAGCCGAGAACGACCAGCGAGGGCCGTCGGGACTTCGGTGGATTTGTGATCTGGCGTAACGGGGCGACTTCCGTCTTCCGCAATCCTACCCAAATCATCGGTTCTGAAGAACCCACAACTTTCTGACACATGAAAACCCCAAGTAGTTCAAAAGCCCGCAGGGGTTTCACTTTGATGGAGACGGTCATCGCGATTGGAGTGCTGGCATTGCTGCTCACTGGATTCCTCGCGGTGTTTGCTCCTGCAACAGCTGGTATTCGTAAGGCGGTCAGTATTCAGGAGGCAGACCGTCTGGCATTTGCCTTGCAGAAGGAACTGGTGCTGCTGAGAGGCAATGCGTCAGAGCAGAAAACCGGGTTCGAGAAGGCCTACGATTGGATCAAGGGTTCGACGAACAACAACACGGTTCTGCTGGTGTATCAGTATCGCTCCGTGATCGATGGGTCACTTCGCAGCGATGGAACTCCTGAGCCCTACACCTCTGCGGGTGGAGTGGCAGGTCAGGATTTTATCGTTCAGCCGATCGTTCGTCAGAAAAGCGATCCGGAGTTGGAAAAGGATCTTAAAGCGCTGGAGGGTCGGATTTACGCGGCTAAGCTGGTGCAGTTAGTTTTTAATAGTAAAGGTGAGCTTGCACGCGGCAAAGAGGGCGAAATCACATCCCCTGACGGTGGTGCGGGTGGTTCGACGGCAGACGCTTATCCGGAAGCTGTGATCGCGTTCGCCGCCGAGTTTCACATGCTGCCGAATTCCGCCTACAGCTACATCAAGGGGAGCCAATTCAACGTGGCTAAGCTCGATAGTCCGGTCTTTACCCGCAATCTCGCGGTTCGTCGTTGATCCCCCAGAAACCTATTCGCCATGAAAACCTTTTCAGCAAAACCCCGGAAGTCCGGCTTCACCCTTATTGAATTGATGGTGTCGATGGGGATTACCGCCATCATCATCACCGTGCTCGTGACCATCACCGGAGTCGCCACGGATACTTGGACTCGCAGTCGTTCGCAATTGCGCGCCTCCCGTCAAGCGAAGGTGCTGATCGACACGATGGCCAAGGACTTTGAATCCTTGGTTTCGCGCCGTGGGGACAACATGGAGTGGCTCTATGTGTCCATGGATTCGGGGGCTAATCTTCCGCAAGTTGTGAAGTCAGGAAACGGTAATTCCAATGTCGCTGCATTTACCTTCTTCACGGCCGCCACGGACCGCTACAACGGACAGATCGGGCAAGCGTCGGATGCTGGAGGTGATGTGTCTTGTGTCGCTTATCGGATGCGCTTTCAGGACCCCATCGAAGGGGGCTCTGGTGACAAGGACACTTCCACCTTCGTGGTTTATCGGAGTCTCATTAATCCGGACGAAACCTTTGAAAAGTTGTTGGGAGAAGAGGATCTTCGTGCCGCGTTTTCATCATTTGAAAATGGCGTGGATGACGAGGCAAATTTCATCTGCGAAAACGTTTTCCAGATCACGGCAACCTTCTTGGTTGAGGTCACTACGGATGGAGGCGCTGGCGGATCTGCCAGGCTTGAAACCGCCCGGGTCACTCTGGATAGCTCATCAACTAGCGGTGAATTCCGACTCCTAGGTAGTGGAATCAAGGTTCAAAATGCCGAGCTCGGCACCTATACTGAGGAAGAGATAGCTGCTGGTCGTTTGACGGGTGTTGAGTTGAGCGTTTCGGTGCTTTCCGATGCTGGCATGATTCGCCGCAATGCCGCGGAAGGGTTGAGCGATAAGGATTACGCACGCCAGTCATTCAACTACTCTCGTGTGGTTGATGTTCCCGGGAACTGAGGATTTGAATCACAGCGTTTGCCGCAGGTGCTCGATCGCCTCGGCAAGATCCTCCTGAGTCACGGTGTCTGCCAAGTAAGCGTCACCTGCTTGGCGAAGGAGGACGAAGCGGATGGCTCCGGCGGCAAACTTTTTGTCGCGGGACAAGCGCTGAAGGATCGTGGAGGATGCGATTTTTTCGGGTATGACAAGTGGGAGTCTGAAGTGTTCGAGAAGTTTGAGCACGGCGCGGGCACCTTCATCGCCTAATCCCGAGCGTTTCTGACTGAGGAAGAGAGCCGCGCGGAGACCAAGCGAGATGGCTTCGCCATGGAGCATCTCACCATAGGGGACAGCGGCCTCGATGCCGTGTCCGATGGTGTGTCCGAAGTTCAGTAGCGCCCGAGTGCCTGCGGTTTCGAGTTCGTCCTCTTCCACGATTCTCGCCTTGATGGCAATGTTGCGCGCAATGAGGTCGGCAGGAACGTCAGGTGAATCCGGGTCAAGTCGCGCGAGTTCGCTGAGCATGGCGGCGTCGCGAATGGCAGCGTGCTTGATCACTTCGGCAAAGCCTTCACGGAATTCACGAGAGGGAAGGGTGCGTAGGGTTTCGGGGTCGACGAGGACCAGACGTGGCTGATGAAAGGCGCCGACGAGGTTTTTTCCTTCGGGGAGGTTGATACCGGTCTTGCCTCCGACCGATGAGTCGACCTGAGCAACGATGGTTGTGGGAATCTGGACGAAAGGAACGCCGCGATAAAAGATGGCGGCGACGTAGCCTGCGAGATCTCCGACGACTCCGCCTCCCAGCGCGATCACCAATGAGCTGCGATCATGGCCGGCCTGGGCAAGTGAGGAACAAAGCGCAGCGGCCTGGTCGAAGGACTTTGAGGCTTCGCCTGCTGGAATGACATGTCGGCTCACTTCAATGCCAGCGGCCTTCAGTGAGGCGGCCAAGGTGTCGCCGTGATGGGGGTCAACATGACTGTCGCTGATGACGGCGGTTTTGGTGCCGGCGCGCAGAGCGGCGATTCGCTCCCCGGCTTGTGACAGGATTCCATTTTCGACGACGACATCGTAGGAGCGTTCGGCGAGATCGACATGGACGGTAGGCATGGGCGACAGAATGGCGATTCGAGGATGGGATGCAACTCTGACGCGCGATCTAACGAGATCGTTGCTGGTGCCATTCCCGGGTGTCCGGGAAAACGAGCTGGGCGAGGGGGCGGTCGGCGAGTTCGAAGCTTTTGACGATGTCTTCGAGCAAGGCAAGGGAGGCGATGGTGTCGAAAAGGGCGTCGTGCCAGCTGCCTTTGGGCGCGAGCTCCCGAATACGGGCCTCGAGATTGCGGCCGATGCAAAGGGCAGAGAGTGAATGGTCGGGCAGTTCGGGCCACGCGGCGCGTGCGAGCAGCAGCGTGTCGACCCAGGGCCCGAAGCCATGGCCGGGGAACGCACGGAGGAAACGTTTCTCGGTGCCTTTTCCGTGAGCAACGACGACGGCGTCACCGAGGCGCTTTTTCACCACCGGCCAGAGTTCGAGGAGGGAGGGCGCGCCGATCAAGTCCTCATCCCGGATGCCGTGAACCTTTTTTGCCGACCAGGTGATTGGACTCGTGGAGCTGAGGTAGGAAACGAATGGCTCGGTGTGACCGGTGCGGATCGACCATTCTGCCAATCCAATCTGGACCGGGACGTCGGTCTTCCCGCGTGCCGCACCTGCCGACTCGAAGTCGATCCCGGCAAAGCGAACTTGGCAAATGGGGGTATCCGGCGTCACGGGAGAAGCGATGCATTCGCCGTGGGGAAAAGGAAGTTCTTTCCTGTAAGGTGATCAAAAGGTCTCGCAGAGACTGGACGAGGCAAGAAAGGCTCTCTCGAGCGAGCCTGCACCGGGAGTTCTGTGAAAGTATTCTATGATCCCGGGCTTGCCATCGCGGCGGGCCTTGCGAAAGGTCCGCTTCCGCAATGCCGGATCGACGAACACCATTTTGGCTGTGGCCGAATCTGTTGAGCCTGGACGCCCCGCTGGTCGCGGTGGCGTGGCTTTTCATGTTCGCGCGTGCGTGGCGGGTCGACTTCCACCCGTGGCATGCCTATGCGGCGCTTGGGTTGACGGTTTGGGTCATCTATGTGGTGGACCGCTTGATCGATGTCAGGATGCGCCCGGCCGATGACCCGACGCTTGGTCTCAGGCACCATTTTCATAACAGGCATTGGAAAAAGTTCTCGGTGGGAGTGCTCCTGGCGATCGTAGCCGTGCTGTGGCTGACGCTCACGTATTTACCTGTCGAAATCATCGGCTACTCGATCCCGATCATCTTTTTGGTTGGAGCGTTTTTCGCCTTGGTGGTGCTGGTGCCGTCAACCCGCGACATTCCCTACTGGAGGAATATCGTGGCTGGAATGACTTTCGGGACGGGGACTGCCTTGGCAGCCCATGTTTATGTCCCGACCGAGCCGTTCTGGGACATGATGCAGAGCCGGGAGGTGATCAGTTTTGGCGTGCTTTGCGTGCTCAATATTTCGGCGATTCATCTATGGGAGCATTCGAGGCGTTCGGACGATCCGGAGGTTCGGGCTGCGGATGAGATCAGTTTGACCTTGCCGCTGATCCTGCTTGGAGCGGCTGCCTTGTGGTTTGCCTTCCAGGATAATCCGGGGATGTTTGGTGGTACGGTCGCCGAGACGGAGTCATTAACCCGACCGTTCTTTTACGGAGTGCTGGTTTCAGCGGCTCTACTGCAAGTGATCAATCGAACCCGGGATCGCTATTCGATGGATGCATTGCGGAGTTTGGCGGATGCCGCGATGATTGTGCCGCTGCCTTTTTTCATTGTTTTCGCGGGCAATTGATCGGCGCTTGCGGGGCGATAGGGGCTTCCCTAGCTTCGCCGTTCCATGACCAAGGCGCTTGAAGTAAAACGACCGGTTTTCCTGATCCTCGGAGCACCGGGATCGGGAAAGGGAACTGAGATCATCGCAAAGATCGTGACCTTGCCCGTCGATCGGAATACCGCAGATCATATCGTCTAATGGAACATCCACGAATCGTCTTTCTAGGGACCGGTGAAATCGCCATTCCGGCCTTTCGATTTCTTATTGAAGAAGCTCCGTGCTCTGTCGCGCTGGTGACGCAGCCGGATCGGCCGGCCGGGAGAAAACGCGAACTCAAGCCGCCACCGATCAAGGAAGTGGCGGTGGCCGCAGGCATCCCCGTTTTGCAACCCGAACGGGTGAAGGAGGAGGGTGCGCTGGAAGCGATCGAAGCTTTGAAGCCAGATCTGATCGTGGTGATGGCTTATGGTCAGATTCTTCCCAAGCGGCTGATCGAAATGGCTCCGCTCGGCTGCGTGAATCTTCACGCCTCCTTGTTGCCGAAATACCGCGGGGCGGCCTGCATTCAGGCCGCGATGGATGCGGGTGACTCGGTCACGGGGGTAACGCTCATGCATGTCGTTCCCAAGTTGGATGCCGGCGATGTGATTCTTGCGAAGGAAACACCGATTCGTGACGACGATACGGGTGGCACCCTCCATGATCGCCTTGCCGACGTGGCGCGGGAAGCGCTGAAGGCGGGTCTGCCGTCTTTGCTGGATGGATCGGCTGGAAGGACGAGTCAGGAAAGCATGGGGGAGGTTTCCCATATTTCGAAACTCGATCGCGAGGACGGTCGCATCGACTGGTCCTGGCCTGCTGAGCGAATTGAAAGGCGTCTCCGAGCCTATGACCCGTGGCCAGGATGCTTCACGACCTATGACGATGGCTCAGGTCCCAAGCGCTTGAAGGTCTTTCCGGCCAAGCTCGGCGATGGTTCGGGGCAGCCGGGAAGCATGACGGTCGTGGATCGTCAGGTCAGGGTCGCTTGCGGAGATGGGCTTCTCCTTCTTGGTGAGGTGCAGGCCGATGGATCCCGCCGGATGCCGGCGATCGACTGGAGCAGAGGATGGAAAGGTCAATCCGTAACACGTCTCGATTGAAAGTCGCTGTTCTTCGTGCCACCCTTTTTCCTTTCGTCATGAAAGCTCTCCTCGTCTCCGCGGCATTTCTTAGCCCGCTCGCCGCCACTACCATCTCGGTGGTTCCGATCTTTGAACCAGTCAGCCTTCATGAAACGGATGTTGATGAAGTGATCACCGACACGGGTGAGGCACTTCAAGCGACGGTGGTTTCGCGTCCGATGGCTCTGACTGGAGCCTTTCCTGAGACTCTCATCGAATCGATCCGTACGCCGCTCAAGCTTCCGACGAACAATCCGAATTACACAGTCGAAGAGGCAAATCTACTGGTTCTTTGCATGATTGGGATTTCGGCGGAGGTGACACAGGACGGGCTCTTGGTGAAATTTGATGTCTCCAAGCTGGAGATCCCGGAGGGTGTCGATCTAACCGTTCGTCAGGTGCTCAAGCTGGGAATCGTTGCCGTGCGCAAGACCTTGGAAGTTTATCAGGCTCCCCAGTCCGACACCTTGGTCATTCGGATTCGCATCACGGGGACAGACGAAGGGACGGCATCTCTGACAGAACTGGATTCGCAGTTTGAGCTGGGGGGAGCTTAGTCAATCGACGGCTCACTCGAATCGTGTTGGTTCAGGCTTTCGGTGCTGAACTTGGGTTGTGGTGCTTTTTTCAAGAGTCTCCGGTGGCCATGATCCGTGTAAAAGCACCTTCTTGTGGTTTTTGCCCTTTCCCGGAGGTCGGTGGATTGCTTTGATCCAAGCCACATCGCATGAGTTCTGAAGAGCCTTCCACAAGACGCCGCGTTATCCTGAAATTGAGCGGTGAAGCCCTCCGGGAATCGGGGAGCCGAGACAATATTTCGCCAGAGATCGTTGATCGCATCGCCAACGAGGTGAAGGAGGCGATGGAGACGGGCCAGGTGGAGTTGGGGATCGTCGTGGGCGGTGGAAATTTCTGGCGTGGAGCATCGGCGAGTGCCCGCGGCATGGATCGCGCGACGGCGGATTATGTCGGCATGCTGGCCACGGTCATGAACTCACTCGCGCTGCAAGGGGCGCTGGAACATAAGGGAGTCCCTTGTGTCGTTCAGTCGGCCATTGAAATGAAGAACGTGGCTGAAACGTTCATTCGTCGGAAAGCCGCGAAGCAACTCGATGATGGCAAAGTGGTGATTTTCGCTGCTGGAACGGGAAGCCCGTTCTTTTCGACCGATACGACCGCGGCCCTCCGTGCCAGCGAAATGGGAGCCCATCAGGTGCTCAAGGCGACGATGGTCGATGGCGTCTATGACGCTGACCCGAAGAAAAATCCCGATGCCAAACGCTTCGAACGCGTCAGTTTCCAAGAATGCATCACCCGCCAGTTCAAGGTGATGGATGCGACGGCTTTCAGTCTCTGCATGGACAACAAGATTCCGATTGTGATCTTTGATCTGGGCAAGCACGGGAATGTCACGGAAGCCATTCTTGGAGCCGATGTCGGCACCGTGGTCGATTCCCAAGGCTGAACTTTTTTGGAGAACCCTAAATACCGAACTGTCATGGACCCCGCTGAAGCCATTCTTGAAACTGAAGTTGCAATGCAAAGTGCCGTGGAGCATTTGGTGCACGAATTCGCCTCCGTCCGCACGGGTAAGGCATCGCCTGGTCTGATTGAAAATCTTGACGTCTTTGTTCGCAGTTACGGCAGCCAGATGAAGTTGAAGTCACTTGCGGTGATCAGCTCGCCCGAGCCCCGTATGTTGGTGGTCTCACCCTTCGATCCGGCTACTACACCCGAGATTGAAAAGGCGATTCGCGAGTCCAAGCTGGGTCTGAATCCTGTGGCTGCGGATCGCTCGATCCGCGTGCCGATTCCTGAACTTTCTGAAGAACGCCGTCGCGACATGACCAAGCTGGTCAAGCAACTCGGTGAGGAAGCCAAGGTGCGGATTCGCGCGATCCGCAAGGAGGGCATGGACGCCGCCAAGAAGATGAAGGCTGACAACGACCTCACCGAAGACGGTCAGAAGGACCACGAAGCCGAAGTTCAGAAGCTTACCGACAAGCACGTCAAGGAGGTCGATGAGCATGTCACCGCGAAGGAAGCAGAAGTGATGAAGGTCTAGGCGAAATGGACACTCAAGTCCCGCCAGTCGGGGTGATCGGACGGAAGGCATCCTCCGCACGACGGTCACCATCCGCGGTGAGTCGCTCGTGTGAATCCTGCATCCGGAAGCAATGATCATGACTCCACGGCAGAGTGAGCAAGATCTATCACATGGGAGTTATCCTGCCTCGCTGCTGGTTTTGACGATGCGCTTGTAGCTGACCACCCGTTCCTCGCCCCGAGCAATGCCGCTTTTCATCGAAACGTTCAGCGTTTCAGAGAATGGATGAGGAATTGGGTAGGATCGGGATATTTGGGTTTCTTGGTGCCTTTGTGAATCAGGAAACAATCAACCCCGACTTCATCGCAGTGCTCCTTCAGCTTGAGCCCGAAATTCGAGGTGTGGGTGGGATCCTTCTGTGGCTTTCCGATTTCCGGCGTATCCTTGAAGAAGAGCGCGACCGGCGGGTCTCCGGCACTCACCAGAGAGTAGGGCGAGTATTCGGCGATCCAAGGCAAGATTTCCTCCCGTGCGGCTAGGAACTGATCGAAGTTCGGTTTGCCGAAAGCGTGACCTCCATATTTGCTGTTAGGCGTCCATGCCTTCATTTGCGCCGGATCGAGCGTCGTCTGCGGCGCGAGTAATGCCGCGCAGAACAGCCGGGTGGATTCCCGGGCGACCGGATCGGAGCTCTGCGGATCGGCGAGATCGTTGTGGAAGGCCAGCCACAAGCTGGTGCAGGCACCCGCCGATCCGCCGGCCGCACCGATGCGTGTCTTGTCGATGTTCCACTCGGCTGCCTTCGAGCGTACGAATTGCAGGGCGCGTGCGGCATCCTCCATCGGTGCCTTGACGGGCGGCACCACGCCGTCGGCGTGCTTCATCAGTCGGTAGTTGATCGCCACCACCGAGATCCCGGCATCGAGCAGTGCCTGCGCGGTGGCAAAGCGATTCACAAGCTCCTTGCTGCCATTCATCCAGCCGCCGCCGTGGATGACGAAGACCAGCGGTGTCGCTTTCTCGGATTCGGCTTTCCAGAAATCGAGGACATGCCGCGGGTGCTTTCCATAGCGCACTTCCGTGAGGGTCGGCTTCGGCACGCTTGGGGGATAGGCGAAATCCTTGTCGGAAGTTTGGGCCAATGCTGACAGGGTCATCGAGCCGAAGGTGAAGCACAGCCTGAGGATCCGTCCGATTCGCGGCACAGGTGAAAGAGTGAAGGTATTCATGTTAATGGTTTCAGTTTGAGGTTGCGCTCGATGATGGAGCGTGTGCCGAGGCAGTCGGCGTTATTGATGGTGGGATAGCAGACGTTGACAACGTTACGCGTGGCCTTGACGGCCACCCGTTGATCAATGGAAGGGCAGGCGGGTGATTACTCTGAAACATCCGGGTAAGAACCTAACAGCTTGACCATCGAACAGTGCTTTTCGAGTTCGCTGAGGGCTTCTTTGACTTCGTCGTTTTCGCAGTGGCCGGCGAGATCGACGTAGAAGACATATTCCCAGTCCTTCCGCTTCGAGGGGCGGGACTCGATCTTCGACATGTTGATGTCAAAGTGCTCGAAAGCCTGAAGCGCACGGACGAGTGAGCCCGGGCGATCGTGGATGGCGAAGAGCATCGAGGTGCGGTCGTTACCGGTGGCGGGACAGGTCTTCTCGCCGATGACGAGAAAGCGAGTCGTGTTGGTGGCGCGATCTTGAATCGATTCCTCCAACATCGTTAGGCCGTACATTTCGGCGGCAAGCGCACCGCCCATGGCGGCGGCCCCTTCGCTGGCTTTCTCGCGGGCGATCTGGGCGGCGCGGGTCGTCGATGAGACTTCGACCAGATCCGCTTTTGGGAAATTCTGGAGAATCCACGTCCGGCATTGTCCGAAGACCTGCGGGTGGGAATAGAGGGTCTTGACCTCCTCCTTTGGGATGGCAGCCATCAGGCCGTTCTCGATGCGGAGCAGGATCTGCGCACAGATTTGAAGCGAGGAGTCGACGAAGAGATCGAGCGTGTGGGAGACGGCCCCTTCGGTGGAATTCTCGATGGGAACGACTCCGTAATCGGCCTTGCGGCGGGTGACTTGATCGAAGACTTCGGCGAAATTCGGATGGGCGGTGTATTCGACAGAGTGGCCGAATTTCTTGATTGCAGCTTGATGGGTCCAGGTGCCTTCCGGACCGAGGTAGGCAATTTTAAGATCATCTTCCAAGGCCAGTGCGGCCGACATGATTTCACGGTAGATCGCGCGGATCGATTTTTCCGGTAGGCGTCCCTTGTTGCGCTCGACGAGCTTGCGAAGCAGGGCTTCTTCGCGCTCGGGGGCGTAAATCTGAAGTCCGTCGCGCTTCTTTACCACACCGACCTGATGGACGAGCTCGGCACGTTCAGAGAGGAGGTCGAGAAGCTGACCGTCGATGCGGTCGATTCCAATGCGAATGTCGTCGAGGTTCATGCGTCGGCAGTTTGGGTTTCTTCGTCGGGAGTCTCGTTGGAGTCCTCGGCAGCGGCTTCGGGCTTCTTCGGTATGGACTTTTCGGTGGCGCTGAGGGCGAGTTGTTCTTCGGGCGAAATTCGGCCAGAATCTTCCTTGGGTTCAGGTAACTTGACCTTGCGAAGCTCACCGGCGTTGGGAAGATCATCGATTGAACGAATACCGAAGTGTTCGTAAAAGAGTCCGGTGGTTTCGTAGAGCAGGGGACGGCCCGGGAGGTCGGCGCGACCACCGATGCGGACGAGTTCACGATCGAGCAGTTTTTGGAGCATGCCATCGCAGGAAACTCCGCGGACGGCCTCGATAGCAGCCTTGGTGATCGGTTGGCGATAGGCGACAATGGCGAGGGTTTCCATGGCCGGAGCGCTCAGGCGTTCGGGTTTCCGGCCGGGGAATAGCTGTTTGACGAAGTCTCCGTAGTCCACACGGGTGAAAATTCGCCAACCCTTGGCACCTTCACGGAGGCTGAAGGCTCGTTTGGTTTCATCGTAGGCCCGGTTGAGCTCGGCGATGGAGGCAATGACTTTTTCTTCGCTCACGGCCGCCAAGGCGGTCATCCACTCCGGGAGTGGCTCCACCGTTTCGCCCTCCTCAGCCTTGCGGGCGAGGCTATCCTCGGCTTCCGCGACGCGGGCGCGCACCAGACGGGCGATTTCTTCAGACGAAAGAGGTTCGTCTGAGGACGTAACGAGTGCTTCAACGATAGAGCTCAATTCCATGGCGGGACGCGCAGCTTAGGTAGCCCGGCTGTCATTTCAAGCGTGCCGAGCGAAAGGATTGATTCCGGGAGCTGGTTGGATGGAAAATCAACGACTGGTGCGTCACCGCAGTGGGAGGCCGGGTGCGGTTCCAAACCGTGATGACCAACAAGAATCCCCGCATCACCGATGCCATCCCCACGCGGGTGGGGAAATCAGCTGCAAGAGTCTGATCGCGACCTGCAGGCCCGGGCCATCCCCACGTGGGTGGGGAAATCTCGCTCGATGGGCATGAGCCAGAGGATGTATTCGGGCCATCCCCACGTGGGTGGGGAAATCGCAGTTATGTTATCGTTTCAGTTCGTGGAAAACGGGCCATCCCCACGTGGGTGGGGAAATCGAGACGAGGGCGAGCATGAGCGCTTGCTTGGCCGGGCCATCCCCACGTGGGTGGGGAAATCACGATCCACTCCGCCCTGAGCAACGTCCATTGCGGGCCATCCCCACGTGGGTGGGGAAATCTCGAGTTCTAATTCCCACTCGACGGCGTCGGTCGGGCCATCCCCACGTGGGTGGGGAAATCTACACTTCCTGCACGAGCTCGATGCAGGCAGGAGGGCCATCCCCACGTGGGTGGGGAAATCGCTGCGGAGTTACGGGGGAGGATAGCGCTTGGCGGGCCATCCCCACGTGGGTGGGGAAATCGAGGAAAGGGGCATTTTTTTATGTGATTTCCGCGGGCCATCCCCACGTGGGTGGGGAAATCATCCACTGTACGCGGGTGACGGTGATTACCCGCGGGCCATCCCCACGTGGGTGGGGAAATCACTGCGGGGCGGGCAGCGGTTAGGAGCGATGCCGGGCCATCCCCACGTGGGTGGGGAAATCATCTTCCCCCCCTTGAGCCGGAAGGTGATCGACGGGCCATCCCC
>CAZVMS010000315.1:0-31657 GCA_964628795.1 uncultured Haloferula sp. | reverse complement strand
TCCAGAGAGCCACCCAGAGGACCCAGCGCTTCATCCGGTGGGTGCGCGTCTGGATTTACAGGCAAGCTCCCTGGGCCGATTCCATCGCCAGGCTACGACAAGTCTGGGCAGGAAAAACAACGTAGTTTTCCACACCGATCGGACGCAGATAAAAATAGGCCCTCCCTACCGCCTCGCCAACTTCTGCGGTTTCCTCGCCGCCGTCACCTCGGCGATCAAACGGTGCAGCACCAGCCGGTGATCCAAGCCCGTCGTCACCAACGCCTGATCGGCCTTGAGCGCGGACTCCATCACTTTCCTCAAACCCTTCATTTCGAAAGCCGCCGCCGCCCCTATCGATAAAAACAGCGGATAAGCATTCACCCCACCCGTCTTCTTCTGCGGCAGCCACGCCCGCTGAATCTCCGGCAGCCGATCCAGCTCGCCCGCGAATGACTGGTAATTCCGCGTCGAGACTCCCGTCTCCGAAACCACCTTCGCCATGAAAAGATTCCGCACCGTCGGGATCACTGAAGCCCGCATCACCGCAATCGCGCTCTCCCCCTGCTCAAGCTGCTGATCGATCAGCTCGATCGCCCGCGCCGCATCGCCATTTTGCAAAGCGCGGCCGACCTCGAAAATCACCCCCGCCCGGCTCATCGGTACCATCCGGCGGACATCATCCAGTTCCACCGTCCGGCGCTCCGTCCCGAGATAAAGATCAAGCTTTTCCAGCTCGCTGCTAATCTGCCGGGTCGCCTCACCTGCCAGCATCACAAAAAGCTCCATCGCTTCCGGCTCAAACTTCAGCCCCAGATCCCGCGCCCGGCCCTTTACCAGTGCCGCCACCTCATCCTCCCAACCGTCCTTCGTCGTATCGATCTTGTCGTAGCTCTTCACCTCCGCGCTCTTCTGCAGGAACTTCCAAAAAGCCCTGCGCTTATCAATCCCCGTCGCACTCAGCAAAAAAACCACCCCCGGTGCCAATCCCGCCGCCAGGCATTCGCGCAACGATTCCACGCCACTCAAAGTCCGCTCCGAACGCCCCGTCACATCATCGATCAGAAAGCTCGCCGACTTCAGCCAAACCACCTTTTCCCCGCCAAAAAACGGCAGAGTATTCAGCGCCTCCACCACATTGCGACAAATCTGAAACGCCCCTTCCGAATTATCCGCCGTGCCATCAATCGTCTCATGCGTAAAGCCATCGTCATTCCCCCCTGTCAGCTCACGGTGCAGCCGCAAAGCCTCCTCCTTCACCCGCCCCTCATCGCTTCCGACGATCGCATAAAACTTTGATTTCCCGGCCACGCCGAAAGACTAAACGCCCCACCCCACCCGCCGCAAGAAGGGAGCACAAGGAGCGGTCAGATTGCTGTAACGCTCCGCAATGGTCACGGGAAATCGGGTAGGTTCGAAATCTTTCTCACTCCTCATGCAGGATCCCTGCTTACCTAACGACGGCATCGACAAGTGTTTCCAGCTCGCCGCCATCGCCCGCCGCACGACCCTCGCGCCCAAGCCACCCTCCCAGCCCAAGCCACCCACCCCACGAGGACCGCAAGTCCCCGCACCTTGCCCATCCCATCTTCCCCAATCCGCCCCTTGCGCAATCCGCGATCGTCTCTAAGATCGCCGCATGGTCTGCCCCGCCAATACACCGGACTCCGATCACTACGACGTCGTCGTCCTAGGTGGCGCGTTCTCCGGGAGCTCTCTCGGCCTGCTTCTTAAGCGCGAACGACCCGATCTGCGCGTCCTGATCATTGAAAAATCGACCAAGTTTGACCGCAAGGTCGGCGAGTCCACTTCAGAAGTCGCCGGGTGCTTCCTCACCCGCGTCCTCGGACTCGGCAATCACCTCGCCGGAAAGCATTTCCAGAAACACGGACTCCGCCTCTGGTTCAACAATCCCGGAAATGATTGCCCTAGCCACTGCTCGGAAATCGGCCCGTATTCCCAAGCCCGCTTCCCCACTTTTCAGCTCGACCGCGAAATCCTCGACCAGCACCTCCTCGATGAGAGCGCCAAAGAAGGTTGCGAAGTCGTTCGCCCTGCGACTATCAAATCCTTCGGACTGGAAGGCGTCGGCAAGAACACCGTCACCTACCAGCAGGACGGCGAGACCCGCACCGTCACCGCGAAATGGGTCGCCGACTGCTCGGGAAAAGCCGCACTCATCGCCCGCAAACGCGGCACACTCCAAGCCCTCGAAGGCCACCCCGTCCACTCGATGTGGGTCCGCTTTCGAAATGTCCGCTGCCTCGATTCCCCGGAAGCCCGCAAGATGGGGCTCAAGCCCGGCCCCTTCGTCGCCCGCGCCAGTGCCACCAATCACCTCATGGGCCGCGGCTGGTGGTGCTGGATCATCCCGCTTTCCAATGGCGACTTCTCCGCCGGTGTCACCTGGGACGAGCGCCTCTTCACTCCCCCTTCCGAAGGCCAGATCGGACAGCGGGTCAAAGAGCATCTCGTGACTCACCCGATCGGCAAGCTGATGTTCGAAAATGCCGAGCCGATCGAAAATGATGCCCGTGCTTACAAGAACCTGCCCTACTACTCGTCGGAGGTCTGCGGCGATGGCTGGATCTCCATGGGCGACGCCGCCGGCTTCATGGATCCGCTCTACTCTCAGGGGCTCGACTACTGCGCCCATGGGACTTACGCCGCCCACCGGCTGATTCTTCGTTCCCTCGCCGGAGAGTGCGTCAAGGAATGCATCGTCAAGCACGACTTCCAGTACCGCCAGTCCTATCAGCGCTGGTTCAAGTCCCTTTACCTCAACAAATATCAGTATCTTGGCGACTCCGAGCTGATGCGCGCCGCGTTCCTGCTCGACCTCGCCACCTACTTCGTCGGGCCCGTCCAGTTGGTCTATAAAGATACCGACAAGGAGTTCGCCCACATGCCCTACTTCGGGCCGATTGGCGGTGGCTTCGCCAAGTTCATGGCTTTCTACAACCGGCGCTTGGAAGTCATCGCGCGCAAGCGCCTCGCCAAAGGCACCTATGGCAAACTCAATGTCGACCACAGCTATTTCCTGAGGAAGTCCTTTGAAGGTAGCCCTCTCGCGTTTGGCCACCTGATCCGCGGGGCTCGCACGTGGCTGAAGTTGGAAATCCAGAACATGTTCACCAAGCCCGTGACCAACTTTGCCGATACCGGCAAGGGGGAAACTCGATGTGAATCCATGGATCATCCGATGATGCCAATGTCCTTACCGAACCCACCCATGGCAGCAAAGACCTCGAAGGCCACCCTGGAAGTCGCCAAGTAGTTCCTACCGGCGAGAGCTGCTACGAAGAGCTCTTTGAGCGAATCCCCGGTAGTATCAGAATCGATAGTGCCATCGAGATCAGGATTCCCATCACCGCCACCTTTCCCAAGCTGGCCAGCGCATCGTTCGAAGCAAAAGCCAGCGACCCAAAACCAATCGCGGTCGATACCCCACAAAAAAACACCGCCTTGCCCGTGCCATTCCAGACCGCCCGCAAATCGCCGCCTGTCCGCCGCACCGCCAGCAGCATGTGAATGGTGTAATCAAGCCCGGTGCCTAACAGCAGCGGTGTCGCAGCGATGTTAAGGAAATTCCAGCCGATCCCCGCCAGCTTCATTGATGCCAACAGCAAGCCTCCGCTAAGCAGCATCATCCCCAGCGAAAGCAGCACATCCCACACATTGCGGAACACCAGGCTCAGCATCACCACCATCAAGGCCGCCATTGGCAAAAAGACCTCCATCAAATCCTTCCTCACCAGCGGCAGCACCGCAGGCTTCAACAAGGTCCAGCCCGCCAGATGCATCCCCTCCTTGCTGAACTTCCTCAAGCTTGCGAAATCCTCCGGCGAAAGCTCCTCGGGATGGGCAATTTCCACCGTCCCTAACAGCGTCCCGCCCTGCTCGTTCTTGAAAACGTAGCCGCGCAGGATTTCCGCCGCTGCCTCATCGCTTGGCAGCGCACTGGGATTCATCGCAAGTACGGTCGGCAACTTCTCCAACACCGATTTCCCCAACGCGAGCCCTTCTTCGGAAAATCCGATCTCATCCGCCGCCGCGAGAATCCGCTCGCGATCATTCGACAAGCCCTCGAGCAACTCACGATTCTTTGCCACCCGCTCCGGAGTCGGCCACCATCCGGACGGCAGATCCACCGCTTGCACCAAGCCGGGCCGTTCCTTCTTTAGAACTTCCAGCCGCTGACCCGCGTCGATCACTCGCGCCTCCACTTCCGCATCGGTCTCGCCCACGATCACCAACTTCAACGAAGGGGCCTGCCAGGCAGGAAAATGACTCTGAATTCCCTCGAACGCCGCCATCGCCGGACTGTTTCGCGGACGCAGCAGACCCTTGTCGAAGGCCACACCCGGCACCCCCTTCCAAGCCAGCGTCCCCCCCGCCAAAAGCACCAAAGCCAAGGCCATCATCAGCGCCCGGCGCCGCCCCGGCACCCACGATGCCTTATGCGAAATCGACGGACGCCCCGCACCCCGCCATGCCACCCACGGCACATAAAAACTCAGCATCAACACCGCTCCCACAAGCACCCCGAAAGCCACGATCGTGCCCAACTGCGCAATCCCCGGAAGCCCGCTCAGATTCAGCGCGAAGAATACCGCCGCCGTCGTCGCCGCCGCCCATCCAATCGACTTCGTCGTCGACTGACGAATCGCGCGCGCATCATGACCCGCCAGCTTCGCTTCCTGACAAATCAGCACGCCGTAATCCACCGCCAGACCGATCAGGATCGCCGCGAATCCCGCCGCCATGATACTAAGCTCACCGTAGATCCATCCGGCCAGGCCCATCGCTGTTAGAAACACCAGCGCGATCACCCCGGTCATGCCCACCAGCAAGCCAAGCCGACGCTGCATCAGCAAAAACAGCAAGGCGATCAGCGTGGACGTCACCCCGACCGTCTTCGTCATGTCGTTCTCCATCGCCGTTCCAATTTCCGCCTGAAACGCCGGCTCCCCCGTCCAACTCAACTTCAGCCCCCGCTCGGCCGCCCAAGGCTCCGCCACCGCCTTCACCTCGGCGATCCAAGCAAACGCCTCTTTGTATCCATGCACCGGCCTCGGCGCATCCACGAAGAACAAATGCGCCGTCCCATCGCCACTCTCAAATCCCTCACCGCCCTCGCCCGCAGAAGCAAACAAGCCCGCCATCGAAGGCTGAGCAAGAAAGCCCAAGGGGTCGTGCGCTGAAATCATCATCTCCCCGCCATCCAGCGAAGTCGCCACCCGCTCCATCGCCTCACCCATCGACTCCTCAATCCGCTCTGCCGAAAGCGACGCCACCAAAGCCTCGGTATCTTCCCGCTCCCCATTCAACCAAAGCCAACCCAACAACTCTGCCATTCCCTCCGGCCGATCCATCCAGCGCGGTTTCCATCGGGCATTCGCCGCCACGCCCGCCTCCCTCAGCAGACCCGCCAGTTCTTCCGACGCCGCACCCAGCGTGCCGGCGTCCTCTTCGCTCCCCTCGATCAGCACCACCAGTTCCTCATCCACCGAGAACACCTCGTAGTAAGCCTTCAGCCCCGCCACCTCCGGCATTTCCCCCGGCAGGATCGAAAGAATATCCGTATCAAAACGAATCCGACCCAGTCCCAGCCCCGCCACCGCGACCATCACCAAGAGCACTGCATGCTTCCACCATTTCCGCATGCCCGAATCCTGTCGCCCACCCCGCAAAATTCCCAATCTCAAATTCCCCAACCTCCATGCCCGCAATTTCTCCTTGGCAAATCGCCGTTCCGACGCGGACTTGTGCCATGCGCCTCATCATCTGCCTCCTCGCCGCCCTGACCACCATTGCCTCCGCTGAGCTCGATACCGCTCCGCTCGAAGCCTGGCTCGCCAAGCAAGGAAGCGTGACATCTCTCGAAGCCGACTTCATCCAAGAGCGCACCCTCCCCGCCCTGCGCAAGCCTGTCAGCACCCCCGGCACCTTCAGCATGCAAAAGCCCGGAAAAATGCGCTGGGAACTCGGCAAGCCCGCCAAAACCCTCGCCGTCTCCGATGGCACCACCATGACGCTCGTCGACGTCGATAAAAAACGCGCCCGCCAAATCTCCGCCGACTCCGCCCGCGCCAAGCCCTTCACCCTGCTCGCCGATGGTGCCCTCAATGGCGACCTGGAAGGCTTCAAGAAAACCTTCGACCTCGTCGAGTCCCGCATGACCGACGGCATCTATCAGCTCACCGCCCGCCCGCGTGACCGCAGCCTGCGCGACAAAGTCCAGTGGGTCTTCCTCGACATCGACCCGAAGACCCAGCTCCTCCGCGCCATGGAAATCCGGCTCGACGACAAATCCCGCATCCGCACCATCTTCTCCAACTCCAGGATCAACCCCAAGCTCCCCGCCGACCGCTTCACCACCGATCTAACAGGCTACAAGGTCCAGTAAGGAAGTGGCACTCTTCCGAGTGCTATATCAAGGCAAGTCGACTTCAGGATAATGCACCAACACAATTGGAGGCTTGCTAACGCTCCCCAAGACGAGTTTGAGCCCAAAGCTCTACCACGTCCCTAATCCGTCGAGAATTGAGCTCTTGATCCCAAAACCTGCCTAGACTAACGTCCTCCCATGCTGGCAATGGAACAAATTTCCCGAATGTCATCGAGCCAACGAGTCGAAGCCATGGAGCTTCTATGGGAATCGCTTTCCAAGGAAGGATTCGATTACCCATCACCTGATTGGCACAGCAAGGTTCTGACAGAGCGCTCTGAAATCATCGACTCCGGCAACGCGAAATGGCTTTCCGTGGACGAACTTCAAGCCCGTCTGATGAAGAAGTGAGAAGGACTATTGTCGTTCTTGAGGAAGCTGCCTCCGACATCGAGCGGGGAATCGATTTCTACAACGACATTGAGGACGGTGTCGGATTTTATTTCAGAGACTCGATCATCACCGACATCCGAAGACTTGGAATCTACTTCGGCGAACACCGGAGTCACCTTGGCTTTTTCCGAGCCCTTTCATCCCGCTTCCCTTTCGCCATTTACTATCAAGACCAACAGGAAACCCGGCAGATTGTGGCCGTGTTGGATCTCCGGAGGTCGCCGGAATGGATCAACGAACGCCTCGCCGAACGAAAGTAGTACGGGAGACTGAATTCGACGCCCGGAAAATACTCACGGCGGCATCGCCGGCTTCCCGACACGGACCGATCTCAACTCTTCCTTTGGCAAAACTTGCGGAGTCCCCATCATCGGAACCTGCTCATCAAGCTTCGGCGGCGGAACCACCCCCACAAGAACAGCCTCTTTCTCAGAGGCGCAGGATGCCAACGCCAAGGCTCCACCTGCCACCATGCCGGACCCAGCCATTCGCAGGGCCCGGCTTCTCGCTTCAAGCGTCTTCGGGCAATCCTTCACCACCGTCGATCCATCGGCACGCTGCTCCATTCGCACACAAGTCTTGCCCCGCGATACGATCGCCTCCGCCTCCTCCGCCGTGTGCTCGCTCAGATTATGCACGTCCTTCCGACAGACATCACAAAAGCGACGACGCTCATCCCCCTTCATCGAGTCCCAATCCGATGGGCAGGTGAAGGAGAGTTTCAAAGGATCGAGCATGCTCATGGTGCTTGGGCAAAGGGGTTTGCCGTATTTCTCGTATCGACCTCGCGCGGCATCCACTTCCAAGGATCCACTCCCTTCTCGCCAAACACCGCGAGACCGACGACGCCGACATTCCGGGCATTCCCGTGGCGCTGGTTCGCATAGGATCCCCCCACATCCGAGAACTCAAAGCGAGCCACGGAGTCCCAACCCGTTCTCCAACCTTTCACCTCAAGCGTATCGCCGGGAGCAATGATGTAGCCGCGCTTCGAGAACGACGCCGATTTGCCATCGATCACATCAAGCCCATCGACACTCAACACCACCTCCACTTGGCTGCGGCACCGGTTCTTCACCACCAACGAATACGCCGAACCTCCCGAGCCGACGACAAAACGCTTCTCTCTCGATTTGTAAGCCGGCAGATATCCAAAGCCGCCCTTGATCCCCCATTCGACCAAACCACCCGCCGCCGTCTGAAGTCCCTCGGTCTTATACTTGTACCCAGTCATCGCATCCACCCCCTCCCGGTCATTGTAGTAAATCACATCCGTGCCCTTGGGCTTCGATGAGTCTCTAACAAACGACTTCTTGTGCCACGCGTCCTTCACCTGCTTTCCAAAACCCGTGGCCAAGCCAGGGCGCTCCTCGGCAGGCTTCGCTTCCTGACGTGAGGCTCGCGGCGGCGCCGATGGAGACTCGGCAGCCGTTGCAGGCATGTAATCCGAAGAATACCGCGCCGAGCCACCACCCACCTCCATCGGTCCACACCCGCTCAGCCAAAGGCTGGCAGCCACTCCGATCACTCCCAGTAACTTCCAGCCGACCATTCCCGCGCACTCCTTTCGATATCCGTGTTTCATAGTGCTGGAAATCCAGCATTTTAAAACCCGCCCGTCAAATCTTTTGTGCTATTTTTTCAGCATTTAAATTGCAGCTTTTCCAGCAATTGCTATCTTGCCCCCATGAGCAAGTCACCCGACACCGCCCTCGCCCGCCGCGAGCGACAGGTCATGGAAATCCTTTACCGTCTGGGAGAGGCCTCCGCTCAAGAGATCCTCGAAGCCATGCCGGATCCCCCAAGCTACTCGGCGGTGCGCGCTCTTTTGGCCACAATGATCGAGAAGAATCTCCTGAACCACCGAAAGCAGTCGCGCCGCTATCTCTATCGACCGACCGTTTCCGAAAACAAAGCCAAGCGCTCCGCTTTGAAACAACTCATCACCACCTTCTTCGATGGCCGACCCGAAAATCTCGTCGCCTCCCTGCTCGATCCCAGTGACCAGAAACTCGATCAGGCCGAGATCGATCGCATCCGCCAACTGATCGACGCGTCCGAAAAGTAATGACTCAAAGCCATGCCCATCACCGCACTCATCTTCTCCCTGATCGCCTCACTGCTGGTGTGGATCAGCGGCAGACGCGACACCATCCGGGCGCCCCAAGTCACCGCCGTCGCGATCACCCTGCTGCTCGCCTTCCCCCTCCTCTCGCTACTACCAAAGTTCGCCATCCTCCCGGCTGCAGAGACCGCAAGCTTAACCCGCGCAGCGAATCGAGACATCCTTCAAGCCATTTGGATCACCGGTGCCGCCATCCTTTCTCTGCGCGTGATCCTCGCCACCCTCGCCATCGAGCGCTGGAGATCCGCCTCGCAGCTCATCGAGTCCATTCCCTTGGGACGTCGACGCGTCGAAGTCCGAGTCCTTTCATCCATCCAAAGCCCCGTCGCCGCCGGTGTCATTCGCCCGATCGTGCTCGTGCCTCAAAACTGGACATCCTGGCCAGCGGATGTCCGGAAAATGGTCCTCGCCCACGAACTTGCGCATCACCGTCGGCTCGATCCACTCTGGCGTTCTCTTGGTGCCATGGCCTGCGCCCTTCATTGGTTCAATCCACTCGTCTGGTGGCTCGTCCGCCAGCACAGCATCCAGGCGGAATTCGCCTGCGACGCCATGGTCATCCGCAACGGCATCCAAGCCCGCTCCTACGCCTCGCTGCTTTGCGACCTTGCCTCATCGCAGTCTTCACCCCTACCCGCCGCCGCGATGTCCGAAACTTCGTCGCTCGGTCAGCGGGTCGCCCGTCTGATGCATCCTGCCGGCGGCATTTCACCGCTACTTTCCGCACTCCTCATCGCGGGCATCACCGCCGCCGCCATCGGCATCGCCGTGCTTCAGCGTGCGAAGCCGAAAGCATCGACCGTTCCCGTCATTGAAATACAGACCCGCCTCAGCGCCGACCCTTTCCCCGGGAACTAAGACACCATCTCACTTGTTAGGCACCATCGCATAGAGCGCGGTCGTCATGCAGTAAGCCTCGTCCGCCCGCATCTTCTTCAAGCCGTGACCATCGCCCCATGAATCCGTGTAGTAGATCATCGGCACTTCGCCATCGAAGTTATAGCCGATGATCAGACGCATGTGACCACCCCAACTCTGTGGAGCATCCCCCTCCTTATACATCCCCAAGAACAGCGTCCAGCAAAGCGGAATTCCCTGATCGACGTATTCCTTGATCTTGCGACTGAAGTGATCGAAACGGTTTTGCTTCGCTTTCATCTCGCGGAACACCTCAGTATCCGCCTTCGACCAGAAGGACACGGGATGCACGATCCACTCGTCGAGATCGACATCGAAAGTCCACTTGTCCGCCTTCCGCGCGGCCTGATTGTAGCTGCGGACGTCACGTTCGAACTGACGGTCATCGTATTCGATCAATTTGAGCGTTCTCACGTGGATCCTTCCCGTGATTTTCTGAAACGCCTTCTCCATCACTTCACCACTGGTGCCATCCTCCGTCGTATCGGCAAGCTGGGCCATCTCGTGCTGATCCATCTCCAAACCGTAGTAGCGCCCCACCCGTTCGATCGAAGCCACCACGCAGTAGCCCTTATCACCTTGATCCACCATCGGGATGCCTTCGATGACAGTGAAACCATCCTTATCCTTCTTCACGTTGTCCGAGAGACTCGAGCGCTTCGCCACCTCCCCCGTCCGATTCTTTGCCGCAGAAATTGAAGCCATCCTCAAGCGAATGAACTCGGGGCGCTTTTCCGAACGGTTCACGCTCGATTCCAACAAGGTCGCCGTATCGCCTTTCGTCCACATCCAGCCGGTAACCGCCACCGCCCCTTTGGAATTCCTCTCGACCGCTTCGACTCCGATCTTCTCATCGAGGCGTTCTTTCCACCCGTCGAAGCGCTTCGCAAATGTGGCGAGCGGAAGGTTTCCATCATCGCCGCGGTTATAGAGCGAGATCGTCACATTGGCGACCTTGCCACCTTCAGCACGAAGCACCACCTCACCAGACTCCTCACCTAGAAATTCGAAAGATCCCGGACTCGCCCTGAGCCCCTCCTTCTTGGCAGAAAGCCACTCGAGCCCTCCGCTTCCGCCGGAGCCGAGATCGATGCCCTCTTTCTTCAGCTTCTCAAGCAGTTCCTTGGGAATATCACTGTTCTTCTCCTCTGCCTTTTCCTGACCCTTGATATCCTCCAGAGACCTCTCCCACAACTTGGCATCAAAGACAATTTCGTCCAGATTCGGTGAGGCATCTTCCTTCTTCTCCTTCGCAGAGACAGAAAAAATCAGCGCTCCAAAAAGCAGCGGGAGGGTTCGTTTCATCGTGGGAACCCTTACGCAACCAGGTCCTTCTGTCTATCCTGCATTTCCCAGAACCAACACAGGCCTGCGATGATTGATGCTTTTCCCGGAAGATTCGTCACTCTTGCGACCAATCTTTGGTGAGTGATTGATCTCGAACAGCAGATAGATCAGTCGACAAACCTACGCCGAGAGCTATTACCATCCAAGGTTCCAAGGCTCGAAGTGCCATGTCTGCGAGGAGTCGAGACCCTTAAAGTGGCAGCACAAGGATTCGCATGAACCGTTGTGCTGGTTTCGGGGACTGCGGAACGTCCTCGACGATGACCTGCACTTTGCCTTCCGTTGGTGGACTGGATGACACCTGCGCGATCCCTGTCCATGCACCATTGCCAGTTTTTCGGGCAATGGTCGACCATGGGTCTTCTTTGCCAAGATCATTGCTCGCCTGGATCGCAATGGAGACATTGGAAGGTAGCGTTTCCAGGATCGAAAAACTCGCCGAGAGCCTCTTTTCTCCAGCTACTATCTCGATGACCGCCTCCGGGGCTGCATAGAGCCCAACGACAGAGGGGTCGACGGCGTTCTGATAAGCCGCATTGTTAATGGTATTCGCCGGCGTCAGGCTCTCGGTAGACTGTAAAATAGCAATGAGCTCGTCGCTTTCCGGGTCGAGCACCGCGTTGCCGTTCGAGTCGTGGTAGAGCGCGTCGTCGTCCGGGTTGAACGGCGAGACGCCTAACAGATACTGTCCGGCCGCGCCACTGAGGCGCAGGCGGTCGCTTTGCGAGGGGGAAAAATCGGTGATCAGGGCGTAGCCGTCGTGACCGGGTGTGGAGGGGTTGCCATCGTCGTAGAAGCGGCCGCCCAGCAGACCGAGGAAGAAGGTGTCGGCATCCGGGCCGCCGGTGAGGGTGTCGATCTCGCCCGCGCGGCCGCCGCCGTTAAGGGTGTCGTTGCCGTCGCCGCCGCTGAGAAGGTTGTTGAGAATGTTGCCGGTCAGGGAGTTGGCGAGTTCGTTGCCCGTGCCCCTGGTGGCATTGCCGGTGAGTTGGAGGATCTCCACCCCGAAAGGCAGGGTGAAATCCACCGACGAGCGGACGGTATCGTTGCCCGCGGTCCACCAGTAGCCGAAGTTCGGCTCGATCACCTGGTCGCCCGGATGGTCCACGATGTAAATGTCGTCGCCGTAGTTGCCGTTGAGGGAATCGGCTCCTGTTCCACCATCGAGCCAATCGTTGTTATTGTTGCCGTGGAAGGTGTCATTGCCGCCGTTTCCGTAGAAGAAGTTCACGCCGGAAGTTCCGTAAATCACGTCGTTCTTCGATCCTCCGGTGAATTCGAAACGCTCAAAGATGAAGACATTCGCAAAGGTGTTGATGCTGTCGATGATCGTGTTGTCGGCAATCCTGCGGCGGGTGATCGGGCTACCCCAGCCCAGATTGGATGCGCCTCCGAGATCCGGATCATCGCCCTGCGAGTAGTCCAGAATGAGGGCGTCGAAGCCGCCCGGGGAATCGTTCAGGATGTCGTTGCCAAGACCGGGGTTGACGATGTCGTCACCGCCGCGGACCGAGATCTTGTTGTCATATCGCCCGCTCATGATAATCACGTCGTTGCCGCTGCCGGTGTTGATGTCGCGGACGCGCTCGAAATTCCGGACGTAGCCGCCATTGGGCAGGGTGAAATCCGAGGGATTCGCCTCATTCCAATGCACGTCGGTGGTGACGTGCCCCATGTCGATCGTGAGCGTGTCATAGCCCTCGCCGCCATCGAGTTTCATCACATCACTGGCGATGGCATAGGTGTTGTCGAATCCAGGGTTGTAATGCAGTGAGACAAAATCATTTCCCGGACCGCCCTCGCCGAGGTCGATGCCATAGCCCGGTGCGGGAGAGTCGGCCAGACCGAGTTCGATGTGGTCGTTGCCAGGGCCGCCGTAAATCGTGTCGTTGCCGGACTCACCGTAGAGCTGGTCGTTGCATTCTCCGCCGTCGATGAAGTCGGCCCCGAAGCGGCCGTAGATCACGTCGTTGCCTCCGCGGCCGAGGAAAATGTCGTTCCGCGAGGCAAGGAGCTCGCCGTAGAAGTTGTCGGGGCCATCGCTGCCGGTGATGTGGAACTGCTCGATGGAGGAGTAGCCGTGGCGACCGCCGATGGTCTTGACCGAGATCGCGCCGGTCGGCCCGGAACTCGTGCCCATGGCCATGCCGTGGATGTTTGCCAGAGGATCCTGCGAATAATCGACGACCAAGGTGTCAATACCACCGAGGCCATAGATTTGATCGAGGTTGACCTCGAAGGGATTGGTACCCTGTAGCGGGGTAAAGACATTGTCGCCCGCGTCACCCACGAGGATGTCCACGCGGTTGGTGCCGACAATGTTCTCGAATCCGGAGATCGTGAGCCCTGCGGCGGCACCTCCGAGGCGAGGATAGCCGAGCCCGGCGAGATGGCCGGTGAAATCGACAAGCACACCCTCGGTGGAAAACTGGAAGGAAATCGTGTCGATCCCGTCACCACCGTCGAGGACGTCATTGGTGCGGCCAGAAAGCCCGTATTCACCCCGGAAATCGGCGGCAATGTAATCGTTGCCCGGTCCGCTGCGGATGGTTTTGTTGAAATGGCGAGGTTCTGCCGAAGCGGCGAGCTTGATGACATCGTCGCCCGAGCCGGTGAGCAACTCGCCCAGAGTTTCCACGCGTTGATAGCTGTCACCATTGGCGAAGGTCATCGCGTTCTCCAGGCCAACGGTAAAATGCACGGACTCGGTCTTGTCGGAGAAGTCGGCGGAAAGACGATCGTAGCCGTCCTCTCCGTCGATGACATCGGGCGATGCCGGATCATAGTCGCGGAGGTGGTCGTCGCCGGTGCCACCGTAGAGCGTGTCGGAGGCGCTCTCGCCGTCGAGCAAGTCGTCGTCGCCGTGGCCATAAATCGTGTCGCTGCCCGCGCCGCCGAAGATCGAGTCCGCATCATGGCCCGGCAGTTTCGAGAGCGGGCTGTCGGGATGGTTGCCATAGAGCATGTCACTTCCACCCTGGCCGCGGATTTCATCGGCACCGTCCATACCGTAGATCGTGTTCGGCAGATTGTCGCCTTCGAGGAGGTCGCCGGATTGCGATGGGGAAGTGATGCCTTTCGGCAGATCGGTTCCGACGAGGATCTCAAAGTTCGAGAAGGTGTCACCCTCGGCATGCCCGCGCGATCCAGTGCCGGTGAGGAGGCTGACATCGACCGTGCTGCTTGGCTCGAGTGGATTGATGGTGGTGTGAAGGAACGAGAGGGTGTCGGCGCCCGGTCCACCGTCGAGCACGTCCGCGCCCGACCCGCCAATGATGTGGTCGTTTCCGTCCCCACCGGCGACATCATCGTCATCCCAGCCGCCGTCGAGGTAGTCGTCGCCGCCATGGCCTCGGATGAAATCGTTACCACTGCCGCCATGCAGCATCCGGTCGCCACTTTCGGTGCCGTGCATGATGTCTGCGAGCTCGGTGCCTTGGTAGCGTTCGATGGAAATCAGGGTGTCGCCAAGCGCAGCACCGTTGAAGGAATGGGTGCGTAGATCGAGCAGCAGCGGCAGGCTTGCTCCGCTCCACGAGGCGGTGTCATCGCCGGGGCCGCCGTCGAAGATGTCGTTGCCGTCGCCACCAATCAGCTTGTCGTCGTCCTCGCCGCCGAGCAGGTGGTCGTTTCCGCCGCGGCCGTTGAGCTGGTCGTTGCCCTCGCCGCCGTCGAGGATATCATTGGCCGCGCCGCCGCGCAGGATGTCGGGGCCGGGGCCGCCGGATAGATGGGCGGGTGCCGGAACATCTGCCGACAAGGAAATAGTATCACCGCGCAGATTGGCCGCACCGACAATGAGCGAAGGCATGTCGAGATCGTTGACGGCACCGAAGGCCACCACGCTCAGATTGCTGGCAGATCCGTAGATTTCAAAGCTCTCCGCCCGGTCGTCCAGATCACCGTGGATCCGCAAATGTGAACGGTCGCCAAGGTTCAAATGCAAGGTGCCTGGGGCGAAAAAATCTCCCTCGGCGAGCACCGGCGTTTCATCCGGCCGGGAGTCGAAGCTGAGCAACGTGATTTCCGGGCTTTCGAATTCAAACTCCAGACCGATGGGTGGCCAGCCGACGCGCAGATAGGCGTTCACCCCGGCCCACAGGCGGCCCGATGCGTAGAACCAGTCGTCGATCGAATTGGCAGCGAAGTCAGCAGCGCGCATGCGGCCGAACTCGTCGCCAATCTGATCGTCGAGATAGAGACCGATGGTCGCGCCGATACGACCTTCGACACCGACGGAGGCGACGATCACATTGAACTCGACGCCGGCGGTAAAGGCCCCGGTGAGCGAGACCCCGGTGAGCGGGTCGCCCACCTCGTCGAGCGCCATCGCGTAGAAGCCGTTGGCCAGCACGGTGAGGTCGGTGCCGCCACCCGCGAAGTAATCGAATAGCCCCTGCGTGTCGTAGCCGAAGCCGAACTCCGCCTGGAAGCCGATTTCGCCGCCGAGCGTGATGCCGACCGGGCCGAGCACCGGGAAATACTGCGAAAACTCCTCGGTGACGGAGATTTCCCCCGAGCGGTAGTTGAACAGCGAGGCGTTTTTCCCCAACAGCACGTCGACGACTGCCTTGCCATCGGTTAGAAGCGGAAACTCAAGTCCCTGGATCTGCGACGCGGAGTTGAGAAAGGTGGTCAGCGGTGCCGGGCGGCTCGTTGATGCCGGACGGGTGGGTGTGCCGACGAGGTCGTCGGGCGTGTCGCTGCGCGGGTCATGGGCGGCCATCGACCAGTCGCCCATATCGACCGTGGGCGATCCGCCAAGCGCGACGGATTGCGCGAGGCCCGCCAAGTCGGAGATACGCTGGAGGCTGTTGACAGCATCGACGGTTTCTTGCGGAAGGTCGAAGATATCGAGCAAGGTGACATCCTGTGAGCCGAAGTCGCTTAGAAGCGGGATCGGAGCACCGAGCACGTCGATCACCGGGGTGACTGGCGCGGTGATTTCGTTGATCCGGTCGAGCACGTTCTTCGCGAAGCCACGCAGGAAGGTCTCCACGGCGATGCGGTTGTTACTGAGCGTGAGGACGGGCTTTTCACCAAAGCCAGAGTTATCATCGGCAGGGTCAACGGCGGAGGCGTTGAAATTCCACTGAATGGTCAGGTCGGTGCCGACGCGGGGGAACATGACATTCGTCGGCGTGGTGGAATCGAGCTTCAGCGCGAGGCGCGAGGTGCCGGTGAGGCTGGCGTCGAGCAGGTCCGGCATCCCGGTCAGCTCGGCGACGCGGATTTTGCCATCGCCGCCCGGATCCTTGAGCAGGATGTTGAAATTGGCGCTCATCGCCGTGCCCACTCCCGCGTTGTTGGTCACCGTGTGTTCCAGCTTGGCCAAGCGGGCGGTGGTGTTGATGCCGTTGCCCTGGGTCGTGGTGTTGAGCTGGAAAAGGCTGTTTTGGATCTCGAAATAGAAACCGTCCGCATCGACACCAATCGCGAAGTTAAGCAAGGTGGAGGAACTGGTGGAGACGTTGCTGGCGCCAAGCCGCTGGAAGCCGAGTGCGGGGAATCCGAAGTCCTCCGCCAGCGGGACGTTCGTGCCGCCGTAGTCGCGGCGTGTCACGAAATCGATCCGCGCGCTGTCGTCGGGCGTCGAGCCGGTGATCGTGGTCGAGCCATGGAAGAAGGTGAGTTGGTTGCGGATCGCGGTGGAGACCGCCACCGGATCGTAGTCGGCGCTGCCAGTGAAGCCGTTGAGCGCCGTGACGATCGCCGTGCGCATCAGGGTCAGGTGGCGGAAGTCGTTCGCATTGTTCACCCACGCGGTCTGGAAGCCGTCGCCGACGATGGGCAATTGCTCGCCAAGCACCTCGGTGACCAGCGCGTCCTCGATGTCGGTCAGCACCTCGACCACCCCGACTTTCATCGCGTCGATCTCCGCCTGGGTGAATCGACCACCGATACCTTGAGTGCGAATTCCCGCCTCACCTCCGCCCCGTGTCACTTGGGGTGATGTGGCCGCGATCAAGCACCATAACTCCGCGCGCTCTTTGAACGATTCATCCAACTGCAAGCCAGCGAGCACTGCAGCAACCGAAGGCGGCCCCGGCTCCTCTCCCGCGCCTGAAATTAACCAACCCAAGCTGCCAGAGGCCGGCAATTCCACCAAGTCCCCCTTCCCCAACTCGACCTCGTCCGCTGCTGCGATTTCGATCAGCGCGTCTTTCGCACCACCTCCCGCTCTTCCCAAATAGTCAAATATCTCACCCCGGTTGATGAATCCACCAATCGAAGCCAAAGCAAAAAAACCAATCCCCACGAGGTAGCGAGTGGCGCCATTTCCTGTGACTACCCCATTCCCTGATGCAACACTCATTTGAAGCACTAATTCGATTTTCTTGAAAAAGACACCTATGGACTAGCCTTCCTATTAGTTAAGCCACCAAAATTGGCAATGCGAATTTGCACTCATGAATTGATCGCCTGATCAAATTATCGAGCTACCTGCTCGACCATAACTTCCCGAATCAAATCACTTTCACCGCCAAGTCCGCACTGCTGCAACTTTTCCAGCACTAATCCTATATCAGGAATGGCGAGCCTCTCCCTTTCGATCTGCTCGAAGTCTGCAGGAAACTCCTCGTCGGAAAGCACCCGCGCCGAAAGATGATAGCAGGCCCACGCCCGCCACGAACGCAGCGCGGCGTTCGGGCCACACACGCGGGTGGCAAGATGCTGGAAATGCCTCACCGGATTCCCAAGAAACCCTTCCTCTGGGGCATTCAAAAGGATCCAAAGCAGTGCTCGATAGGGAAGCTGCCATGTTTTCAAAATCTCCTCGTCACCCATCAACTCGGCCGACCACGCCTTGTTCAGCTGAAGAATCGCCTGAGCCGGCTTTCCCTCCATCCAGAGCGATTGCGCATATTCGAGCGACGCCTGGTAAAATCCCCCGTCACGCCGACCACGATGAACGCGGGTCCAGTCGGCCGTCAGTCGCCGATTCACCATGGGCAAATGCGGGCAATTCGGCTGATTGAACCAGAATCCATCCTCAGACAAGCGAGTCATTTGCCCAAGTTTGGGACCCTACCGCGCCATTTGAACGCAAAAAATGAGCGCTCGGGTGAAAGCACTCGAGCAGGTGTCCCCACCGCTCCTGGCGACAAGGCTGCAAGAAGCCTCGTTGGACGGCGTATCAAGCAGGCATGAATAGGGTCGCCATTGGTTTTTGCACGGTGCTGTCGGCTTTTCTGCTGAGCCCAGCAAACGCCTCAAAACCCAACATCATCTTCATTTTAGCCGACGATCTGGGCTACTCCGACCTCGGTTGCTACGGCGGCGAAATCCAGACGCCAAATCTCGACTCACTCGCTAACAAGGGGCTCCGCTTCACCCAGTTTTACAACACCGGCCGCTGCTGGCCAAGCCGTGCCGCCCTGATGACCGGCTACTACGCCCAGCAAGTCCACCGCGACAAGCTTCCGGGGAGCAAAAAGGGCGGCGGACAAGGCAAACGCCAAAGCTGGGCACGCATGCTCCCCGACTTCCTAACACCCCTGGGCTACCGCAGCTACCACAGCGGAAAATGGCATCTCGACGGCACGGAAACCGAAGCGGGCTTCATCAAGCTCGACCAGAAGCAAAAGGACCTTCTCGGACTCACTGGTAACCCCGCAATCGACGGAGACGCACCAGCACGCGACTCAGACCCGGGCCGCGCCTACTGGTCCGATAACACGACTGACGATGTCATCGCCCATCTTCGCGACCACGCGAGACAGCATCCCGACCAACCGTTCTTTCAATACATTGCCTACGATGCACCGCACTTCCCGCTCCAAGCACCCCAGTCCGACATCCTGAAATACAAGGACCGCTATGACGACGGCTGGGAGCACATGCGCGAGCAGCGCTATGAGCGCATGAAAAAAGCGGGCATCGTCACCACGGGAATGTCTGATCTCGAACCCGAAGTGGGCCCACCCTACCCCTACCCCGATGCGGTCAAAAAATTTGGCCCTGGCGAGCTTGACCGGCCTCTCCCTTGGAGTGAACTCACCGGTGCCCAGCACCGCTTTCAGGCAGAAAAAATGGCCATCCATGCCGCCATGGTGGATCGGATGGACCAACAGATCGGCCGTGTCCTCGCCCAACTGAAAGCCATGGGGCAGTTCGAAGACACCCTGATCTTTTTCGCCTCGGACAATGGCGCGAGTGCCGAAATCATGATCCGCGGGAAAGGCCACGACCCGCAGGCCCGACCCGGAAGCGGCAGCACCCACCTTTGTCTTGGCCCAGGATTCTCTAGCGCCTGCAATACCCCCTTCCGTCGACACAAGGTCTGGACTCACGAAGGCGGCATCGCCACCCCTTTGATCGTCCACTGGCCGGCGGGCATTTCGAGCCGCGGCGAACTCCGCCACACCCCCGGCCACCTCATCGACATCGTTCCCACCATCCTTGATGTCCTGAACTCCGAGAAGCCCATAGAGTGGGAGGGCGAGCCGATCCCTTCCGCCCCCGGACGCAGCCTCTTGCCGGCCTTCGCAGAAGATCTTGAGATTGCGCGAGATTCCCTGTGGTGGCTCCACGAGGACAACCGCGCCATTCGGGCAGGCAACTGGAAACTCGTTTCCTCAAAAGGCGAACCCTGGGAACTCTACAACCTGAAAAACGACCGCGCCGAGACCCACGACCTCAGCAAAATGCACCCCGAACTTGCTCAGAGACTGGAGCGCCAGTGGCTCCAACAACTTGAGGAAATCACGACCCTCGCCACCACCACCAGTCGAGCGCCCTCAACGCCTCACAAGAAATTGTTACCATCGAAAAGAAGCCAATAACCCATCCAACCCATGACCTACTCCAAGCAAGTGATTTGCCTGCCCATCCTGCTCCTTTCCTTGATCGCGGGTTCACTGTCCTTCGCCGCCGAAAAGCCAAACATCATTTTCATCCTCACTGATGACCTCGGCTTCAACCAAGTCGGAGCGTATGGCGACACGCCGATCAAGACCCCGAATCTCGACAAACTTGCCGCCAACGGCATTCGCTTCACGCAGGCCTATTCGGGAAGCACCGTTTGTTCTCCCTCAAGAATCTCCCTCTTCACAGGTCGCGACGGCCGCCTTCTAAAGAACAACAGCAACTCCGCTAAACTCGAAGAAATCGATGTGACGATGGCTCACGTCCTGAAGCTGGGTGGCTATGACACGGCTCTGTTCGGCAAATATTCGATCGGATCGCAGATTGGATTCACTGATCCTCTCGCCATGGGATTCGATACCTGGTTCGGAATGTATTCCATCTTCGAAGGACACCGTCAGTATCCGACGATCCTCTGGCGTGATGGAAAGAAGCTTCGAATCCGCCAGAACGAAGGCGGAAAGAAGAACATCTACGCCCAAGAGGCATTCACGGAAGAAGCCATCGAGTATATCAATCAAGACCACCAAAATCCTTTCTTCGTGCTCCTAGCCTTCTCCTCCCCTCACGCCGAACTTGCCGTCCCGGAAAAGTATCTCGCGCCCTACCGTGGAAAATTTGAGGAAGTGCCCTACCTGGGCATGTCCACCGATAAGGATCGTGACAAATACGCCTGGTACTACCCCGAAAAGGTAGCCGAGCCATTCGCCACCACCGCAGGAATGATCACCGCACTCGATGACTACATCGGTCAGATCTACGCCACTCTTGAGAAAAAGGGGATCGCCGAAAACACCCTGATAATCTTTACCTCAGACAACGGGCCACACGACGAAGGCGGCGCAAGTCCCGCCTATTTCGAAGCCTCCTCGCCCTACAAAGGCATGAAGCGCGACCTCTATGACGGAGGCATCCACGTCCCGATGATCGCCCACTGGCCAGCGAGCATTTCCAAAGGCAGAGTCGACGCCACACCATGGGCCTTCGCCGACGTTCTCCCGACCTTTGCCGAACTGGCCGGAGTTGAGCTTACTCAAATCCCCCGCGTCCAAACCAACGGCGAATCGATCCTCGGCCTTTTGAAAGACGACCCACATGCGCTTCCCGAGCGCACCCTCTACTGGGAATTCGGGAAGTTCGCCGGGGATCCGAATTCAGGAATCATTGGCGAAGTCTTTCAAGCCGCCCGTCGCGGCAAATGGAAGGCCGTCCGATACGGCAAGGACTCCCCCATCGAACTCTATGACATCGATGCGGATCCCGGCGAATCGCAGGAGCTTTCCAGCAAGGAACCCGAGATCCATCGCGAGTTCACCAAGCTATTCGCAGATTACGAAGATTAACCCAATAGAACTCGTAACCGACAGAAAACCCACCCCTTGGCTGAAACACCGGAGAACTTGTAAGAATCGTTTCTTCAATTTTCTTGACCTTAATCAAGTGGAGGAAGAAGCTTTTGGCCGCAAACCCTGCAACCCAGAAAAACCCAAATGTCCGATCAGGAAGACCACAGTACTAACGAGTACGAGCGCACACCCGTACCCAATCACGCCCTCAAAGGACCAGGTAAATTCTGGGGTATGTATGCTGGCGAACACGCCGCCGGCACTGAGTTCATGATCGGCCCGCTCTTCCTTCTGGCAGGGGTGGCTTTGAAGGATATTTTTCTGGGCCTCTTGGTCGGCAATCTACTCGCCGTGCTTTGCTGGCGCTATCTCTGCGCCCCGATCGCCGTCCATTGCCGGATGACGCTCTACTTCCAGCTCGAAAAAATTGCGGGAAACAAACTCGTCAAACTCTACAATCTGGCGAACGGGATTCTCTTCTGCTTTCTCGCGGGAGCCATGATCACCGTTTCCGCAACAGCGGTCGGCATTCCCTTCAATATGGAAATGCCCACCATCGATGCGCTCTATCCGAACTCCGCCGCGTTCGTCGTTATCGTCCTACTCGTTGGCGCGGTGATCGCCATCGTCGCGACCAAAGGGTACGACGTTGTCGCCCGCTTCGCCAACGTTGCCTCCCCATGGATGGTTCTCGTCTTTCTCGCCTGCGGATTCGTCGCACTCAAACAAATCGGTGCTTCCGACTGGGAAGGTCTCAAGGGAGTTTGGACCAACTCGATCGATTTCTCCCAAGCACTCAGCGCCAAACCTTTCGAAGTGTCCTCGATCCAATCGCTTCTTCAACTCCTCCAGGAAAAACCTGAGCTGGTCCCACAAGCCCTTGAAGCATTCAAGGTTCCCAATCTCGAAGGGCTCGCCGACGTTACTTCCGCAAACTTCGCCGGTGCCGCCGCGAAATCCACCATGGGATTCTGGTCGGTTGCCCTGTTTGCCTGGTTCTGTAATTCCGCGATGCACATCGGCATGGCCGACTTGTCCGTCTTCCGCTACGCCAAAAAGCCCTCATCCGCCTGGGCCGCCTCCGGCGGGATGTTCGTCGGCCACTACATGGCTTGGATTGCAGCCGCTTTCATGCTCGCCGCACAGATTCGTGCCACCGGCGACTCCAACCCAGTCCCCGGACCCATGGCGGCAAACGTTGCCGGGCTTGCCGGGATCATCTGCGTCGTCGTCGCCGGCTGGACCACCGCGAACCCAACGATCTACCGCGCCGGCCTTGCCTTCCAAGCCATGATACCAGGCTCAACAAGAACTTCGATGACTCTCCTCGCAGGAGCCATTGCCACCATCGCCGGTGTGTTCCCCGCATTCGCCTGGAAGCTGCTCGGTTTCGTCGGGTTCTATGGCACCGTCCTCGCCCCCATGGGTGCGGTCATTTTTGCCGACTGGTATTTTGCCAAAAAAGCCGGCTTCAAGCAATTCGCCGCTGAAAAGAAAAACATCGGATTTAATCCCGCCGTCGCCCTCGCATGGCTCATCCCGGTCTCCATCGCAAGCTATCTCATCAAGGTCGTCGGCATCGAGCCCTGGTTCTGTATTCTACCATGCTGGATTGCGACCGCTATCCTACACGTGATCTTCAGCAAAATCTTCCAGAAACAAACCGCCTGAGACAAACCCATGAAAAAGCTCTATCCCATCATTTCCCTGATTGGCCTCGCGCTGACAATCCTCCCCTCCTTGGTTCATCTCCTCGGCAACCTCGATACCAAAACCACCTTCAATCTCATGACCGTCGGAATGGTCCTTTGGTATTTGGCTGCCACTCCTTGGCTGGCCTTCAAAAAAGACGACCTGGACACCTCGACCCAGGATCAGATCTGACCAAAAACCTCCTTCGAACCATGTCTCCACAGACCTCAAACAGCTACAGTGAAGCCACGGAACTCTACGCCACTTTAGGCGTCGACACCGAGGCCGCCCTCTCACGCCTCGCCAAGATCCCCGTTTCCATCCACTGCTGGCAAGGAGACGATGTGGGAGGATTTGAAAACAGCGGTGGCGAACTCGGTTCAGGACTCGCCGTCACCGGAAACTACCCGGGTAAAGCACGCACCGCTGACGAACTCCGCAGTGATCTTGAAAAAGCTCTCAGCCTGATCCCGGGAAACCACCGACTCAATCTCCACGCCATCTACTTGGAGTCCGAGACTCCAGTCGAGCGAAACGCGATCGAAACGAGGCATTTCCAAGGGTGGATCGATTGGTGCAAAGCTCAACACATCGGCCTGGATTTCAACCCGTCCTGCTTCTCCCACCCATTGGCGGATGCCGGGTTCACCCTCTCGTCAGCCGACGACGGAATCCGCCAGTTCTGGATCGATCACTGCAAAGCCAGTCGCGCCATCGCCAACGATATGGGGGCCCAGCTCGGATCAAAAGCGGTCACCAACATCTGGGTGCCAGACGGTTTCAAGGATACCCCAGCCGATCGCATGGGACCTCGCCAGCGGCTCAAGGCATCGCTCGACGAAATCCTCACCAGCCCCACACCGCACAACATCGACGCCGTCGAATCAAAACTCTTCGGCATCGGATCTGAAGCCTACGTTGCTGGCTCCCACGAATTCTACATGGGCTACGCCATCGAAAAACAGATCGCCCTCTGCCTCGATGCCGGTCACTTCCACCCGACCGAGGTGATCTCCGAAAAAATCTCGGCCTGCCTTCTTTTCGTACCCGAGCTTCTCCTCCACGTCTCTCGCGGCGTGCGCTGGGATTCCGATCACGTCGTCACGCTCAACGACGAGCTTCTCGCCATCACCCGCGAGATCGTCGCCAATAATGTCGAAGACCGCGTCCACGTCGGACTCGACTTTTTCGACGCCTCGATCAACCGCGTCGCGGCCTGGACGATTGGCGTGCGCAACACCCTGCGCGGACTTCTGATCGGCTTGCTCGAGCCGACCGAAATGATCCGGAAGGCAGAAATGGAAGGTGACTACACCACCCGACTCGCTCTTCAAGAAGAAGCCAAGACCCTTCCGATCGGCGCGGTCTGGGATGAATTCTGCCGTCGCAACGACTCACCGGTCGGCGCTGCCTGGTTGAATGATATTCGCTCCTACGAGCGCGATGTCCTTTCCCTCCGTGCCTGAGTCCCTACTCCGCCGCGTCCTAACAAACATCGTTCCGGATCGATTCTGGCAGTGATCTGCCCCCTATCCTCACCGCCATGATTCAGCGTCTTCTTCTCTCTGCGATCCTCGCCTCCTCGCTTCACGCCCACACGGTCACCGGCCTGCAGGTGGAGCACCGGATCAACCCGGTTGGACTCGACGATCGTCACCCGCGTTTTCAATGGCAGCTGGCGGGCGAGACTCCGGGACTCGCGCAGTCAGCCTATCAAATCATCGTCATTACCGCAGCGGAATCCATTTCTAAAGATATTGGCGACCTCTGGGACAGCGGAAAAGTCAGCTCTTCAGCGTCCCACGTCACCTACTCCGGAAAGGATCTCCCATCGTCGTCCAACATCTACTGGAAAGTCCGTACTTGGAGCACCAGCGACGAAGCATCGCCATGGAGTGAGACTCAGACTTACACCACCGCTCTCATCGGTTCTGAACCAAGCGCGGCATGGATCTCCTTCAAGGATGCATCACCTTTCCACAAGAAAGCCAAGAAACTCCATCTCCCCGCCCCTCGCTACTACCGCAAGTCACTCACCCGTGACAAACCGATCACCAAAGCCATCGCCTACGCCTCGGCCCTTGGCATCTACGAACTGCACCTCAACGGCCAACGTGTCGGCGACACCTACTTCGCCCCCGGTTGGACGAACTACCGCAAACGCGCCTACTACAACACTTACGATCTCACTTCCCAGCTTCAAAGCGGTACCAACACCCTCGGCGCGATCGTTGCGGACGGATGGTACGCCGGCTACCTCGCCTACGGCAAACTCGTCGGCTACGGGCCTTACAAAACCGGACGCAACATCTACGGAAAAACACCTGCACTGATGGTGCAGCTCGAACTCACCTACGACGATGGCTCCAAGGAAACCATCACCACCGACCCCACCTGGAAAGTCACCACCGGCCCCGAATATGAAGCCGATTTCCTCATGGGGGAAGCCTACGACGCCCGCAAGGAACTCAGCAATTGGTCATCTAACAACTACGACGACAGCGCTTGGCAAAACGCCATCCTCGCCAAAGACAACGGCTCCCACAAACATCTCTTCATCGACCGTTTCAAAAAAGAAGAACAAGAGTTCGGCTTCATCAAACCACCCGTTCTTCAGGCCTACCCCGCCCAACCCGTCCGCATCACAGAAGAGCTCCCCGCCAAGACCGTCACCGAACAAAAGCCCGGCACCTACATCTTCGATCTCGGCCAGAACATCGCCGGCCTGATCCGACTTCAAGTCAATGGAAACGCGGGTCAAAAGCTCACCATCCGATACGGCGAAGTCCTTCACCCGGACGGCCGACTGATGACAGAGAACCTCCGCAAGGCACGCTCGACCGACACTTATATCTGCAAAGGCGATCCCGAAGGTGAAACTTGGACCCCACGTTTCACCTCGCACGGCTTCCGCTACATCGAGGTCTCCGGACTAACAGAAACACCCGGCACCGACATGATCACCGGCCTCGTCATGCACTCCGACACGCCATTCTCCTCCGGCTTCGAGTGCTCCGATCCAAGCGTCAACCAAGTCTACAAAAACGCCGTCTGGACCCAGCGCGGCAACTGGATCGACCTTCCCACCGACTGCCCCCAGCGCGACGAACGCATGGGCTGGACCGGTGACGCCCAGATCTACGCCACCTCCGCCGCCTATCACGCCGACGTCGCCGCCTTCTTCAAAAAGTGGCTGCGCGAGCTGGAGGACGACATGACCCCCGAAGGCTACTACCCAAGCTACGCCCCCTACCCCTTCGGCCACGGCGGTGCCATCCATGGCACCGCCTGGTCAGACGCCGGCATCATCGTTCCTCACTCGATCTGGAAAGCGACCGGCAACCCGGACTTCTTCGTCAATCACTGGCCAGCCATGACCAAATTCATGGAGGCCCGCAAAAAGCACGACCCCGAACTGAAAGGCTCAGCCTTCGGAGCGCCTTGGGGCGATTGGCTCAACGTCAATGATCCGACCCCACACGCATACGTCGACCTCTGCTACTTCGCCCTCGTCTGCAAACAGATGACCGAAATGGCCGATGCCCAGTCGCTCAACGATGAAGCAAAGAAATACCGCGACTGGCTCGAAACCCTGCGTAAAAACTTCCGAGCCAATCATCTTCAGCCCGACGGCACCATCGTTCCAACATCCCAATCCGCCTACGTCCTCGCCCTCGACTGCGGCCTTCTAACAGACCGCGCGGAGCGCAAAACGGCCGGAGCTCATCTCGCCAAGCTCCTCCAATCCAAGTCAGGCCCGAAAGACACCGGCATGACCACCGGTTTCCTCGGCACGAAGCCCCTGCTTCCCGTTCTCACCGATACGGGAAACCTCGACCTCGCCGTCCGCCTCATGCAGTCTCGCAAATTCCCGTCATGGGGATACGAGGTCAAAAACGGAGCCACTACCATCTGGGAGCGTTGGAATTCCTACACCGAAGAGCACGGCTTCGGAGGTGCCGATGGCAAGATGAATGCCGCGATGAACTCCTTTTCTCACTATGCGTTCGGCGCGGTCACCGAATGGATGATGTCGACCCTCGCCGGCATCGCTCCCGCCGAACCCGGCTACTCGAAGATCCTGCTTCACCCGCATTTCCCCTCAAAGGACGCGACCACCGAAACCGAAACCATCTCCTGGGTGAAAGCTCATCACGACTCCCCACACGGGCGGATCTCAGTAAGCTGGAAACGCGACACCGATGATTCGCTCATCTACGAAGCCACGATTCCTCCGAACACCACCGCAGAGCTCATTCTTCCACAGAGCTCTCCTTGGAAATCAGAGAACCCACCAACGGTTTCTAAAACCCTTCTTCCCGGCACTCACCGCATCGTGGTGAACCGTGGCTAAGGAAACCACAGCTGCGTTCATTTACACACAGGCCAGCCTCAAGAGGTCAGCCCTTCTTGCTTCAACCACAACGACCAGAGCCCATCATCGTCCCCATGCGATTCCTCTTCATCCTACTCGCCACCATGACCCCCTTGGCCGCAGGTAAGGCGAACACGAGACCAAACATCGTCTTCATCCTCGCCGATGATCTCGGCATCACCGACATCAACGCCTTCGCCAGCCACTTCACGGGCGAGGCACCCGAGAAGCTCTTCTACGAGACACCCCACCTCGACAAGCTCGCAGCCGACGGCATTCCCTTTTCCAAATCCTACGCCAACCAACTCTGCTCCCCCACCCGCGCTGCCATCCTCAGCGGTCGCATCGCGTCCCGGCTCGGCTTCACCACCGCCACCCCAAATACCCGAACCTATTTCAATCAAGGCATGCAAGTCCCCGAGGGCGCGAACCCCCATGACGCCTTCGCTCATCAGGACAAACTCAAAAACCCTCGAGCTTGGATCAATGCCAGCTCCAACACCGCGCTCGACCCCAAAATCCCGACGCTTCCCCGAGTCCTGAAAACCCATGATGCCGCCTTCCTCGGAAAGTGGCATCTTGGTGGCCACGGAGTATCCACTCTCCAACCCGCGGCCCACGGATTTCGCGAGCTCGCCTTCGCCGACATGGGCGGCTCCGCCTACTTCAAGTGGCAGAACTCCTGGAACAATCGCAAACCAAGCTTTGCCACCCAACCCGGCGAATACCGCATCGGCCAAGCCGGTCCACCTACTGGAGAAAACTACCTCACTGATGATCTAACAGCACGAGCCTGCAACTTTATTCGCGGGCGCGCCGCCCTTCCAAAAAGCGCCAAACCCTTTCTTCTCTACTACTGCCCCTTTGCCGTCCACACGCCCTTGCAAGCACCGCCAGAGGACATCGCCCACTTCGCCAAGAAAGAGCAACTCGGGCACCTCGGACACGACAACGCGACCTACGCCGCGATGCTCAAGCACCTCGATACCTCCCTTGGGAAAATCCGCAAAACCCTCAACGAAACCGGCATCTCTAACAACACCATACTCATCTTCACTTCGGACAACGGCGGCGTCGAATACACCGACCCCGCCGCAACCGACAACCACCCCTTCAAAGGTGGAAAAGCCTGCCTCTATGAAGGTGGCGTCCGCGTCCCGACCATGATCTTCTGGCCCGGTCATTTCGAAGGCGGCACCTGGTGCGATCAGGTTATCGATGCCACCGATTTCCTCCCCACCCTCGCCGAACTCACCGGGAATCCACTGCCTTCAGACATCGACGGCCAAAGCATCGTCAAAATCCTCCAAGCCCCTGAAAAGGAACAGCCAGCCCGCACCTTGATCTGGCACTACCCTTTCAACGTCATCGTCAAGCACCCCGACCACGGCACCCCGCTGACCCCTCACTCCGCCATCAGCGTCGGTGACCACAAGCTGATCTGGGACTGGCACGGCAGCCTCGAACTCTACGACATCGCAAACGATCCTTACGAAAAGAGCAACCTCGCCTCACAGAAGCCCGAGCTAACCACTGCCCTCCATACCCAGCTCAAGAAGTGGCTCAAGGAAAACGTCGCCCAAGCCTACCTTCCCACACGCAACCCGAACTTCGATCCGCAAGCTCCAGGACAGGCATTCCCTTTCAAAGACCTGCGTTAATCCGGAACGCTCAACTTCAACTTCCGAAACAGCATCTTCTGATGCACCCCCGGATGGAGTTGAAGACCAATCGGACCTTTATCTGGAATCTTGATCCCCGTGTAGTCAACGAACTCTTCCCCATTCAACCAAGTCCGGATCCGCTTGCCTTCGACCACGATCTTGATCGTGTTCCACTCGCCCCACTTGTGAACCTCCTTCACCTTGTCTGAAGTCGCCGGATAGCCGCCCTTGCCATCAACGGGAGCATAAATGCAACCCGTGAGATCGACCTTCAGTGACCGCGAAATGCCCATCTGCACTTGATGGGATTCCCCTCGGACAAAGACCCCGGAATCAAAATCCTTCGACTCCGTCTTGAACTCAAGCGTCAGCTCGAAATCACCAAACTTCTCATCCGTCCACAGGATTGAGTTCTTCTTATCGGGATTGTCTCCGAGGATCTCACCATCCACGACCTTCCAGTATTTGCCAGCCTCCTGTTTGGCCTTCTTGTCTTTCGCCGTCCATCCGCTCAGGTCCTTGCCATTGAAAACCTCAACCTCTTTGGCATGAAGTAGTCCGAGCGGAAGGAAAACCGACAGTAGGCCGGCGACAATGGGATTCATGGATTTTTTCATCGGAAATCACTACGCCTCAACGGCTCGTCCTCTTCCAGTCATTTCGCCATCCAGCCATCTACTGGAAAAAATCGCGCCAACTGAATCCTAGCCCTGTAGATGTCCCACCCCTCACGTCAGGGTTGGCCCATGAAAGTCACCCGACGCTCCTTCGCCCATCTCATCGGCAGCCTTTTCCTCCTTCCCCAGATCGCTCCTGCACGGGAAACCAAGCGCCTCCCCCTAGCGCCCACCTTTCCTGTGCAGGAGTCTTCCGATCCCATCGCCACCCGCTTCCTTGAAGCCATCGTCATCCACGAGTCTGTCCCCCTTTTCTATCAGGGCGGTGAAACTCCAGGAGTCTTCCGTCGTTTCGTCCCCACCTCCCTCTACCGCCTCACCCCCGGCGGACCGATCTTCGCCACCGGCCACTGCCTCCTCAGAAACGCCTCCCGCACCCTCCGCCTCGACCGCGTGCGCCTCGCCTGAGCCACATCAGACCTCCCGACACGTCCCTTCGGAAACCGAGAAAGTCCCCATCCGGCCCAATCCCCCGGCCGCATCCAGCCAGTCAAGGTGGGTCGTCGTGATCCACTTCTGCGCATCCTCCGGCAGCACCCGCAGCACCGCATTCCGCCGCGCGACATCGAGCTCGCCGAACATATCATCAATCAACCACACCGGCTGCTGCCCCCGACACTCGGCCAGCACCCGACCCTGCGCCAGTTTCAGCGCCAGCGCCAAGGTCCGCTGCTGCCCTTCACTCGCAAAGTCGCTCGCCGCCAGACCATTGAGCTTCAATAGCAGATCATCCCGATGCGGTCCGACCAGACAGCTCCGCTGCCGCCGTTCCCGCTCGCGTGCCTGCTCCAGCGCCACCGCCAGATCCTCACCACCCGCCGGACGATACTCCAGCTCCACCTGCTCGCTCCGCCCCGCGATCTCTGATTGAAACTCCGCCGCCGCCGGAACCAGCCGCGCCACCAGCCGCGCCCGCGTTTCTGTTAGAAGCTTGGCCGACTCCAGCATCACCGCCTCATAGGACTCGATTTCCGCATCACGATTTCGTGCATCCTTGAGCAAAAGATTCTTCGCCTTCACCGCCCGCCGGTATCGCGACAAAGCCCGACGATACCCCGGCTCGAACTGCGAGCCGATGAAATCAAGATAACGCCGCCTCACCTCGCCCGAACCCCTAACAAGTTCCAGATCCTCATTTCCCATCCACACCAGCAGCCCACCATCCGCCAGATAATTCCCATGGCTCGACCGATCCTCGCCATCGACCGCAAAATCCATTCCCGTCCGCCTCGCCCAGCGTATCCTCCTTTCCATTCCCCACGCCTCACCCGCAATCCCAAATCCACCCGTCCCCGCCACCCGCGCCATCGTCGACATCCGATGCGACCTCGGCGAATGCAGCCGCACCATCAGACACACCGCCTCCAGAATGGATGTCTTCCCCTGCGCGTTGTTCCCCGTGAACACACCGCCCCCCTCCGGCACCGTCAGCGCCAGCGACTCAAAGCATCGAAAATCCACCACCCTCAACGACCGGATCATCCGCGCCCACTACCCGCCAGAGCACCCGCCGCATCAAGCGCGGAATTTCATGCGTAACAATATGCTGTAATTCTGGTAGAAGCCAATGAGCCCATGCCGCCATCCGACCCGCCACCGACCCTTTTCGCCACCACCCGCTGGACACTCATCGTCGATGCCGCACGCGGAGCGGAAACGGCCGCCATCGATGCCCTTGGCGGATCGGTGTGGAAAACTCAGGCGGGAGATTGCCATTGCCTGGTAGCGCCCGGCGGCGGCAACGGCCCTTCATGGATTCGCGCGGCTCCGGGAGCTTCGATTTCAGATCCAGTGGTGGCGCTCGAAATACCTCCGTACAGGG
>CAZVMS010000314.1:0-3439 GCA_964628795.1 uncultured Haloferula sp. | reverse complement strand
ACCTTACGATCAAAGGCGCCTTTGTCAATGTCAGCGCGGAGCATGTAGCGAATGAGCATTTCGAGAGTTTCCCGCGGAAGCTGCATCATGAGCACCTCATCCCAGACCGAGTCGTCGAGCAGTGCGGCGATCCGCTCAGCCTTCATGACGCGCAGGGTCATGATGCCGGCCGGCGTGCCGGCGATGGCGTCGAAGGGGATCTCTGCAAGCTGGATGAGGCGGAAGGTGAAGTCGGGAATGAAGGGCCGCAGGGGAGCATTGAGGCCGGGCGGTATTTCCAGCAGACTGGCGAAATCAGGGATGAGCGTCCATGATCGCTCATTCTGGGCGATTACGACAGGGAGGATGACTGGTAAAGCTGCGCCGGCATCTTGCTTGAGGTGATTTTCCCAGATGCGCACCATGTAGCGCAGCAGGCGCAGGGCGAGATGGCGGTCTTCGGTGGTCTGGTGTTCGAAGAGCAGGTAGAAGGCGACCGAATGCCCTGCAGCCCGAGCGTGAAACAGGAGGTCGCTCTCCGACTGGCGGAATTGGGAATCGATGAAGGAACCGGGCTGCAGGCGGAGCGAGCACCAGTCGATGGCGGCAGCCAGGGCCGCAGGCAGTTGGGAGCGGAGGAAACCCGCCGTGGTTTCCGGATCACTGAAACTGGCTTTAAAGAGCTTGTCGTGAGGCTGGTGCATGGCAGCGGCGAGGACGGGGAGGTCGGGCGGATCGATTTCACCCCATCATCGAAGCTTGAATCAGTCATCACAGACTGCGGGCAAATTCCTCAAGCGTGGCGGCCTGGATGGCCGCTTTGTGGAGGCTGCGCAGTCGGCTCAGGTCGTGGACGGTGGCAATGGCGTCCCGCAAGCCGTCGGGGATCGGAGTGAAGCGGATCTCCAATGCTTCCAATAGGCCGTCCTGAATGGAATCGTCAGGCACCTTTGGGATCGTTCTTTGTGCGGCCAAAGACAGGGAGATGGAAGCTCTTGAATGCCCCGAACCTCAATTTCTTCTCCCTGCCTTCATCCGTGTAAATCCGTGCAATCCGTGGTTAGAATTCTATATTCCTCAACCACAGATTTCACCGATGGGAACCGTGTGAGGCGCAGCCTTTTACGCGGCCACCGCCCCCGCCAAACACCGACTCCCCTCACCCATCGTCACCCCCGGACCGACAAAGGCCTGCGCTCCGACCCAGCATCCATCGGCAATCACAATCGGCTTGGTCATCAGATCAAAACTCACCTTCGAAAAATCATGACTCCCCGTGCACAGAAAACGGCCGAAGGCCTGTAGGCCGTTTGGACAAGAGTGGAACGACGTGCCCGAAGGGCGAGATGCCGGTGCGGCGACATCGAGTCAAACGCCCGTTGCGAGATGCAGACACTCGACCCGATCGTCACCTGATCGGCGGGAAGCCGGTTCCTCAGCGTCGGCGAAGGCCAAAAGATGGAGCCCGTTTCACGTGCTTGAGAACCATGATCCGCACGTAGGTTCCAGATTCACGGTAAAGAATGAGATGAGGGAAGGTTGGAAGGAGAAAGCGGCGATAACGCCGTTGCTTCTGATAGAACGAAAAATGCTTGGGAGCCTCTTTGATCGCTTCAATGGCAGCTTGAAACTCGGTTTCAAACCGATCTGCAACTTCAGCGCCGGCTTTCGCTTCGTAGTATTCGAGGATCTCGTTAAAGTCCTTCTGAACAAGCGGATGAAAGCCGATTCGAAGGTTCATGGCCGACGACGCCTTGTGACGCCAGCCCAGAACTGAGATTCGTCGAGTTCTTGGGCCTTGCCAGTATCCAGCTCGTCCTCGCGTCTGGCGGCTTCATCAAGAAGATCCTGAGGTGACGTGTCACTAGCGATGCTGCGAAGAAGGTCACCGGCCAATTTGAGGCGTGAGCGCTGGGGAAGTTTCATCGCCTGGTCCTGAATTTCAGAAGCTTTGTTCATGGAGGGATACTGCACCTTCTAGCGCGGCTTACAAGAGCCGGTTCTTTCGGCCAAAGGCCGGTTCTTGGTTCTCCCATCCCGCAAAGTCAGGCGATCGCGTGAGGCGAAGCCTTTTACGCGGGGATCGCGTGAGGCGAAGCCTTTTACGCGGGGATCGCGTGAGGCGAAGCCTTTTACGCGGGGATCGCGTGAGGCGAAGCCTTTTACGCGACAGCTTTTCAGCCAGCAGTTTGCCTAGGATCTCAATCCCCGAATACTGGATGAAATCCTGCCTGCGCGAAATGATGATCTCCCGTTAGAGCCTCAATCAGGCCCTGATCCGTCATCACCACGAAGGAAATGCAATCGGTCAACGACCAGTGCATGTCGGGTCGTTCGTTATAAAGATCCAGTCCTCGGTGGAACAGCTCCGCGCACCCATCCATCACCAAAACCGAAGAGTCCTCCTCCAACTCCTCCACCAGAACCTTAATCATGTTGCGGGCAGAGGAACCCGCAAACGCGTCAGCCACCTCCGCAAGAACCCAGTGAGTCGTCACCATTCGCCCCTCGAATTCCAGGGCGAAATTCCTCACCGCTACATGGTACTCATCCCGACGATTCAGCAGTGCGATCCAAAAAAATGCATCCGCAAATACGGTCATGGCTGCTTCGCCCGTCCATGGACGTAGTGGTCGAGATTCCGGGCCAAATCAGGAGGAACATCATCGGCTACTCCCACAAAGCGCTTCAATCTGCCCCCCAATCCTGATTCCTTCTCTACAGCCAGAGAGTCGGCGGCTTCGATGGTCACCCGCGTACCGTCCGGCAAGTGAGTTCCCTCCGGAAGACGAATGGTATCATTCTCGACGATCGCAGAAATGGTCATGCTTTGAGTCTAATGCTTCCCACGGCGGAAGCCAATTGAGGAGTTCACCATCCATCATCTCCCAAAGTGAATTCAGGATTCAAGGAGCGGCGGCTTCAGCCGCCGGGCAAGCCCAGCGAACAAGTCCTGATGCCTTCCTCATCGTTGAAAAATCGCGTGAGGCAAAGCCTTTTACGCGGAAATTATTAACCACGGATTACACGGAAAGGCACGGATAAAGGCAACCATTCAGAGTCAGGAAAGCGGCAACTTGCGATACCTGATTTTTACTTCTGGGCAGCCCCTGGTCAAGCAACCAGCGCATCGGGACCAAGCGGGAAGATTCCGTCGGGCAAATGGAGCGCCGCGTAATGGAGCGCCTGACGAACATCGTCATCGCTGATTTCAGGAAATTCCACCAAGCGCTCCGAGCGGTCTGGATAAAGCGCAGCGATCTCGAGCACCCGGCGCACCGTCAAACGAAGGTTCCGAATGCACGGCTGCCCGTTCATTTTCTCCGGATCCGTGGTGATGCGGCCGAGTTCAATCATGCCTCAACCATGTCGGCACTGCCCGCCGTTTCAAGGGGAAATATCCGTGGTTCGTTGTCCGTTGTCCGTTGTCCGTTGTCCGTTGTCTGTTGTCTGTTGTCTG
>CAZVMS010000313.1:0-7857 GCA_964628795.1 uncultured Haloferula sp. | reverse complement strand
TGGGGTTTGAAAAGTTCGCGAAGTGCGTGCAGAGTGTGTCCGGCAGCTTGGGAGTTGTTTTCTTTTGTTTTCACAACCAACAGGTTACACCCCAAGCTGCCATTTGTTAAGCGATCTTAAATTTTGTCGTGTAGTGTGTTTCGATTAGGATTATTCAGTCTCACTGGAGTCCCTCCGAAGAAACTGACAGAGTAAAGCCCCCTGTTAAGGAACTGACCCGCATCAGCCGGTTCATATCCGTAGAAAACAATAAACTGGCTTTCTGGAGATAAAATGAAGCTGATCGCAAAATGAGTAAAACCAAACAAGGAAGTGGGTTCACCCCCGTCTCTTGATCCCCGGTAAATCGACACCCCAATCCGAAAGTAAATATCCCCGGTATTCTGATCCACCACAAAACTCGAAGGAGGATTTAGTGAACCACTAAGCAACTTGGGGACACCTCCATCGAGTGGCACGGAGTAGATTGATCCGCTTGCACGAAAATAGACATTCCCGTTCGCAACTGTCCACGGATAACGTCCCACAAATCTCGAGTCGGAAGGGTCAAAAGTCCGGGATCCCTCGCCCCAACTCGAAGGATTACTATTTTGAATATTGGGATCCGTAAAAGCTTCCGTCAAGTCGACCGTTATCCCTTCTTCAATCGACCGCGAGTAGAGCCTTCCTCCACGGTGCCACACAATCCATTCGTCACCCTCTTCCGAGACAAGCTCCGGATGGCCAATCGTTCCGCTTCCGAGGCCTCCACTTATACTCTGAAGAGAAACCGCCTCGGCTGGATTGAATAGACAGCAAAGTACCGCAAGTCTGAAATACAAAAAATTGAGGCTTCGAGAGGTCGTCAATCCAATTAGGTTATCATTCATAATTATCGTTAATGGTAAGAATATTATTTGTCAAAAGTCCCATGCAACAAATGACCTCCCGTCACCGCATACGGCCAAGCGCTTGATCTTGACCAACCAACGCAAACAACAGGGATTTGTGAGAAGTGATTCATTTTTTCAAAAGGAGTTGGAAAAAGCGGGACGCCGAGCCTTCCCGGAGAATTGGAACGCGGTGCTTCTCCGAGTTCACCGTGGGAGTATTATCCCGCAACGGCAGCGTGAAGTCGGTCCCTAACACTGCCGGATCCCAGGCTGACAAGTCATCGCTCACCATCAGTTGAAATCGCAAATCCCCCAACTCGACAAATCCGTCAACCTCAGAGATCGACGCCCCTCGTGGGGTGCCGAATTCCAAAACCCCACCCTCCTTCATCTGAAAAACCTGCCCGCGTGCTCCCGGCTCGGCCACTCGTGGATCCAGCCCGAAAGCACGCTCAAAACGATTGTTCATGCCATCGCCATCCGGATCAGCCGTCTCACCCGAAACCAATTCCTGTCCCTGCTCCGCCACCGTAAAATGCTCGTTCAAGAAATCCTGCCGGAACGAGGTGTAATCCATTGCCAGATCACTCGGCATCCCCGCGATTCCCGTCGCTCCGATCGGCGTCACCCGGAGAATCACCGGAACATTTTCCACCGCCGTCGGTTCAACGAGGCGATGGACCATTTCCACCACCGGTCCGGTCGCATCACTCCAGGTTCCCGACTGAAGTGCGACATTGTTTTGATACAAAGTCCATTCCATCTCTGCGATCGAATCACCATGGGTCACCGGCGTCACGAAGGCCTGGTATGTCGTCAGCCCCCAGGTTCCGGCATCGTCCTGAAAACGAACGCCCACGAAATGAACCCCGTCGCTGAGCGCGGAAAGCTCCCCCTGGCTCAAGGTCCACTCGCCATTGTGATCGTCGCCCGCAACCCCGGCAAGGGGCGTCCCGTTTCCGGCCCCAGGGTCTCCATCGATGAAGTATTCCCCCTGCACCAGCGCTTGTCCGGGCAAAGGAGTCACGAATGATTGATAGGAGGTCAGCCCCCAATTCCCGGCCTCATCCTTGAAACGAACACCCACAAAATGAACCCCGTCGGGAAGCGAAGCAATCTCCGACGGAGCAAGCGTTACCTCCCCGGAGAAATCCCCGTTCGGCCCAATCGCCAGAGCCACCCCATTTCCCAAACCGGGATCACCATCCACAAAATACTCCCCCTGCGTCAGGGCCGCCCCCGCCCACATCCGGGAGAGAGCCAACAACAAAACAACAAATGCCTTCATCGCAACAAATGAGAAGTTCCAAATTTACTCCTGCGAGCTCGCTTCCACCCGGAAGGTGATTCCATTGGTCGGATTGGAGCTTAGTTTCTTAAACATCGTTATTCGTGGCACCGCAGGATGAAAGCCATGCACAAAGGGTGCCTCTCCTCCAAAAATCCCCTGCTGCCCGCCGGAGCCATCGCCAGTCAAAGCTGGCGATCCCGCTTTGAGTTCATAGTAGCGGCTCGTCTCACCTGGAGGAAACCCGGCTGGCGGAGTCGGATGCCCCACAAAGGTATCCGCTGAATTTGGTGCAGAAGTTCCGTTACTGCTGGTGGATGGAATACTCCCAAAAAAGAGACAGTGATCAAAAGACAGAGTATAGGGAGCTGTCATTGAACCGGCCGTCAAAATAGAGTTACTCACCATTCCGGTAGCGCGTCCCCAAATATGGTTAAAGTTCCCGCCTGTGTGTTCCCGATCAATGAAACAATGATCGACCGTGAGACTTCCCAGCAGATAAGAATTCAAGGAGTTTGAACTCACCCTGAAAATGGTATTCCTGATCACTGTTCCCACAGGTCCCTCGCCTCCGATGTGCTTGAGAAAACCGACATGACATGACTCAACGGTGCAGGAGTCTTGGTATATATTCAGACTCAGAGCCTGGCATCGCTTCAACACACAATTCATCCCGTTCAAGGTGGCTGCGCCGTTCGCCCAAATTCCTTCAGCCAGACTCCCTGCTGCGGTTTCATTCAACAACAAATTCCCCACCTCGGACCTAGCTCCGGAACTCACATTCTGTCCTCCCCAAAGCGTCAATGGTTTTTCAACCGTGACATCACCATAACTCCTCCCACTCGGCATCAGAATAATAGTATCCCCTGCCACCGCCGCATCGTGGGCTTCCTGGAAAGATCGGAAGTCTGCCGAATGGGTTTCGTTATTATTGACAATGTGGGTTTCCGCGAATCCGAGCCCAGTCAGGGCAGCTGCGATGGCGAGGAGGGAGTGGTTTATTTTCATGCGCTTTGTCTCGTTTCGTTTGATCGATTTTTTTAAACGACCTTAAGATTGTTCTTCGATTGAATTCAATGGTCGCTTCACGACCGAAACGTAACGCTTCGAGTCGGCGAAAACCCGCGCTTCGCACGGAAAAATTAGCCTCTCGCAGTAGCATACCGCCTCGATTCGAATTTGTGACACCCCGTGGGTCACTTTTTTCTCTACCTCCACCCACCCCCCAAAAAACGCCCCCGTTGCGCGGCTTGTCATGAGCAACCTAAAAAAGGAAAAGCACAACGGGAACGTTAATTGAGGGGAAGAATGGGTCAGGCGGCTCGCGGCCACTGCCGAAAGCCCCTGACACCAAGGCTTACCCTTTTTCTCCGGATTTGTGACACCCCATCGCGAAGAAAAATCACTTTTTCCCTTCTCCTCCTATGAAGACCCGAAGCGGAAACGCACACAACGCCAGCTTCCCTCGTGAAAAACAAGATCTGCCACCCAGTGGCTCACTTCACCTGTCCTCACATCACGCACGGGAATCTCCACCCGCGTGCGGCCTCCGGACAGAGGACCGATGATCCGAGGCTCACCGGCTGGCATCGGTCCCGGAGCCTCCTGCAAACTGCTGACAAGAACGGTGCAGGCATGCTCGCTCTGAGCTCGCATATTCCCATCGACATCCTCCTTGAAATCCAGCTGATAGGGCATGAAGAACCCGGAAAGCCCCAATTTCGGAGCAGGCTGCCGGAGTGCTTCAAGAAACCCCGAAACCCACTCCTCCACCTCGCCAAGCGTCGCGACACGGGTCTCGACTTCGTAAAGCGGGATCCGCTCGACGCGCTCTCGGGTAATCTCCGCTTCGCCGCCGACCGCAAGATTGCCCTCCATATCGATGACCATAATCGTGGCCGAAGATTTCATTGAAGCTCCCCCTTCCTCTCGAACGACGATCCCTCCCACAAGCAACTTGAACCGCTCCGCTTCTATCTCCCACCTCCTGCCTCGATCAGGGTTTTGGATCTCGATCACTCCCAGCTCCCTGGCTTCCTCGGCAAGCCTCAGTGGAATCTCGCCGCGAGGAATCGATCCATAAGTTCGAAAATCAACCTCCGGCGCGTAGAGCTGAAGCCTGTCATTCGAAAACCCATCATTTGGCCTACCAGCGCCCTCCAGCAGCGAAAACGCATGATCGTTGATCCTTCTCATGAAAACCTCTTCCGCATGGGAGTGGCTAAAACCAAGACGCCGTACTTGATCAGCCCCCCGTTTCTCGCCCGCACTGATTGCCATCATCAAAGCAACCATTAGACCGCAGGAAACCAGAATCAAACCCGTGTGCCCCAGCCGTCCGGAGAGTAGCCAGGTCGCTGCAGTGCGGAAAAGCGTCACCACGATGACCGTCAAAAGAAGCAGTGCCGCCAACACCATGACCGCCGGGATCCATCCGGGCTCGAAATCAATGCGATCCAATTCGCGTGTCAGCGGGTGACCAGGAACCCCATAGAGTTCCCTCAACCAAAAATTCTCTCCAGGCTTCGCCCATTGCCATGGGGAAACCATTTCCTCGCCGCCCCATCGAGTCAAAGCGAGCCCGTGAATCCATGGCGGATCGTCCGCTTTCAGCCAGTTGTGATTGGTTAATGCGTGAAGACCGCCGACGAAAAAAACCGGCACCGCGACACACACAAACTGCCCGATCGCCACCAGCACCGCCGCCATCCGGCCGGTCCCGAGGCGGAGACCGAAAGGAGATGGCAGCGCCTCACGAAGCGGGATCGCCCGAAATCGCCGGAGCCGGACAAGCTGCCAAAGGCTCAGCGGCAGACTCGCCAACAGCAAAGCAAACAGCGCCTGGAAGCCACCTGTTAGACGACCGTGATCCCCAATCAAATCCATCGGCAGCCCCACTCGCGCACCTCTCACATGCAGCACCGCACTGATACTCCCAAGAAACAGGAAAATCCCGAGCACCGTCCAAGCCGCGTCCGCTGCCCGCACCGGAAAAGAAACCAGAGGCGTCCCCGAATAGCGCGGCGGGCTGGCCAGAACTTCGTCGAGCGCCTTGACCATCTCCGCCACGCCCGACCAGCGGCGTGATGGGTCGGGCTCCAGAGCGCGACGCAGGATCGAGTCCACCCGCACATCCACTCCAAGCCGCTCTGAGGCCGGCGACCAAGCCCCGCGCGGTGGCGTCCCGACCAGCATCTCATAAAGGATCACCCCAAGCGCGAAGACATCTCCCCGGACATCCGGTTCATAGCCACGGCGGTAAGCCTCCGGTGGCAGATACTCGGCGGTTCCGGCCACCAATCCAGCTCGCGTCAGCGAAAGCTGATGCACCCTACGATGCACCGGTCTCGCAAGACCGAAATCGGCGACCTTCAACACGTCGTCATCGCCTAACAGGATGTTCGACGGCTTCAGATCGCGATGAAGAATCCCGCACGAATGCGCGTAGCTGACGGCCGCACCGATCTTCCGGAAAAGATCAAATGCCCGCTCCGGCGCTAGCCCGCCATGAGGAATCACCTCGGATAGCGGCGAGCCTTCGATGAATTCCATCGCCACGAACACGCCACCCTCCAACGACTCCGCACCGTCTTCAAAGGTCCCGCTGTCCAGCAGGGCCACGATGTTCGGGTGGCGCAGATTCCGTAATGACTCCGCCTCCTGCTCAATCCTCTCCACCGTATCCGGATCATTCCCGTCGGCGATCTTGATCGCAGCCAAGCGCTCCCCCGCCTCGTCCTCCGCCCGCCACACGATCCCGAATCCCCCTTGCCCCGCGATCCCTAGAATCTTCCATCCAGGCAACTCCGGTGCGATCGCTTCCACTGGATCCAGCACATCGACCAGACGCGCCGGATCCAGACCACGAAGGTCGGGCGGTCGGGCATCTGGTGTATCACTTGCCATCCTCTATCTCCTACCATGCCTTCACAAATTTGTGACACATTCTTTTTCTATCAACTCCCAAGGAGCTCGCGAAGTTCTGCGGAAAGCTGGGCCTCGCAAGTGATCCCGAGCCGCTCGCCGGAAAGATCGAGAAGCTCCCGACGGTAGCGCTGCCGGAATCTTACCGCGGCCTGCCGCAAAGCCGCCGGACTCAGTCCAAGCTTCGGCGCGAGTTCCGCATAGGTGGTCTCCTTGAGTGGAGACTCCAATGCCGGCAGCAAGGCCTCGAACAATTTCTCGCGCCCGGTCAATTCATAATGGGAGGCAAGCCGCTCAAGCGCCTCCTCCATCAGGGTCAAAGCCCATGCCCTGGAATAAGCCGCCGCAGAGTCGCTTCCAGCCACATGATCGGCAAGGAAGGCATCTTCGACCCCCGGCCAATCGATCGAGATATGCATTGCTCCGCCCCCACGCTTGTCCCGCCGCTCGCGGACATAAGAGCTGGAAAGATGATTCGTAAACGAGCTGAGAAGCCACGCACGCAAGCGCCCGCGCGAAGGGTCCGCCTGCTTCAACAAACCTTTGGCACAAAGATTTTCGAGAAATCCCTGAACCGCATCCGCCGCATCCTCAGGATCACGACCCTTGCGCCTCGCCCAAGTATAAAGCGGATACCAATACAAGCCGAGCCACTGCCCCAGTTCCTCACGATCACGCACCGCACGGCGCACGAGGCTCCAACGCGTTGGCTCGAACAAGCCCGTCCGCGCCGGCGGACTTCCGTTTTTCTCCTGTCCACTCATCCCCTGGAAAATCGGCGCCGACTTATCAGCATCGGAGCTCCCACAAAAATCAAAAGACCGACACCGGGTTCAGGCACCGAGGTCGCCACGATCGGACCCGCATAGGCGAGAGTAAACGGAACCTGATTCCCGCTCACGTTGGTCACCCCTTCAAATGCTACCGTCAGATCAAAGCGAATCTCTTCTCCCGATCCGCTCGCCTCACGCATCACCGGACCCGCCTCCACCCGACTTGCCGTGCCGCCAGCCAGCGATGTCGCCTGAGCGACGGAAGACCCCGGAGACGCATAGTTTGAGATCCCGGAAAGCGTCCTCACCGTCAGACTCTCACTCGAAGCCGATGTAAAAAGCCGCCCCGCCAAAATGGAGATTTCAAAATCGTAAGTGGTCGAATCAACCACAAAGCCATTACCCAAATCCACCCGACCCGAGAAATTGAGAGTCGTTCCAAATCCCCCCAACACGGAACCCGCATCCGGAAATCCGCTGGCCCAAAGCCCCTGCCCTACCACCAGGGAAGCAAAGCCAACCACCAGCTCATCCCCTTCCCAAGTCGCATCAATCTCCCCGGAAAGTGGAGCCAGAAACGACAAGCCACCCAGATCTTGGGGCTGCCAGCTCTGCCCGGCGATCGTCCCTGAAAACACCACCTGAGATGGTGGCTGGATCACGTAAGTCGCGGCCTCCACCGCAGGAAAAGCCATCCATGGTGCCAGCAGAAAAACCACGAAAGCCCCTAGCTCCCTCACCAATAATCGACTCACTGCCATTACGAGATGATTGAGCACCGATCCGCCCAAACTGTCAGCCAGATTTTCCAAATTCTCTTGCCGGAAGAGGCTAGGCAAACAGTAGGCGTTGGGCCCCCTTAGGCGCGGCGAGATGTCGAGCTACCCTGAGTCGGCACCGGGATTTCCCCGCGCAGAATCATTGCTCGACCTTGAGGCGCCAGAACATGCGCGGTTCGTGATCCGTGGCCGGCGTCAGGTAGTAAACCTGGATCTCGTGA
>CAZVMS010000312.1:0-1767 GCA_964628795.1 uncultured Haloferula sp. | reverse complement strand
GCAATGGGGACAAGGTTCTGAAAGCACTGCTGCACGGAAGTTCAGGAACTCGCATCCGGCCAAGTCGACATGGGGAATAAATCGATACATGAGGATCCAGAGTATCAGGGTTCCGGGAAGAGAGGAGAAGAATCATGTCCTCGGCCGAATTGCTGCTGTCTTTTGGTTGGAAGGTGTCGATGTAAATTCGGTCGATTTCACCATGAAAACCCGACCAGAGGGTGGGAATTCACAGCTACAAAAGCGTGTTGGTGCAGGATGGCGATGCGCTGCGGACGATGGCGGCCTATATTGACCTCAATCCTGTTAGGGCGGGCGTAGCGAAGGATCCGAAGGACTACCGTTGGTGCGGTTATGCGGAGGCAGTGGCGGGCTCGAAGAGAGCGCGACGTGGGTTATGTCGGGTGATGGAGCGTCCGATTGATTCGTGGAGCGAGAAAGTAGCGAAGTCGGGGCTAACAGCTGCTGGTTGGTATCGCTGCTGGTTGTTTGGAGAAGGCGTGGAGGTCGAGAAGTCTGCGGTTTCCTCGGGGCGGGAAGGGATTCCGAAGGAGAAGGCGAAGAAGGTTTTGGAGAAAGGAGGTCAGCTGAGTCTTTCGGAGCTGCTGAGATGCAGGGTGCGGTATTTCAGCGATGGAGTGGCGATTGGGAGTCGGAGCTTTGTGGAGGGGGTGTTTGCGGAGCGCCGGGCGCATTTCGGGCCGAAGCGTAAAGATGGGGCGCGGAAGATAGAAGAAACGACGGCGGGTTTGTTTTCGCTGCGGGCGCTGAGGGTGCGGGCGGTGGAGTGAGAAGTTGGGCTTTGGACCGGGACTCTGGCTCCTTCTAATTTGAAAAGCATGGTGCCCGTGAAGAATTGCCAAAGGCAAATGGGAGGTCGGGCTTTTAGTGGGCACGTACAACGAATGGCGAGCTGCACTTTACCCTTGATGGCACAGGGGCGTACGACCTCCTATTTGATCAACGCCACGGCCAAGGCGGCGATTCCTTCTTGGCGACCGATCGCACCTAAGAGTTCGTTCGTTGTCGCTTTGATGCCGATGCGCTCGGGTGGGAGTCCGAGGGCTTTGCCGATGTTCTTTTGCATGGCTTCACGGTGAGGGAGCACCTTGGGGGCCTCGGCGACGAGGGTGGAGTCGATGTTCACCAACTCATGGCCCTTTTCGCGGATGAGGGATGCGGCTTTTTCGAGGATTTTGAGTGAGTTGATGTCCTTGCAGGAGGGATCACCCGGTGGGAACCAGTAGCCGATGTCGGGTAGGCCGAGGGTGCCGAGGATGGCATCGGCAATGGCGTGGCTTAGCACGTCGGCATCCGAATGACCATCGAGCCCGTGGGTGTGCGAAATCTCCACGCCTCCGAGAATCAGAGGGCGGCCTTCCTTGAAGCGGTGGATGTCGTAGCCGAAGCCGATCATGGGAGGAGGGTGGGATATCGCAGATCGGGTGTCGATGCTGAGGTTCTGGTGGAAGAGTTGGGAACAAGGAAATCGCACGAAAGGGAGCGAAATTTTTTGAGTTAGATTTCGTGGAATTGGAGGTCGCGGTGGAGGGCCTTTGGGGAGCCGAATTCGAAATGGATGATGCGCCTACGGGTGGGGTTCTTTGAGCGACTTGAGGCGTGGAGGATTAACCCGACTTTCGCTGTTAGATTCAAAAATCGCCAAATTTCGCCCATCTGAGGCGCTGGAACCCTTGATTTTACAACATCGGGCCTCGAAAAACGGCTGCGGTGGAGACCCACCCCATGGACACGCCCGACCTGGTC
>CAZVMS010000311.1:0-4223 GCA_964628795.1 uncultured Haloferula sp. | reverse complement strand
CGCAGTTTTCCCATAGCCTTCCTTCCCCGAGTCGGTCGCCCTTCCCGAGTTGGCCTCTGGTAGTAGTTTCGTTTCTTTTCTGGTATTCCTACAGGGGACTTGAACCCCATTTACAACGTGCCCATGCTGGGCACACACAAGCCGCGCCACGCAACCGCTAGTAGCCGTTCTGTTGAGATGCCCTTTTGTAACTACAACCCTAAACCCGAGAGCGACTTCCGATCCCGCTACTAGCGGCGCGTGCGCTCTACGTTCTGCAAAAAAATGAAGACTCCGTCACCACATCCACCTTGTAGTCAAAGGGTTCCCGGCGTATCAATATCGCTCGTGAAACCCTTCGTCATCGCCGCGTTTTCCTTATTTTGCAGCTTTTCCTTGCAGGCGCAAGACGAGCCGCAGACGGAAGAGGACACCGAGAAGTTGCTTCCGATTCCGAGCACGGAGTTCATCCCACCGCCACCGCCGAAGGAGGTTCCTGCGATCAAGATTGAGGCGGCGACCACAAGGACATTGCCGACACATCAGATCACCGTGCTTCGCGGAGAGGCTTCGACCTTGCCTGACATTCCGCCACCACCGGAGCCGAAGCCATTTGTGCAAGGCCCTATTGGCGAGCCGCATTACGTTCTTTCGTTTGGGGCGACGGTCTATGACCACCAGATCAGCCATGTGAGATGGTTCGATCCGCGCACAGAGAAGCAGTTCGAGGCGTGGTGCGGATGGGATTGGACGCTGCTTTCACCCATGCCCGAGATCGTGCTGGGCGAGCGGGTGAGTTCATTTCACCTCATGGCATCGAACATCGACACGGCAGCATTCCGCCGTGCGGGTCATGAGTTCAGGATGCCCGAGCATCCCGAACTGATTGAGGGAGCTTTCTCCATCACGAAGGGCGATGAGAACGACGCCGAGGCGTTGAAGGCTTTGACAGCCATCCGCGATTTCTACCTCAAGCACAAGGAGAGGCTCGGGCAGATCCGGCAGGCGAGGGAGGAGTATCAGGCGGCTGCCGCCGCCTGGCACGCCGCGCACCCGCCGCAGCCGCAGAGCCACACCTTTTGGCTGAAACCGCATCGCGGAAGCCGCTACCTCAAAGAGGAAGGAGGCGAGCGATGAGATCGCGTCTTCTTGCCATTTTAGCCGCCGCGACTGCGGCGGTTTCTCCTGCGGTGGCGCAGGAGCAGAACTCCGAGATCATACAGGTTGCCCCGGACATGTTCCTTCGGTGGTATGGACATGCGGACAGGACCTATTTCGTCCAGATTTCCGATCCCAACGACCACCTCCGCAAGTGGATTTGGGCGCCAATCATCGAGACGGGCAATGACGAGAACATCAGCTACGAGGTCGATGGCACGGCGGACAAGGGTTTCTTCCGCCTTTGGTTCACTGACGAGCCGACGACCGATCCCGACGGTGATGATTTCGACTACGATTACCTCACGAACTGGGAAGAGGTATCCATTTACCAGACCAATCCTCTCAAGGACGATACCGATGAGGATGGTCTTTGGGATGATTACGAGGTTTTCGGATATTACGGCAACACCGACCCGAATGATTGGGATACGGATGACGATGGTATCAGCGACGGTGACGAGGTTTGGTATTACGGTTCCGATCCGACTTCAACGGACTCCGACGGCGATGGATTGAGCGATGCGGACGAGGTTTTCGTCCACGGCACCGATCCGGCCAGCTCCGACAGCGACGGCGATGGTTTGACCGATACCGCTGAGATCAATACCCATGGCACCAATCCCTTGGAAGCCGATAGCGACGGCGACGGGATGCATGACGGTTTCGAGATCACCTACTCACTCAATCCACTGGCGGATACCGACGCGACACTTGATCCCGACGGTGATACGCTGATCAATTACTGGGAGTTCCGCCTTGGCTCCGATCCGACCGTTGCCGACCCGGACACCGATGGGGATGGGCTGCGTGACCCAGCCGAGGTTTACCTTGGCTTGAGCATCACGCTTCAGGATACGGACGGCAATGGCACGTCCGATGCGAATGAGGATCGCGATTACGACGAACTGACCAACCTTGCCGAGTTCGCCGTCCACTGGACGGATCCGCTCCAGCACGACACCGACATGGACACGATGGCGGATGGCTGGGAAGTCGCCATGAGCTTCAGTGCGCTGGTTCACAACGCCAGCACCGCGAGCACCGCCGATGATGCGAACGCCGACCCGGACAACGACGGCCTGACCAATGCCGAGGAGAGCAGTTTGGGAACTAACCCGAACAATCCCGATACCGACGGCGATGGAGTCGATGACAAGACGGAAGACGATCAAGGTAGCAACCCGAACGACCCCAACGACAGCCAACCGCCGCCCAACGGCACCGCGCCTGTGAACATCACCTTCGGTGATCCGAGCGGCAGCCACTCCGAGAAGTATCGCGTCAAGCTCGTTCCGCTTGAGGGTGACACCTCCGGCCATTCGGAGCGCTTCCGCACCAATCGGGATTACGGGGTTCCGCAGACCGACACCTTCCACCTGCCGAAGGGCGCGAAGTATGAAGTCACGCTGGTTCACGTTGGCACCGATCCCGATTATGATTCCAACCCGAATCCCGATTACGACTACGTCCTGACGATAGACACCTCGCAAGGATGCCTCGTGCTGGACGACCCGCAGGGGATTTCGGGCAACCACAACGAGGGCTACAATTTCTTTGCCGACGGCAAGACTGCGACGCTCTATGTCCCACTTTTTGAGTGGGTGACACCGAAGGAGTCGCCTGTCACCTCGCCTGACGACGCGGGCGATGGCCAGAACGAGTTCACCTACGATGCCGCCGCTCCTGGCGTGCTGACGATTGACCTGAAGGTCTTGGTCAAGCCCACCGGAACTGCTGGTGTGACAGGTCATGACGGAGTGAAGTTCTCGGATCGTTGCGTCTATACTTTGCCGACCATCGCGGGATCGACCTTCGCATGGGACGCTACCAACCCCGGCGGCAAGTCCACCGCATCGGGCGAACATGTCATCGCGAAGGCGACCTACACGACACTGCCCACGCTGAACTCCGAATTTGGCATCAAGGAAGCCGAGTTCAAGTGCGACAGCGATATTAACGTTCTTCCGAAGGCGGAGTTTGAGGTGTTCTTCATGAAGGAAGAAAAAAATCATCCAGGAGTTGGGGAGGGAACCACACCAAACTGGTATTTTTACTGGGCGGGAACTGCTGTGAGTGGATATGACCTCACAAGTGGAACCTACAGTTACGCAACAGGAGGAGCTGGGGACTACGCGCAATACAACGGGGATCCGGCGGCTCCTCACTATACGATCCACGGCCCGGCATCCGCAGGGCACGAACAATACACGTCGGCAGGATTAACCGTAGATCGAAAAGGCATTGATACTCTCGCATGCACATTGGTCCACGAGAAGACTCACCGTCAAGTCGACCAGAATTGGCTAACTGGTGGCATCTGGCATGGCAAGCTGGATACCGATCTCGATGAACTTCCAGATGACTGGGAAGATGCGAACGTAGCACTCGGATTTGACAAGACGAAGGCTACATCATTTCCCACATTCCCTTACGGGGACGATGAGGAAGTATACTGCGAACGTGCTGCTTACAGCACCACCGGGGACGCTTCACAAGATTGGGCAAACCCAGGCAAACAATCAAAAACCAAATTCTAAACCACCATGAAGACTATTACATACATCATTTTCACAGTCCTTTCGCTCACATCATGCCAAGCGGAGGAGGTCAAGGAAGCCGAAGTCAAAAACCTCCAAATGAAGACGCGAGAGATTGTTCTCCTCGTCAAGCAAAACAGACCGGAAGAAGCGTCGGAGCGCATCATTTCGCCCGAGAAGTCAGGCGTTAAGCGGCATGCCGCTTCAATCGAGAGCATTAAGCGATTTTTCGATGGAGTAAACATCGATAAGATTGAATTTGGGACGAGTAGCTTTGATAAAGAAAGGAACGTATACGTCATTAGGATTGTATCGCCGAAGAATCTTCAACTAGAGTTTTCGGTTGATCCTGATACTGGCAAACCAAGTAAGCTGCAGTCCATCCACCCATAGAAAAGGCTAGCAGAATCGGGTCCCGGGGAGTAGTTAGCTCCCCGGTCCCACACCACCCTGCGTACGGCTCCGTACAGGGCGGTTCCAATCAGACTCGGGCGTCTGGCCCGTGGTGCAGCTTGATCCAGACGGCCCTCACATCAGGCACCCCCT
>CAZVMS010000310.1:0-9581 GCA_964628795.1 uncultured Haloferula sp. | reverse complement strand
CCTGAGTGATATTAAGTTGTTGAATTACAACATGTTGAGTCACACCTTTTCAAGGTATTTATTTTATTTTCAATGAATGATTCATACGCAGGCTGCGACGTGTTTTCGGCCGGTCAGCGGCTTTTCGAATAGGGTCTAGCTGCTTACCACTGATGTTTGGTTGTGCCGCCCCACCAGCAAGATTTAGGACGTGCCGTTGATAGAAAGGCGACGCAAGAAGAGACCTAAGGTATTCACGCTGAATTCGAGTATTTCCAGGAACCCGAAAGGCTCCAACTCGCTGATTGAGATACCATTCATCGTTCAAATCATCCGGCACGAGTCCGAGCTTTCCTGTTGTCGCCCCCGACATTGCGATAAGGGTGTCTCCCGCGATGATGCGAAACTTCTCACCTTTTCCAATCTTGGCTTTCGGGATTCTGGCGCAGCCATCAAGATCGATCGAATCCTTGTTAAGGTTAGATATGCGGATGACTGGCAAACCGCTCTCTTGGAAGTCTTCGGATTTAAATGCGTATCTCCCCCATAACCTTGAGCTGAGAGCCCATGGTCGCCACCTCCCACCCCATCGGATTCGCCACCGGATCGCCGAAGAGAGCCAGGAAGGTGGATTGGAGGAGGGAGTCGAGTTGGGCGAGGGACTCGCGGCGCTTGGTGCGCAAGGCGTCCGCCGCGTCCAGAATGCCCGCGATCCGCTTCTGCTCGGCGAGGGGAGGGAGGGGGATTTGTGATTCGAAAATGATGCGGTCGGAAACTGCCGGGTAGCTGGCACCTGTCGCCTTGCTCACCATGTCAGCTATGAACGCGGGCGATTTTACCCAATGAAATAAGTAGGCACTGCTCGCCTTCGTTTACTGGCCCTCAACACACAAAAGCCTGTGTAAGCCGTTGCTCCATCCAATTGCCCCGGCACACTTGCGACGCCATTCAGATTTGGGCGCACTGTCGAAACGAGAATGTCGGCACTTTGAACAAGCTGCCGTGCACGACTTGGAGCTTCACTGCATGGTAATTCCCTTGCACTAATGATCACTTTTGCGGCCTGATCAACCGCACTGAGGTCGATGTATTCGAAAACTCCATCAACTGGAGATCGCGATGGATTCCACGTTTGTGCTCGCTCCACAACCTCGCCGATCGCTGTAGTTTTCCATAACCGTCTTCATTTCAACACCCCCTCCAGTTCGTCCCATCCATGGATCATTTCCCTATTGATCATCGTGATGTTCTTCCGCGCCAACGGCGCCCAATTCCTCAGCCCAGGGCAGCGCCCTGGGTATCCGTCCGTTGGAATCCCGCGCGCCAACGGTGCTCGATACGGTTGCACGCGGAACCACTCGAACCCGTATCGCGGCCCTACAGGCCGCCGGATTATTGGCGTTCCCGTCCCAGGGCGCTGCCCCGGGCTGAGGGATGTTGGCCCGTTGGGCCACGGTAGCGGCGGATTCATCCCAACAACCCCTCCCGTTCTTTTCTTCCCTTGGTGATCTCGTCTTCGCGATTCATTTTGCATTTCCCCATCGTGATCGTCTTCCGCGCCAACGGTGCCCAATCCCTCAGCCCAGGGCAGCGCCCTGGGTATCCGTCCGTTGGAATCCCGCGCGCCAACGGTGCGCGATATGGTTGCGCGCGGAACCACGCGAACCCGTATCGCGGCCCTACAGGCCGCCGGATTATTGGCGTTCCCGTCCCAGGGCGCTGCCCCGGGCTGAGGGATGTTGGCCCTTTGGGCCATTTGATGGTTGATTCAATCCCAGACATATTTTTCGTCGTAATTGATGCGATATTTTTCCAACAACTTTCGATACTCATCCTGAAACGTCATCTTCCGGTGATGGCTTTCCTGATTGGCCACGTAGTTGACGACGGTGTCGGCATCCGACTGGCTGATGGAGAACGCGCCGTAACCGGATTGCCAATGGAAACCGGCGAATTCCGGGCCTTTGGTTTTGATCCATTTCGATGAACTGGTTTTCACCGTTTCAACGACCTCGGCGATGGTGCGGGTTCGCGAGAGTCCGAAAAACAGATGCACATGGTCGGCGACCCCACCGACGCGCAGCGAAAGGCAGTCGATGTTATCGAGGGTGCCCGCGAGGTAGGGGTGCAATTCCGTGCGGATTTCCGGCGTGATCACCGGTTCACGGTTTTTCGTGCTGAAGACCAGGTGGATCAGGACGCGGGATAGGGATTGGGGCATGGGTAGGTTAGTTTTTGGGCGTTACGATTTTTTCTGCGCCAACGGCGCAACATTCCTCAGCCCACGGCAACGCCCTGGGTCCATGTCCGTCAGATCCCGGAGCCCCGACGGGGTGCGATACCGTCGCACGCCGGACCACGACGCCCCGGATCGCGACCTTTCAGGCCGCCGATCTCCCGACGGTGGGCACCCAGCCCGTTGGGCTGGGCTGAGGAATGTTGGCCCATTGGGCCACAGTTGCAGCGATTTCATCCCAACAACCCCTCCAGTTCCTTCCGCCCCTTCGCGATTTCGTCTTCGAGCTTGGCAAGGCGGGTGAGGATTTTCTTCGGCGATTCGTGCTCGACGGTTTCGTGGATGACTTCCTTGTAGCGGTTGAGCGAGAGGTCGTAGCCGTTGGCGGCGATCTCGGTCTTGGTGTCGCTATCGGCCATGTCGATGGCATCGAGCTACTCGATGATGGTCAGCGGATTGGAGATGCCGCCGGACCACAGGGTGTCCCAGATGCGGTCGACTTTGGATTTGATTTCGCCAGTGTTCATAGAGTGGGTGGTCGGTCCTTGCGGACAGGACAGGGGTAGCCGGGATTGGCTGGCGGCGACAAGCCTTCCCCTAGAAATCCTGCTGAGGTGAGTCCACGTCTTTCCCGGCACGGTCACCAGCGTCGCTGCGGCCGCCTGCTCCATTGTCTTTTCAGGCCCCCCAGCCCGAAGACTCTCACTCCTTCTTCTTCACCGGAATGACCATCGTCGGCACCTCCGCTTTCCGGACCATGCCCTCCGCCACGGCACCCAGCAGCAGCGACGCCACCACGCCATGCCCGTGCGTGTCCAAATTCAACGATACCAAAGGCTGGTCATCCCCGCCGAATCCGGCAGTGGAAGGCCGATCATTCCTGATATTCCCGCAATCGACCCACGGTTCCGGGACGGAAAATGCTGACACGAATTGAATAGATCGACCTCCACGGCAATGGCGCTATTCTAAGCACTATGAAAGTGCTCGCCCTATGGCTCACCACCGCCGCCCTCGCGCTCGCCTCCGCGACTGATGACTTCATCGCCACTGCCAAGGAAAAACACGGTGCCTTCGGCGAAAAGGCCGCCCGTTTTCTCGTCGAGCACATGCCCGAGAACGACAAGAAAACCCTCAGCGCCGAGTTCCTCACCGAGAACCTCGACCTCGCCCTGAAGGCCCGCGAAACCTTCCCCTGGGCCAAGCAGGTGCCCGAAGACATCTTTTTCAACGACGTCCTCCCCTACGCCGTCTTCGACGAACCGCGCGACCCCTGGCGCGCCGATTTCCTCGCGAAAGCCACGCCGCTGGTCAAGGACGCCACCACCGCCACCGAGGCCACCCAGATCCTCAACAAGGAGTTCTTCAAGCTCATCAACACCCACTACAACACCAAGCGCAAGCGCACCAACCAGAGCCCCAAGGAGTCCATCGAGCAAGGCATGGCCACCTGCACCGGGCTTTCGATCATCCTCACCGATGTCTGCCGCGCTGTCGGCATCCCCGCCCGCGCCGTTGGCACCCCGATGTGGACCAACGGCCGCGGCAACCACACTTGGGTCGAAATCTGGGACGGCGACTGGCACTTCACCGGAGCCGACGAATACAACGCCAAAGGGCTCAACCGAGGCTGGTTCACAGCAGACGCCGCCAAGGCGATCGCCACCGAGCCCACCCACGCCATTTACGCCACTTCATGGAAAAAGGACGGCCTCAGTTTCCCGATGATCTGGGCCGAACGCAGCAATGACGTCGCCGCCGTCGAAATCACCTCGCGCTACGCCAAGGCCACAAGCGAGAAGCCAGTGCTCGGCATCCGTTTCTTCGATGGACAAAACCGCCTCGTCGTCCGCGGCTACCTGGCCAACGAAGCCGGCGAATCCCTCGCCTCGTTCACCACCAAGGCCGGCACCGCCGACCTCAATGACATGCCCAGGCTCGACGTCACCCCGGGCGAAAAATACCGCCTCCGCTTCCTCATCGAGGACCGCCTCCTCGAGACCAAAGCCTTCGAAGCCAAAAAAGGCGAAACCACCCTCGACGTACGCAAAGCCGACCTGAGACTATTACCGAAAGGCGAATAAATTCCGGTGACCCAAAAAAATGCCTCGGAGCTGATCGATCCCCTCCTCCATGCGTCTCGTCGCCGAGCAACCCAAGGAACGCAGCGCCGAGCTCGAAGCCAAGGCCATCGCAAAAATCGATATCGAGCATCTCGTCGGTGCTCACCGATAAAACCTTACTCTTTCTTTTTCACCGGAATAATCATCGTCGGCACCTCCGCTTTCCGGACCATGCCTTCCGCCACGGAGCCCAGCAGCAGCGACGCCACCATGCCGTGCCCGTGAGTGCCCAGCATCACCAGATCCGCATGCGAGGCCTTGACATAATCCAGCACTCCCAAAAGCGGGCTGCCTTCGACCAGCTTCACGGTCACATCCGAAAGTGGGGCGGCCAACTCTTCGAGCCTCGTTGAGGCACGTTTCCTCGCTTCTTCTTGGAAAAGATGCATCGCTGGGAATTCATCCGGAGTAAATCCATACGCAGTGTAGGCCGGTTCCGGCTCGAGAACATGGATCACATGGAGGTGCGCCCCAAAGGCACCCGCCATCTGCACGGCTGAGTCAATGACCACTGGGGTCGAGTCTGAAAAGTCCACTGCGGCTACGATCGTTTTCATGGCATCTGTAAACTAGCACTACTCCCTCAGTTTGACCACCAATCACAACAAATTGCTCCAAATTTCACAATCCATGCGCGCCCCATCTCCCAAAGTGAATCGCCTGAGGCGAAGCCTTTTACGCGACGATCCACCATCCCAAAAACTTGGCGACCTTGGCCTCTTGGAGTTCTCCTCTACTTCGCCAGCACCACCGGCGCACTGATATTCCCATAGCGATCCACCGCACTCACCGAGATGGCATCCGGCATGCCCTTCGAGCCATTTGGCAAATCCACCCCCGCCGAGCGACCCGGCACGACCCGCAGCATGTGCCATTTGTTCCCAAAACGCCCCATCACCGCATATTTCGCCGTACTCGAGTCCCCCGCCTTCCAGCGGACATCCAACTTGCTACCATTTCCCGCCGCCTGCGCCACCGGCCTCGCCGGAGCCGCCTTGCTCAGCCACGGCATCGGCGGCACCAGCGATGGCTCCGCATAGCCGCTCTTCGAAAGCATCGTCCCTATCCCCCCGCGATTCTCCATCAGCCCCTTCATGCTCCAGTGAATGTGGCCCACCCAGTTCTTCCCGATCGTCCGGCTCAGTCCGACCTGCTTGGTGATCTCGCTCGCCGGCCGCCCCGGATCATCCGAGCTCCCAATCCGCGAAGTCGCGATCCCCGGCCAAACCGGCCGACTTCCCTGCTGCCGCCACCACGAAAGCAGCGCCGAAAAACTCTGCTTCCTCGGCTGATCGCGCCAATAAAGCTGCGGCGCCAGGTAATCCACCCAGTCATTTGCCAACCACTTCCGCGCATCCGCCCCGAGCTGCTCGTAGGAATCAATCCCCGCCTCAATGCCACTCGGCACCCCCGGCCGCCAGATCCCGAAGGGTGAAATCCCGACCCGCACCCAGCGCTTCGCCCCCTTCACTTGCGAATACAGATCCTTCACGAAGCCATCCACAATCGCCCGCCGCTGGCTTGGACTCCGCCCATCGGGAAACGCCTTCCCGCCCTCCGGATACGGATAAAAATAGTCATCCAGATGCACCCCATCCACATCGTAGCGCCGCACCACATCCAGAATCGCCGAAAGCGCCCGCTCCCGCGTTTCCTTCTCCGCCGGATCGCACCACACGAGGTTTCCATAGCGCTTGGTAATGTGAGGCGACGCCCGACACACATGCTTCGAACTCGTCGGATGGCTCGCATTCGAAAGCGCCCGAAACGGATTGAACCAGGCATGCACCTCGATCCCGCGCTTGTGCGCCTCATCGATCCAGAACTTCAGCGGATCATAGCCCGGCGACTTGCCCATCGTCCCCGATAGCCACGGGCTCCACGGCTCCCGCGACGACGCATACACCGCATCGCAATGCGGCCGCACCTGTAGGATCACCGCATTCATATTCAGCGAAGCCATCCGATCCAAAATCGCCCGCGCCTCCGCCATCTGCGTCCCCGCCCCCAGCCCCTTCGCGCTTGGCCAATCGATATTATGCACCACCGCCACCCAAGCCCCCCGGAACTCCCGAGCCGGCATCGGCGGCTTCTCATTCGTCGGCCTGAAGGTCTGACCGAAGGCCATCGACACCCACAAACTCATCACAGCAATCAAGCAGCGCAACATACGTCCTCCACATGAGCCTGATTCTCGCAGCTTGCAAGCTCCGGAGTCGGACAGCCCCCGAAATCGTAGTGCTCAATCTCTCAAAACCTCCACCTCAGCGGTCAGCACCGCCTGCCTTCCATCAATACTGACCTTTCCCACCTCTACCTCTTGACCGGCCTTCGCCGTGACTTTCGACAGGGTCTTCTCCTCATCCTTAAAAACCCCGCTCACTTCCAGATCCGCAGACTTCCAATCGGGCACCAGACTTGGTGTCACGTCAAAACGGCTCATCGCTTTCCCTTTCAACGTATGTTCCACGAGCCCTTTCCCGCCCGAGCAGGAAATGACACTCCATTGGTCATCTCCAACCCGTAGCGTCGTCCGAATCGGCATCGGCGGAAGACTGCATAACGACATCAGAATCGTTTCCACCATATCCAGATCATGTTCATTGCTCACGACGACCAACAATCCGCATTCTTTATCGAAGCCCGCACCGGCACCCGGCAATTCAAAGCGAACACCATTTGAGCGCAGCGCTTGGGATACATCCATCCACCCTCCCCAATCAAACGACCTCATCGACTTGGGAAACTTCATCCGGGCCTTTTCCCTTAGCATCCTCATTTTTTCGGGACCCGCGAAAGGATCAATCTCCCCGTAACCCACACCATCACCCTCAGAAATTCTGGAAATGAAATCAGCAGGAGCCGCAAAAATGCCCACTCTCATTTCCTTGTTCTCGAGAACTTTCCCAAACTCAAAATCCGCGTAGGGCTGCTCTCCCTTCAATCGCGTGAGCTGTCCCTCTTTCTCAATCCAACGGACATCCCAAACTGGAGTTCCCCATCCCGTCACTACTTCGCTCTTAAGCCACATCTCCCACCCGGCTGCCGCCTTTTTTCGTGAAGCAATGCAGATCGCCTCGCCATTCCTCGAAGTAAATTCAGTCGTCACTCGCTCACTACTCCCCCCTGGCATCTTCAGCTCCGCCTTCACCGAATAATCCACTCCGTAGTTCATTCTTCCATCCGAGTTTGAGATCACTTCCAAGCGAATGTCATTCGATTCGACCATGGAGGTCGCACCTCCAGCGCCCACCACTGAGACATGAGCCTTTGACTTGTTCGGGCTCGCCGACTCCCTGAGCTCCAATCTCGTCCGAATCATCGGCTCCTGACCACGTGGCAGTACCTTGGTATCCGCCCAAATGATCACTCCGACATTCCCTTTCAGCACAAGCATCTCCGACCGCGCGTTCCACACCGCCCAACCACCCCACAGCTCGTCGACGACCACCCTATCAGAGAACCTAAAATCGGAAAAATACTGATCACTAACATCTTTCAGCAAGAGCACCCCAACAGCCGCCTTCACGTCCCACAATTCATCGCCCGCTTCGAAGAAGGCCAACTGCTCCGGGGCCTTATCCAGTTTCCCGACCAACTCGTTTCCCAAACCTCCCGGAACGAACCTTTCAATCGGCACCCGCCATCCCACGACTGGATCGGCACACGCAGCAGCGATGAGAAGAAGCCAAACAAAGATCACTTTCATTGCATCAAAAAATCAAAACCCCCTTCATCACCCTTCATCACCCTTCATCACCCTTCATCACCCTTCATCACCCTTCATCACCCTTCATCACCCTTCATCACCCTTCATCACCCTTCATCGCAAATCACTTCGCAAATCACTTCGCACTCAATCGTCACACCAAGCACCTCCCCCTCTTTCCCAAACTCTCCTACGAGCAACGATTCCCCATCGAGCATGGTCGCGGAAGAACTCAGAGAAACGCCTTGGCCCGGCACTTTCAGTGAAAACGACAACTCTACCTCACGGTCATCCGAAGCCACGTTAAGAGCGATTCCCAAATCTGTTTCAATCACCTCGCTACGGAGATGACGGATCGTCCCCTTTCCTCCCGACCACATCAGCAACTCCCCCGACTGACCACCCCATTTCATTTTGCACCTCACCTGAGCGGGGGCGAGATCTTGAACGCTTTCAACGATCGCCTCGATGATCGCCAGGTTCACCGGATCGTTTATGGCGATCAGGGCCGCACTTGATTGATCCCACAAAGCCATCGATCCAATCGAATCAAATTTGACGCCATTCGCTTCGAGAGGGTTTGACGCATCTTCGTAAAGCCCGCTCGACAGCTCTTCTAATTCCCGAGGGAAGCTGAATACCGAGCGAGGACGCTTTTTCATAGTCCCATAGGTGAAATCTGGGGGCACCGAAAACACCCCAACCTGCAAACCGTTCTTTAGCGTCCTGCCATCAAACGCGTCGTAGTCGATACCTATCTCTTCTAGATCATCCGCCTTACCGTTGACTTCACGTTGCCTTACCAATCTCATTGAAACTCCATCCTCACTGACTGGCTCAAACGTCCCGCTGAGCTCGTAGTGATCTCCATTTTCCTGCCACTCGGCCAAAGAAATTCCCTTCCCGAGGGGAATTGATGCGTCTGATTTAACTTCAGTGATCCTACCGTCTCCCCTGTCGAACTTAACCTCGTAGGACAGATCTGTCAGCCTTTGATACCAAAACAAATTCGGAGCGACTTTCGCCATCAGCTTTCCTTCTTGCCCTTCAGCTCGTTCTCCAGATCCACAAACCGTCACGATCGTTCCCTCGACCCGACCATTCTTCTCAATCGCCACTGTCGATCGCACTTGCCTGTCCACGAGCTGCCTATCGATCGCCTTCAATTCTACCCAACTCCCCCGGCCAACGACTCTCTTGGACCGAGCATTCCAAACCAGCCATTCTCCAGCGAACGTCCCCTGCACTCTCTTCCCCGGATCACGCTTACCCCGCTTCGCCGGGTCGTCGGGCACCCATCGCTCGATCGCAATTGCGCCCATCAAATCCCACAACTCATCCCCTTCCTCAAAAAAAACCGACTCTGCCGGAGGCACCTCAAGCCGACTTAGCTTGACCCTATTCGAAAAGCCGCTGACCGGCCGAAAACACGTCGCAGCCTGCGTATGAATCATTCATTGAAAATAAAATAAATACCTTGAAAAGGTGTGACTCAACATGTTGTAATTCAATAACTTAATTTCACTCAGCAAAT
>CAZVMS010000309.1:0-3026 GCA_964628795.1 uncultured Haloferula sp. | reverse complement strand
TCGGGCCATGAAAAATTTTTTCGGCTCGTGGCAGTCTGGAACAAGGATTAAATGGCCCTGTACGGAGGTATTTCGAGCGCCACCACTGGATCTGAAATCGAAGCTCCCGGAGCCGCGCGAATCCATGAAGGGCCGTTGCCGTCGCCGGGAGCTACCAGGCAACGGCAATCTCCCGCCTGAGTTTTCCACACCGATCCATTCCTTTTTAAAGGGACAGACACTTAAAACTCAGACACTTAAAACTCAGTTCACGGGTGACGACATGCGAATACAAACTTCCAAAAATTGAACATATCGCCCTCGACCTGCATAAAAAAAACTGATTTCTATGCAAATCACCCGCGCTTATGCTCTCCGATCTCAAAAATCTCGACCCCTCCCGCTTTGAAACCACCGCCATTCTCAAGGCAGTGGCTTCCGCTGGCAGAGCCTTGGCCGAGCTGAAGGGAGCCGTCGGCAGCATCCCCCAGCAGGGCATCCTCATCAATACCCTCACCCTTCAGGAGGCCAAGGACAGCTCGGAGATCGAGAACATCGTCACCACCCACGACCAGCTCTACCAGCGGGAATCCGACGACGAAGCCGTCAATGCCGCCACCAAGGAGGTCCTCCGATACCGCCAGGCTCTCTGGACCGGCTACCAGAGCGTCCGGGAAACGGGTCTGCTCACCAACAACCAGATCCTCGCCATTCAGGCCGAGCTGGAGGAAAACCAAGCAGGCTTCCGCAAGGTCCCCGGCACCACACTCAAGAACAACGCCGGAGAAATCGTTTACACGCCACCTCAGAGCGGTCCGGAGATTGAAACCCTCATGGCCGAGCTCGAAGCCTTCATCCATGCCGATCCCCCTTTCGGAGCCGACCCCCTCGTCCGCATGGCCCTCATTCACCACCAGTTTGAGAGCATCCACCCTTTCTACGATGGCAATGGCCGCACCGGCCGCACCGGCCGCATCCTCAACGTGCTCTACCTGGTGAAGGAAGACCTCCTGAACGTCCCCGTCCTCTACCTCAGCCGCCACATCGTCCGCACGAAGGCCGACTACTACCGCCTCCTCCAAGCCGTCCGCGAGGAAGGCGCTTGGGAAGACTGGGTCCTCTACATGCTCGCCGCCGTCGAGAGCACCGCCCGCGACACCACCCGCACCGTCGCCCTGATCCGCGATGCCTTCATGGAGGCCAAGCACCGCATCCGCGACCGCTTCAAATTCTACAGCCAGGACCTCATCAACAACCTCTTCACCCACCCCTACACCAAGATCGCCTTCATTCAGAAAGACCTCGGCGTCACCCGCGTCACCGCCACCCGCTACCTCGACGAGCTCGCCGCCGCCGGTTTCCTTGAAAAGCGCAAGATCGGCCGCACCAACTACTACCTCAACCTCCCCCTCATCCAGATCCTTTCCGGCCCCTGACTCCACCCCTGTCCCACGCCCCTCTCCAAAATCTTCTGCTCACTGCTTCCCACCCTCTCCTCCATCTGCGTGAATCCGCGTCCATCTGCGGTTCCATTCTCTCCCATTCTTCATTTCAGCTTTCAGTTTTCAGCATTTCAGCTTTTCCCCACCATGACCCACGACATCGTCCAAAAACTCTGGAACCTCTGCAACGTCCTCAAAGACGACGGCGTGACCTACCACCACTACGTCACCGAGCTCACCTACATCCTCTTCCTCAAGATGGCCGAGGAAACCGGCACCTAGGACCAGATCCCGGAGGGCTACCGCTGGGCCGACCTCGAAGCCCAATCCGCTCCCGACCGACTCCAGTTCTACAAGCTCGCCCTCATCCACCTCGGCGGCGAAGGCTCCCGGCTCGTGAAGGAAATCTTCGCCAATCACTACCTCCGCGAGCACAACGACTTCGATTCCCTCACCGAAAAGCAGCAGAAGAAATACCGGCAAAACACCTTCTGCGGCATGGAGCACGTGCAGGACACCCACCGCCTCGCCCTCATGAACCTCATGCTCCACGGCATCGAGTCCGGCATCCAATACGGCGACACCCTCTCCGAAGATGGCACGGCCCTGCCCAAGGCCTCCCTCATGCTCACCAATCCACCCTTCGGCACCAAGAAGCGCGGCGGACTCCCTACCCGCAGCGACTTCACCTTCCCCACCAGCAACAAACAATTCTGCTTCCTCCAGCACATCTACCGCTACCTCCTGCCCGGCGGACGCGCCGCCGTTGTCCTGCCGGACAACGTCCTCTTCGAATCCGGCATCGGCAAAGACATCCGCCGCGACCTGATGGACAAGTGCAACCTCCACACCATCCTCCGCCTGCCCACCGGCATCTTCTACGCCCAAGGCGTGAAAACCAACGTCCTCTTCTTCACCCGTGGCAAGACCGACAAAGGCAACACCAAGGAAGTCTGGGTCTATGACCTCCGCGCCAACATGCCGCAATTCGGCAAACGCACCCCGCTGACCCGCGAACACTTTGCCGACTTCGAAAAAGCCTTTGGCAAAGACCCGCAAGGCAACCCCGCCGCGCTGAAAAAACGCAAGGACAGCGGCGAAACCCGCCGCTTCCGCAAGTTCACCCGCCAGTGGATCGCCGAGCTCGACGACTCGCTCGACATCTCCTGGCTCAAGGACGACAAAGCCGAATCCAGCACCGACCTCCCCGAACCCGCCGTCCTCGCCACCACCGCCATGGAGGAAATGGAAGCGATCATGGAAGACCTTCGCGGTATTCTTGCGGAGTTGGGTGAAGACGTTGAGGAGGTGGTGGGATGAATGACGAAATCCGAATGTCGAGTGACGAATGGGCAGAGCATCACCAATTCTTCAGCCCCAACGGGGCGAAACATACCAGCCCAAGGCAACGCCCTGGGTCACGGCCATTCACACTACTCAGCCCTGAAGGGGCGGCACATCTGCGGGCGACCAATCCACCCGTTACCCCGACTTTCGCTGTTAGATTCAAAAATCGCCAAATTTCGCCCATCTGAGGCGCTGGAACCCTTGATTTTACAACATCGGGCCTCGAAAAACGGCTGCGGTGGAGACCCACCCCATGGA
>CAZVMS010000308.1:0-16169 GCA_964628795.1 uncultured Haloferula sp. | reverse complement strand
GCGTCCTATGGATCGATGAAATCGAAAAGGGCTTCTCCGGCAGCAAGTCGAGCGGCAGCACCGACGGCGGCACCTCCTCCCGCGTCTTCGGCAGCTTCCTGTCATGGATGCAGGAAAAACAGAAAGCCGTCTTCGTCGTCGCCACCGCCAACGACATCAGCCAGCTCCCACCCGAGTTCCTGCGCAAAGGTCGCTTCGACGAAATGTTCTTCGTCGATCTCCCCGACGCCCGGGAGCGTGCGCAGATATGGGACATCGTCATCGCCCGCCACGGCCGCAAACCACGCGACTACGACACCGTCGTCTTGGCCCGTGCCTGCGAGCAATTCACCGGTGCTGAAATCGAAGCCGTCTTCATCGACGCCATGCACGAAGCCTACGTCGAAGGCAAAGAACCAGAAGGGAAGGAGATCCTCGAAGCGATCGCCCGCACCGTCCCGCTCGCCCAACTGATGGACGGCAAAATCGCCGCCCTCCGCCACTGGGCAAAGGGCCGGGCAAGAGAAGCAGCAAGCCAAACGACACGCACGTCGCGCCCCGCCGCTCGAAGTCGTTCCCTGAACTAAGCAGGCCATGAGCCTGCCGCCCGACGTCCCCCTGCAAGTCGGCGACCGGGTGCGGATCCATCCCGACTGGCAGGATCCCGGCGACGACGACTTCGAGCGCACCGTCATCGAAGCCCCCAAGGACAGCCACCGCGTGCTCGTGCTCACCCGCATCCCGGGATTCGAGCATCACCCGACTGAGTGGATCGAAGCCGACAAGCTGATCCGCCACTGAGCCCCCGGGCACCATCAGGGCCGTCACACATCACCGTGTGGCGGTCCTTCCTCTTTCCAGATCCACTCCAATGCGTTTCGGATCTTCGCTGCCACCATTGATAGATCATCGGATGTCAGACTATTTTTCCTCAGAAAAGCATTCCATATCATCTGCTTGTCTCGGGCGAATTCGTCGGTGAGTCCCGTTGGTACGTCAGCGGGAAGTTCTGAGCCCCTCCGCTTGAACGTGGCTCGAATGGCGTTCGACAGCAGTTCCCTGTTAGGAGGATCAGATTTCAACAAGAGCTCCAGATCGAAGAAGTCCTTCATCCGGGTGTTTTGCGCGTCCAGCCGGACCAGTGCTTCAAACTTCTCGGCGACTACAGTGCAGACCGGATAGGTCCGCATAGATGAACTCGGCAGACCGGATAGCAATGAGGGAAACTCCCGGGTTTCCGGACCTGGCACCACCGCGTCCCCGAATCCAACATCCACCTGCACCGGGATCCTGACATTTCCGAGCTTGGCCCGAAACTTCGCCCGAACGCCCCCATAGGCCATGTCTTCACGAATGGGCTCGACGACCAGTGATGACTCATCGAACCAAAGTCCGTCATCTGCAACATCGGTCCGCAGCACGTCGAGTATCGACATCCGCACCGAGTCCAAATCCGCAGGCCCGGCACCCAGCAGATCTAGGTCGCGCGTGGGCCTGTGCATTTTACGGTTCCACACATGAAATAGCATTGAGCCTTTGAGAACATACTGATTGGCATGTTCCGAGACGCTCAAGCGGTAGAGAAAGCGTTCGACACCATAGCGTGCGAGAACGAAATCGAAGGCCTCTCCATTCGCGCGTGAGAGGTTCAGCAATCGCTGGCGAATCGATTCGATTAGTCCTTCGGGCTTCATATCGTTAGGGATTCCAGATAGGGTTTCATGACCGTGCGCATCCTGCAAAGTCCTGCGATACGGTTGATTTCAGCGAGTGTGAATCTCCGTGATTTCCATCCTTCACTGAGAGCTTCAAGGGCCACATCCAGTCCGACTTTGTTCCTGTAACTGAAGAGATCAACGATCGTCCTCGCGACCGAATAGACCCGGACACGCGTGCCTTCCACCTGATGATCTTCCAGTCCGATTTCAAAGCGCTCATCACCATAACGAACCACCTTGAGCGGAGGATAGTCCAGCGTTGGTCTACGATCCTTGGGGCCAATCGCGATCCAGACTTCGTGAGGGTTTTGAGAAGTGAGGTCATGGAAGCGCAGCGCACTCAGCAGACAGATCGCCGCGTGGGGCACCCGTTTTACCACCTGGACTAGCGAATGGTGCTCCGACGGCTCGGCTCCACTGAGCGCATATAGGCCTCTACCGACCCGCTCAATCCCTCCCGCATCCATGGCCTCCCGAATTCGGGAACGCGCCAGACCGCGCTGCTCCAGGTCCCTCGACCTCAGCACCGTTGCTCCATCGTAGAGCCCCTTCAGAAACTCATGCCAATCACCTCTCACGAAACGTCGGCAGTTGTAAGCATTACCCGACGTTTTGCAAGATTAATCCACCTCTCCCGACACACATGTTCAGGAAAACTGAATAGGCGTGTTCCTCGATTCCACCCCAACCCCAAACCAACAACAACCCCACAACAACAACCAACATGCAAACCAACCTGTACTATCGCCAAGGTAACTCCGATAAAGTCTACCAAGCATCCATTGAGCCCAAAGCTGACGGTCACATCGTCACCTACGCCTACGGTCGCCGGGGCCAAACCCTGACCACCGGCACCAAGACCCAAACCCCTGTAACCCTCGAAAAAGCCCAGAGCATCCACGCCAAGCTCGTCGCCTCCAAACTCGCCAAAGGCTACACGCCCGCCCAAGACGGCACGCCCTACCAACAAACCGGCAACGAAGGCCGCGACACCGGCATTCGCTGCCAACTCCTCAACCCGGTCGACGAAGATCAACTCCCACGTCTCATCACCGGCACGACCCATTGCCTCCAACAGAAGCACGACGGTCGCCGCCTGATGGTCCGCAAGCAGGGAGAGGAGATCATCGGCATCAACCGCCGGGGACTCATCGTCGCGATCCCGGACACCATCCGAGAAGCCGTCGAACACATCCCCTTCGACGTCCTCATCGACGGCGAGGCCGTCGGCGACACGCTCCACGCCTTCGACCTCCTCGAAGTCAAAGGCAACGACCTCCGCCAGCGCCGCTACATCGATCGCTTCTCCGGCTTGATCATGGTGATTCCCCCGAACCTGCCAGCCCTGCGCTGGGTCAGCACCGCGATCGATCCCAACGACAAACTGGAGACCTACGAGGAACACAAGGAATCCGGCAGCGAAGGCGTCGTCTTCAAAGACATCGACGCCCCCTTCAGCCCCGGTCGCCCGAACTCCGGCGGACCGCAGTTGAAGTTCAAGTTCGTCGAGAGTGCCTCCTTCATCGTCGCCGCCATCAACGGCAAACGCAGCGTCGCCCTGGCACTCTATGACGAAGGCATCCAAGTCCCCGCCGGCAACGTCACCATCCCGCCGAACCACCCCATTCCCCAAATGGGGACTGTCTGCGATGTTCGTTATCTCTACGCCTACCGGGAAAGCGGCAGCATCTACCAGCCCGTCTACCTCGGCGAACGCAGCGACATCCCGGCGGAGGACTGCACGGTCGATCAGCTGAAATACAAAGCTGAGCCGGCCGGAGCCGGAGCCGTCTGACATCCACCAAATAACACCATTTGGTGTCACCCCGCTCGCCTCCACCTCTGCGAGGGGTCGGAGGCGAGCGTCTCCTTTTCCAACCCACGAATCCACAACACTAACCCCATCATGAAAATAACCAACGTCACCATCACCCCCATGCCTCGCCCCATGCCAGAAGGCATGTTCGATCCCATGCCCGAAGTCATTGCCACTTTCGAGGACGGTTCCACCAAAACCCTGTTCGCGTTCTACCCGGACGAAGTCACGTTCCGGGCCTCCGAGTTCGTGGGCCTTACCGAGGAGGACGCCCACAGCCTCTACCAGCAGAAGGACACCTCCTACCTCCACTCATGAGGCAACCAACATCCGCAACGGCAGCCTACTGAGGAACCGAGCATTCCAGAAAGAATTCCACCACGGGGTGCCTCCGGGTGCCCCGTGGTATCTCTTTTTTTACTCACGTGAGGAAGAACTCCGACAGAGTGTGGGTCGCACGCGTCGAACTGCCACCCGAGGCGATTGAAATCGTCAAGGAATGCGGGTGCATGCCACTTGCAATTTCTTTATCCGGCGGCATGCGGAGAAAGCGAGAGGATGATTTTCTCAATGTCCTCGAACGCCTCCGCCGCACGGATCTCGACAAGATCACCGACCGCGCCACGATCAACGAACAACACCAGAGCATCTGGCGCGCCATGCACAGCAGCATTGAGCGCTTGATCGACCGCATTGGTTCCATGGACTCCAAAATGAACGCCCCGGAGGAGAGCGAAACATCGTTTCTGGCCGCCGTGCGCGATCTCTCCTAAGACGCCGCCGATCTACTTGTCCGCGAGATACTGGATTGGCGGGTGCTATTCCTCGATCGACTGCCGGGAGTGGGGCCTTGAGACGATATCGAATCCATCTGCGGATCGCTGGATAGCCTGTAGCGCCTGATCGCAATAGAACTTACATCGAGATCGGCACCACAACGAAGAAAACTTAAAGGCCAAAAGCTTGCCAAAAGTCGATCTGATAGGCATGACTCAAATGCTATGAATGAAAACACAGATGCGACCATTGAATTGAGCGGTCTCGAAATCGCCATGCCCCTGCTTTTCCAGAAGCGTGAGTATCTGGAAGCTATTGACAGCAGTGGCACGACCACATCCTGCCAGAAGACCTCGAATCCAAATGACTACGGTCCCGATGATTGATCATTACAGATCCAGTCGACCCTTGTTTTCATGGTTGATTTCAAGCAATTGAAACCTGTGGAAATTTCTTATGCCCCCTGTTCTGAGAAGTGATCCTGTTGCTAACCAACGCCAATGACTCTACCGCACCGTTGGTGGAGAAGGAGTTGTCGGCTCTCGGAGCGGGGTTTTTTCGATTCAATACGGAGGACTACGGTACATCAGTTTCTCTATCCTCACGAATCGGGGTGACAGGTGACGTTTCCCATCTGGAGGCAGGTAGCATCCGAATCCTCGGGCAGGAAGTAAGGTCGATTTGGAATCGCCGTCCAGCTTCGCCCGTCTGCGCAATGCCCGGGGGGGCTTCCGAGGCAAAGATATTCGCCGAGGAAGAACTCCATTCCGCGCTCCATGGCTGGCTTCGCAGCTTGGATGCGCGGTGGATGAGCCATCCTGACTCCATCCGCAGTGCCGGATACAAACTCCCGCAGCTTCGACTTGCCAGGGAGCTTGGTTTCCGGATCCCGGAAACCCTCGTGAGTAACAACCCCTCAGAAATCAGGGATTTCGATTCTTTTCTAAGAGGCAAGGGGGGCAAACTTGCGGCCAAGCTGATTTCCAAAGGTCCTCCAAAAGCCGCACATCCGGATGAGCAGTATGTGGTTTTCACTCAAATCCTCTCGGAAAGTGATCTTCAGAACGATGCGACCCTCGGACTCTGCCCGGCCATGTATCAAGAGTATGTCGAGAAGGCCTTCGAACTGAGAGTGACCGTAGCGGGTAATGAGATTTTTGCCTGTGAAATCCATTCGCAACAATCGGAAACCACACACATCGACTGGAGACGATATGATCTTCCCAATACTCCCCATTTGGTTCATGATGCATCGCCTGAACTCGTTCGCCGGTGCTTGGAAATTACCCGCCATTTCCGTCTGGAATTCGCGGCCATCGACCTAATCGTCACTCCCGAAGGAGAAACCGTGTTCCTCGAACTCAACCCGAACGGGCAATGGGGATGGATTGAAGAACTGACCGGTATGCCCATTGCAAATGCAATCGCTCGACATCTCACTAGACCATGACATTGGCACTCCAAGCGGAGCCAAGGCAATCGTAGCGGACGCATTGGGGATTTCCTGGCAAGACGTTTCCCAATGCACCCGAACCCGCCCTCCCAGTCGCAATTTGGTTTGGAAATGCAAAGTCCGTCAAATGGAGGTCCCCGTTTATCTCAAGATTCAAGGAGGTCAACTCCCTTCCAACACGGTCCGTCACGAAGCCCGGGTGCTGTCGCAGCTGGAAACTCAAGGACTGCCCTCGATTCCCCCAGTCCTTGCTTCCGGCCAACTCGTCGGACACGGACTCGGCTTTTCCATTCTCGGTGGATTGCGTGGAAAACAATTGAGGAGCCGCTTCCGTTCAGCACCTGCGGCGACCTGTCAACTTCAAGGCGCGTTAGACTGGCTCGGCACCCTAAACGCTCTGGAAACAAGGGAGATTGCTAGCATTCTCCCAAAAGGACTCACGGGGAGATTCTTGCCCTCGTTCGACCCATTGACCGAAGGGCTTGTAGCCTGCGACAAGCTGGAAAATTCATCCAACGTGCGCTTCGTAAGGGATTGCCTCCAATTTGCCGCCGGAATTGTGATCGACAGCCCTAGCCCGTGCATTATCCACGGGTCTTTCACGGTCTTCAATATCCTCGCAGATCACAACTCGCTCGGAGGATTCGTGGACTTTGAATCGACAAGGATCGGAGATCCCATGGAAGATTATGGCAGCCTTGGATATTATCTAGCGCAGGAAGTTTCGGAAAAATGCTCCCTACATTGGATGCAACTAGCTATGCGCCACCATGGACGTGCCCGGTTCGTCACTCGTGTAATCCCCTTCATGCTCTGGTTCGCCTTGGCGCGAACGAACCTTCAGAAGGTTCGGTGGAACCGCATCCGACGTTTAATCGACAAACTGGATTTTCTTCCCTGAGGTAAACGCTCAACAGAACTCCTCTATCCAAGCGCGGCTGGATTATGGTAGGTTCGTGCTCTATGGAAACACCCATCGATCTGCCCGCCGGTTTAATCATCAAGAGCGACCGCACCGGTCGGGCCCTTTACACCGCCGAATACAGGCACGAGGTCCTTGACGCCTTCGTGTCCAAGCAGCCTTGAAGCGTGAACTTTGCCCGGCACTTGAGGCATGAGTCAGTCTCGACAGTGGCTACGCTCCCTTTTTTTGCCATCTGGTCCGGCTCAACGGCTACACCAAGGACAACCTTCTAGTTAGAGGATTTCGAAGACCACTTCATTCACATCGGTGTCTAGCTCCAAAAATCCTGTGTATCTATGTCGGATCTAGGATTACCTTGAGAGTAGCGCTACACATTCGCTCGAACTCGTTTACCATCGCTTGAAGCCGTTGTTTAGAATCATTGAGTGATTGACCATCTCGCGGGTCTTGGCGTCAGCATGATCGGTTGGCAGAAACGTCTCCAAGGCCAGCATGAGAACAAGTGCGTTCGGGTTCGCTTCGGGGCGGATTTGAAGAATTAGTTCGACAGCCTGTTCAGTGAAGCACTCGTCACCATCTAAAAACAATCCGCGCGAGAGCATTCCGAGCGCCAGTGCCGTAATCCTTGAAAGCCCGGCCCAACATTGAATCAATAGTGGTTCGCCCCAATGATCGTCCGCAAAGGAGAAAGCATCCTTGATATGATTCGCCATAGGGCCGGTCACTCCGGCTTCCTCCGCTTCCCGATTCTCCACATCATCGAAGCGTAGGGAGAGCACGTCACGCAGTCGCTCCGTTGATGCAAGCGGTCGCCGAGGCTCCATGATCGAGATCGAGTGCCAGAAACCGGGATCACGGCGGGTCACCGCAGGCAATTCGTTCTCGGAGCAAACGGCAAGGTGGCGGTCGAGACAATCGACGAACATGGGATCATTGATGGGATTGGAGTGACAGACGTCGAGTGAATAAACGGGTAAAGGGCCGAATGCCACTGTTTTAAGCGATCCCTCGGTGAATCAAGAATCCTTAGGAAGCTGAAAAACCGTTGATTTCACTGGGTTTGGAAGTCCGATAACAGCCTTAAAACAGTGCCATTCGGTACAGGGCCCAATGCCCTTGAGTCCACATATTCATGTCCTCTCCCAATACGAACAGATCCACCTGTCACGTTGCTTCGTCCATCTTTGCAACTCGCTCGTGTGGCGGGCGCTTAGCGGTGCGAATGCAGCCACGGTCGCGCCAACCTCGACGGGGTAGGAATGTGCTGGATTGCCATGGTTCGACTGCTATTCGCAGGCTCCTGCGATCGACGGCCAAGACAAGTTTTACGGACTCCAAAGTGTGGCCACGAAAGGAAAGGAGAAAGGCGACGTGCCCTTGCCGGGAAACCGTCCGATCGAGCCCAAGCACGTGGTCACGCTCCATTCCAAAAAGCCGGACCTCGTCCGTGAGGGCGAGATGTGAATGAGTGTCGGGTTTTCAGCCTTCATCCTTTTCGACAATGCTATGAAGCTTGGAATTGCGCTCGTGGTAGGAAAAATGCAACAAGTCTGCTGATGACAGGCGAACTCCAATGTCAGAATTGCGGAACACCTGCAAAGCCGGGATTGACTGAATGCGAGGCATGCCTCCACACCACGTTCATCGCCCGGAAAGCTGCACAACCGAAGATTCCAGCTGTGTTGTGCCCCGCCTGCGGAGGCGTGATGAAGAGCGAGGGTGCCGGTTGCCGCACTTGTGGGGTCGGAAGTCCGTCCCCAAAGCGAAAGGGTCCACCACCGGGGCTAGCTGCGGCGGGTCCTGCTGTCGTTCGGGGACCCCGCGGTGCTCCTGCCAGCCCAGTTCGTGTCGGGATAGGGGCTGACGCTAGAGCCTGGGTCTTGGTGCATTCGTGCCTAACGGCACCTCTGTTAGCCCTGCTCGGCACCTTGGTCGCTTCCATCGTGTTGGTCCCAGTTGGCCTCCTTCTGATGAAGATCATTGAGTGGATTTTCTTGGATGGAGAAATTCGGGGTTTTTCATTGATAATCGTCTACCTGCTCCCAACGCTATGTTTCGGGGTATGTATGGAGATGGTTCTCATGTCCCGACTGGAGGGAGTGGCCGCCAAGCATGCTGTTCCGGTAGCATTGATGAAGAGTCGACTTCGAGGTGAGATATGGATGCCATTCGCGGGGTGCCTGACGCTTTTTACGTTGATACTAATGGCTGAGCCCGCATCCCAGATATTGGAAGACCGCCGTACCGCTTCCGAGGTCTTACGGCTGCTCGACGAGGCACGAGACTTGGAACAGAGGGGCCGTTATTTGGATTCCGACGGGTCGGATGCCTTCGCTGCATACGAACGAATCAGTCAGTTGCGGCCATGGAACCCGACCATGGAAAAAAAGCGCGAATTGTTCGCGTGGAAACTTCAGGAACAGGCTGGCCAGCTCTATTCTTCCGAGCGGATGCCCGAGCTCGAGAATCTCTTGGCATTGATGGAGGCACGGAATGTCGGGCAGGTGTGGGCCACTCAATTCAGGCAGGACCGATATCGTGTCCAAGTATATCATGGACGTGGGTCACGCCTTCAACTTGATCCGAATCGCGTACTGATGGTTTTCAGTATGGATGCCTATACGATACGCTGTGGCGAGGACTTCGGTACATTCAACAAGCCTGGCCACGTCGCATTCTGGCCGTCCGAAGGAACTGTGGTGTTCGAGGGTGGAAACGCCATACAGGTGTTCGTATTGAATGGATCAGTGCGCCCGGCGGACAGGTTGAAGCTGATCAGCCCATTGAGCGGGTGGGGACACAAATGGTCGCCTGTCATTGCCGTCCGAGGAAGGGAGCCGGGCGTTAGTCTACTGGAGGAGCAAGAGGCGTCCGGAAATACTGGAAGGCCGTCTCCGGGGCCAAGGAAGGCTACGGTCCCGAAGACGGAGAACAAGGTCCGGCCGATTATTAGCTATCGTTGTTACCTCTCTCGGAACGATCGGTTCAACACCAAGGGGACGGATCTGCGGACAGTATGGAACATCAAGCCACAGGACATCCTGCTTCAGGAGAGATACCACTATCATCGTGGCAATCGGGACAGCTTGGATCGTGATGACGGCGTGAGGGGGAGTGACTGGCTTAAACAGCTGAGACGGCATTTCTCAAAGGAATTGCTGCCCGGAAGTGACCCTGCTGCCACTCGGGCGATTCTTCGGGGCGAACAACCTGAACTCGAAGTGAAGATCTACGATAATGGGATCATGCTGAAACTGATTCGTGACATATGACATGAGACCAACCATGCCTGCGGGACCGGATCGCCCTATGGCAACCGACTTCGGCTTCTTTTCTTTGGCTACAAAATGAACGTTTCAAGATCTGCTTTGTGGAGGCGGGCGACTGCTTGCTTCCCACCCGTGTGGCGCGATGTGTTGAGGGCCAAAGCCAAGCCACCGCATTCGGACCGAGCACCGTCCGAAGGATGGGTGTGACCGTGGATTAGGCGAAATTCACCAAGGATCGAGTGCCAGTGGTGAATGTCCGCAGTGGCGGCGAACAGGCGGCCTCGATTGGTATGGCCGGCCCAGGCCTGGGAGACGTCATCGCGATCTCCGAGCATGTCGGTCCAACGAAGAGCACGGCGCACGGAGTCCTTACGGAGGTCTTCGATGCCTCGGATCTCCATGTTTTCCTTGTCGACATCGGATCCAGACCATCCGTCGTCGGGTTTCCATCGGGGCGGAAGGCAGCCATGCACCACGAGTGTCGATCCCGGAAGGATCGCAATGTCCGGGAGCTGTTTATAGACGATGGACAGGTTCGAGATGTTCGATTGCAGGGCGAACGAGAGGGAGAGGTAAGCTTCGCGGTTGGTGGTTGAGGGGATGAACCATTCGGTCTTGAGGGGGAGCTGGTCGTCGCTGCGGGTGAGTCTGACGGGAACGAGCTCCTCGTGATTACCCCTCAGAAGAAAGACCCGATCAGGGAACCGGGTCTTCAGATCCGCGATGCGCAGCCAGGTGGCCAGTGTGCCTGCACCGCGGTCACCGTAGTCACCGACGAAGATAAGTTGATCCCCTGTAACGGGAGATCCATTGGCGAAGCCACAGCGGGTCAGGGCGAGCTCAAGGGTTTCGTAGTCGCCGTGAAGATCACCAATAACCCAGGTAGCCCCGTCTTGCTCAGGTGGCGGGAGAACCAGAACGCCCTGATCGACCCATGGCCGCTCGCCTGCTTGAGCGTTTAGGTCGCCAAGACGCTGGATTCCGTTGAGGCGGCTATCACCTCGTTGCCACTCTGCCTCGTGGAACTCATGCATTTTCGCAAGGATTTCGAATGCCTGCAGAGCGCAGTCGTCGGTCCATCCGGCTGCGATCTCATACGGTGGGCGTTTAGGGTCCGGGTTGGGAGGCGTGACGCCTTCTGTCCTAGGCTGACCGAGCGTGTGGTTGAAAACACCGAGCAAATCCAACAAGCGGCGGAGTTCTACCTGTTCGGTGTCCTCGATACTAGAGCTCGAGTCGGGACCGGGACTTGCCGTCGCCACGGCAACAGCTGCATCGTAGATGGCGTCGGCAAGTGGCCGTTTCCGATCCGGGGTCAGGTGGGCAAAGGTAGTCTCCAGCAGGTCGATGGCGTTTTCGAGCAGTTGCGGATGCTTGATCAATCGATCGAGTATCGATTCGACTGCTGTGGCGTTCCCGCCCTCTTCCAGCAGTTGCCTGGTACGTGCGCTGTTCAGGATCTGAGCCTGATCGGCGGGGTCGAAGGAGGCAGCACCTGCGAGTCTGACCAGCGGTGCCAGGACGAGCCGGTTCCAGGCGTCGGCGTCAAGACCAGCGGGACGGATGCGGGTGGGCGGCTTATTCAAAGCCCACCTCCATTTCAAAGCCGATTTTGCCGCTGGTCGGATTGCCAACCTGAAGCTTGTCTCCGCGGCTGAGTTTGGATCGCGTTTTCACGGGTTTGCCATTGATCATACTGGAGTTGACGGTGTCGGCCCGTGGAGTGAAAAACCATTCGCTGGAGTCGTCCGAAGGTTCGAGGCACCCTTGATGGGATGACACCGTTCCGGCCGGAGCCGCGAAGAACCGCTCGCAGAGCTTCCGCTTCAGGTCGGTGCGTTCGGTGATCCGCCACTTGAGTCGGGCCGGACCTGCGGTAAGCACCAAACGGATCGGCCGGGGTTTGCCGAGTAGGGTTTCGTGGACTTCACGGGCGCTTGGCCGGTCTTCTGGGCGGCTGGCGAAACAGCGCATCATCACTTCTGTCATTTTGGGAAGAAGTTGCGCGGCGCGGGTCGGAGCAACGTCCTCGATTCGCGGCACCCTACCATTGCGAAGGGCATCAAGGATCGCTGCATTCGCCTCATCCTGTGTGGAAGCGCGGGCGATGATCGGTTCGAACGGATGGACGCCGGCGAAGAGCTCGTAGAGCATGATTCCGCCTACGGTGAAAACGTCGGATGCTTCCCCGGGCGGTTGGCCACGCAGATGTTCCGGTGAGAAGTAGCCGAAGGTGCCGGCCATCGCCACGCCACCGGCTTTTGGCGAAGGGCGACCACTCACCAACGACATGTCGAAGTCCGCCATCTTGATCCGGTAGCGTGCGCTGATGGAGGGATCTTCTTCGGCGAAGAAATTGGCGAGCTTCTGGTCGCAGTGAATGATGCCCGCTTCATGGACCTTGCGAAGCGAAAACATCATGACCTTGGCCAGCAACACAGGCTTCTCCACGGACTCGGAGGATCTCAGTTCGTTCTCATAGAGATCTTCGAGGGAACGTCCCTGTGCCCATTCGATGACCTGATGATAGGTGCCGTCCTTGATGAACTGGTTCAGCAACTGGATCGCCTGTCCTGGGATCGCGGTGAGACGGCGGCCAATCTCTTGCTGATGGGCTTCAAAAGCAGGAAACCAGGGGCAGAAGGCGAGGTCCGGTACCGGATCGGCATAAGCCTTCAAAAGGACCTGCGCGCCGCTTTTCCGATCAAGGGCTTTGTATGAGTGGGCCAGCATCCCTTTGGACATCGGTTCGATAACTTCGATTTCGAAGCCACGGCCGGAAACCACATCGTCTGGGTGATAGACTTGCATGGTCGGATTTTCTGGTTGCTACGGAAAGTGTCAGGCAATCGGCACCGTGCTACCGCCCGCCTGGATTCCCTGACTCGCGGCCGAGGAGACGGTTTTCCGTAGGTTTTCCATCAGACGACCGAAATCCAGAGACGCCAGGCCGTCGCCACCGGTTGCCAGCGGAGTGAAGACGACTCGTGGCAAGGTTTTGAGAGTATCCCACACCGGGCAAGGCATTGCCCAGGCGTGGAGATGACAGTTCGCCTCTACCAGTGACTGGGCTACGGCGCTGGCGTCGTTTGCGACCGCCCCGGCGGAGACGGTTGACGGATGCAGAAGATCCAGTGCGGTGGCATCAGAGAAGAGTATGATCACCCGAGTAGCGGAGTCCCGCCATTCGGTGCTTGCGGCGGCGACCCACAAGGCATCGAGTGTAGATTCCGGTTCGTCGCCACCTCCGTCTGCCTCCAGCGAAGCCACTTGGACCCGGGCAGCGGACGCGTCAGAAACCATCGGCGCGTCGCGATTCTCCCACGGAGCGCTATCAGCGTTGAGGTCGCGGAAGCCGATGACCTTCAACTGCCAGTTGACCGGCGAGAGCCCTTGTTCGGGCGGGCGTTCAAGTTCGTCGATGAAACGGTTGATTTCAGACTTCAGTCCGTCGATGCACGGCTGCATGGAGCCGGTGCAGTCAATGCAGATGACAATGTCGGCGATACCTTTTAATTTTTGTCCTTGGAGTGGCATTTCTTTGCGAGGTTGGGGTTGGTTTAGAGCGCATAGAGATTGGTTTTTACCGGTGGCCCCTGTCCCTGCTCGCCGGATTGGGAAACGGTGCGGCCGAGTTCCGAGAGGAACCGTTGGAAATCGTGCTTCGCCAGGCCAACCTGATCCACCGTCACGCGGACCATGCGCGGTCCGGTGCAAAGGCGGTCGTAGTCCGGGCACGAGGGTCCGATGACATATCCGTTCACGCTGAGAGCAGCGAATTTTTCCATCAGGTCCTGAAGCTTCGAGCACTGTAGGTCGGGTTCATGGCCTCCCTTCACTGGTTCGTCGGTGAACGAAACGACAAAGCGCCGACATCTAGATCGCCAAGGGAAGTCGAGCGCCGCATCGAGCGCGGGAAGGCCGAATTCGTCGTATGTGCCGGCCACGGACTCGCAGTCGGCAAGGTGACGGCAGAACTCGTCCACTGAATCCGTGAAGGGCCATTCGCGCGTGCCTTGGCGCGATCCACCCGAGGCATAGTGAGCGACTAGCCCAAGCCGCAGATCAATTGGCATCTGGCTATGCCGATGGATGGACTCGACGAAGGTCGAGATATGTTTTTTCACCGCCTCGATGACCGGGGCCATCGAGCCGCTAACGTCGATCACGAAGACTACGTCGGCAACACCTTTGAGTTTTCCTTGGAGTGACATGATGAAGTTGGATGTTTCGACAGATTGGACGGATAACGTTAGGTTGAACCAATTCGAGATGCCATGGAATGGGAAATTGTGTCCTGTTTTGGAGCGTCGGGATGCTGGAGTCTTGCGTGAAGTAGGTGGGTTCTCATGCGAATTTTGGTGCGCTCCAAGCGACGACGATAAGCGTGTCTCCCGCGTCGAGAGTGCTTCCCTCGTGATCCGCCGGGGGGTTGAGCAGGAGTTCGCCGTTTCGTTTGCGAAGGCCGAGGGGGATCATCGGTTCGCCGTCGACCCGGCGTTGGGCGAGCACGACGGCAACTTCGGCGAAGCTCCGGCCCTTCAATTCCTCCGGCAGGCGGTCGGATGCTATGGCATACACTTCGTTGGTCTCCTCCGAAAAATGGAGCAAGCGGCTGTAGACTTCTGACATCCGCCTGTTGAGGGCGCATTGGGCCAGGATTCCGATTCCGAACTCCTCCGCACAGACGACTTCGTCAACTCCGGCATCCCGGAGATGGGGAACCTTGCGGTGATTGATGCTCTCCGCGATGATGTGCGGGTGGTCTTCCTCGGCGACGTTCTGCTCACGGCAGGTGTTGGCGATCGCTAGAGCGATCAGGGCGCTGTTGGCGTCCGGGTCTGCGGAATTCTCGTCGCTGAGAATGATAGTGCTTTTGGCGAGATGGACCCGGGCGCTCCTGAGCGAGGCGTGGCACTGCGGATCACCGTGAATGAAGAAGACCTTATCGTAGATTCCCGAGTCTTGGTAATCGCGACGCAGGGTGCCTTCATCGCAATCGCCGTTAGCAAGGATCACGATGTCAGTATCCGGTTCAGCTTCGGCGGCGTGAAGCTCGTGAATGATGGCGTTTCCGCGGCTGTTCCAATTACAGATCGCGATGTGTTTTCTGAGGTCTTGTGGCATGGCATGATTTCGGTTTAAAATGAATAAGGAAGTGAATTTGGCGGTAATTGATCCGAGTAACCCCATGCTGGAAACGAGAAGCATGGCGAGTCCAAAACGGCCGCCGGAGGTCCGTGGCTCTCGGCTCTCTAGGCCACTCAAGACATAGACCGCAGTGGACCAGAAGGAGCGGGGAATGGTCTCGAATCCCTGGGTCGTCTGCCTCTCGAAGAAATGAATGATTGCCGTGGCGAGGAGGTAAATGGAAAAGAAGACCGCGATGAGCCGCTGATAGATGTTCCGCCGGAGGGAGAGAAATGGGGCGCGTCGTAGCCGCAGCACTCCGATCCAGAACAGCAGCACGGCGGAGACCAGCAGGAGGGTGGGAATCCAAGTGCGGATCTGCCACAACCACAAGCGGCGGTCCCGAAAATAGGATTGAGCTCCGGGGTGTCGGGAGACCCGCAGGCGCCGCCCGGAAAGATCTTCCGGATCGGAACTTCCGCCAAGTTCGTGGAGTTTTGAGATCACTCGTGGGTCCTCGAATGCCGCGTGTAGCAAGCTGCGAACCTGCTCGCCTGGCAAGTCCGCGCGACAGGCTAGGATTGCCCGCAAACCGACGGTTTCGGTGGTCTCGTGCTGGTTGGGATAGGTCCGGGCGGGGATCGTGACCGCTACAAATTGGGGGCAGCGCTTCAGCAGTGCGATAATGGCCTCATCAGGCAAGCTGATGAGACGGGCCCCGCGAACCTGCTCGATGGCAAGGGTGGGAATTCCGGCGGTGAGAATCGCGGCATCGGCTTGCCCCGAGTTCACGGCCTCGGGGATGGAGGACATATCCATCGGTAGATGACGGTAGTCGTTCGCGGTGATTCCTAGTTCATGGAGAATCTTGCGAGAGTCCTCCCGACTGCCGCTCTCGATTGGGGGTGTGGCAATGCGCGCTCCCGCCAGGTCCCGGGCTTCATCGATCTCTTCCGTTGGCGAGGCAAAAACCTGAACTGCCTCGGTGTGCAGTGCGACTAGGCCTTGAAGAAGCGTGATTGAAGCGCCCGTTGGCCACAAAAAACTCGAAATGCCCTAAAAATCAGGGTTTGGTGTTGTCTGTCAAAACCAAACATCAAAC
>CAZVMS010000307.1:0-88621 GCA_964628795.1 uncultured Haloferula sp. | reverse complement strand
ATCTAGTCAGGGTGCTGGGCCATTTTTCCCAGTGAAAGGCGCTGCGCACCTCCCGCAAGCCCTCGGCACCCTCTGCAGACCGCCCGCTTCAACTAAAAATTCGAAAATCACCCTGCCCGAATGGCTTTTCGAATAGGGTCTCGCTAGAGCCGAGCTGAACCTTTCCCGCACCACGGTCCCCGCGCCTTTCAATGCGCTCGTCATCGAGGAATCCATCGAGACCGGCCAACTCGCCGATTCCGGCACGCCGCTCGCTACACTTGTCGGTGCCGACGCCTTCTGGGTCCGGACAAGCATCCCCCTCTCAGAACTCGCCGCCATCCAACTTCCAATCCAAGACCAACCCGGAGCCAGCGCCAAAGTGCGCGTCGCAACCTCCAACAGAGGCGATACCGTTCACGACGGCAAAGTCGTCCGTCTGCTCGGTGATCTCGAAGAAGGCGGCCGCCTCGCTCGCATCCTCGTCGAAGTCGCCAACCCACTCGAAAGCACCAAAGGACAACCGCTGCTGCTCGGCTCCTACGTCCGCGTCGACATCGACGCCGGCACCATCCCCAACGCCATCGAGATTCCCCGCTACGCCTTGCGCGAAGGTGACCGTCTTTGGGTCGTCGATTCTAACAACAAGCTCGCCATCCGCGACCCCGAGATCCTCTGGCGAAATGAACAAAGCGTCCTCACCACCAAGGTCATCGCAGAAGACGAATCGCTGATCGTCTCCGATCTCCTCTCACCCCTGCCGGGAATGGACCTCGCCCCGCAGCCCGCCACCACCACGACCGATCGCTGAAGCATGTCCAACGAGTCGAATGGCCTGATCCCCTGGTTCGCGCGCAATCATATTGCCGCAACCCTTTTGATGATCGCGCTGCTGACCCTCGGAATCATCAGCATCTTCAAAATCAAACAGGAGGTCTTCCCCACCTTCGTCCTCGATACCGTCGTCGTCGATGTCCAATACCGCGGCGCTTCGCCCGTCGAAGTCGAGCAATCCGTCATCGTTCCCATCGAGTCCGAGCTTCGCGGCCTGGAAATGGTCCGCCGCCTGGAAGCCGTCGCCCAAGAAGGACGCGGAGTCGTCACCGCCGAAATTTTCCCCGGCTTCGACCGCAACCGCGCCCTCCAGGAAATCACCGCCGCCGTCCAGCGCATCCCGGTCTTTCCCGACGAAATCGAACCACCGCTCGTCCTGTTAGGTGAAGGCCGCAGACGAGATGTGATGCGCGTCGCGGTCTCAGGCGACATCCCGGAACGCGACCTCGTCAACTTCGCCCGCCAGATCGAAACCGGCCTGCTTTCCCAGCCGGAAATTTCACTCGTCGAGCTCGGCGGCGTCCGCCAACCCGAAATCGAGATCGAAATTCCCCGCGAAACGCTTCGTTCACTCAACCTCACACTCGGCGACGTCGCCGACACCATTGGCGATGCCGCCCTCGATGTCCCCGGCGGCACACTCCGAACCCGTGGTGGCGATCTTGCCCTGCGCACCAAGGAACGCCGCGATCAGGCGATCGAGTTTCGCGATATCCCGGTGGTCAGCACACCCGATGGCTCAAAAGTCCGGCTCGGAGACATCGCGAAGATCACCGACGGCTTCGAGGAATCCCAGCGCGAGGCCTATTTCTACGGCAAGCGCTCGGTCACCATCTCGGTCTTCAGTTCCGAAAACCAGGCCCCTCTCGAAGTGGCCGACGCCGTCCGCCGCTTCATCGAACGAGAACAACAACTCCTTCCCGAGTCCGTCACCGTCAGCCTCTCACGCGACCGCTCATCCGAGTTCAAGGAACGCATCAGTCTCCTGTTAGAAAACGGATTCGCCGGTCTCGTCCTCGTCGTGATCGCGCTGGGCCTGCTGCTCGATCTGCGCGTCGCCTTCTGGACCGCCGTCGGGATTCCCGTGGCGATCCTCGGTTCCATCGCCCTGCTGCCGATTGGCGGCTCGACGATCAACATGATCTCGCTCTTCGGCTTCATCGTCACCCTCGGCATCGTCGTCGATGACGCAGTGGTGGTGGGCGAGGACATCTTCCACAAAATGTCCGAGGGCATGTCGCGCATCGACGCCGCCATCCACGGCGCTAGGGAAATGACCACCCCGGTCCTGTTTGCCGTCACCACCAATGTCCTGGCATTCCTCCCCCTGCTCTTCGTTCCGGGCGAAACCGGCCAGTTCTTCGAAGTCCTTCCTTCCGTCGTCATCGCGGTCTTCACCGTCTCGCTGATCGAGTGCCTCTTCATCCTTCCCGCTCACCTCGCCGCCGCAGGGAAAAAGGAAAATGCCAACTCTTGGTTTCACCGAATCGACCGCGTGCAGACAGGCCTTCGCCACCGCATCGAGAATGGCATGGACCGAGTCTACCGACCAATGCTCGACTTCGCGATCAAACATCGGGTGATCACCATCGCCGCCTTCAGCGCCACCCTGATGATCGTCGCCGCGTGGGTCTGGAGTGGCCGCATCGATTTCAAATTCAGCCCCCAGATCGAAGCGGATTTCATCCAGGCAGAAATCGCGATGCCCGCCGGAACCCCGGTCGAGCGGACCCGCGAAGTCTGCTGGCTGGTCGACGCCGCCGCCAAGCGCGCCCTCGAAAAAGCCAACGAAGGCGAGCTCACCACCAGCATCGCCGTCGAGCTTGGCGACAAGGGACCGAACCTCGGCGAAGTCGCCGTCACCCTCGTTCCCCAGAGCCAACGAAAGATCACCGGCCGTGAATTCGCCGACCTCTGGCGTGATGAACTTCCCGAAATTCCCGACCTCGAATCGATCTTCTTCGATTACCTCGTCGGCCCCGGAGGCGAGGCCGAAATCGACATCGAACTCGCCCACCCCGACCTCGACACCCTTCGCCAGGCGGCCGACGAAGTCGCGACAACCGTCGGCAGCTACCCCGGCGTGACCGACGTGCGCAAAGGCTCCGGGCGAGAGACTCCCGAACTCCAATTCGAACTCACCCCGGAAGGTCGCGCGCTCGGACTCACCGCCGAAGGCCTCGGCGAGCGAATCCGCAATTCGTTCTTCGGGGCAGAAGCCCTCCGCCAACCCCGTGGTCGCGAAGAAATCCGCGTCATGGTCCGCACCCCGGAATCGGAACGCCGCTCCGAGCGCTCGCTCGAAGAACTCATCCTCCTCACCCCCGGCGGCGGCGAAATTCCGCTCGGTGAAGCCTCCAAAATCATCCGCGCCAAATCGCCCTTGCGCATCGAACGCGTCGATGGCGGCCGGGTCATCGGCATTACCGCCAACGTCACCGCCGGAGTCACCACCGGCAACAAAGTCCTCTCATCCCTAGAAGCCCGGGAACTCCCCGAGATCCTCGAACGCTATCCCGGCCTCACCTACAGCTTCGAAGGAGAGCAACGCGAACAACGCGATGCCATGCAACGCCTCGGATGGGGCCTCCTTGCCGCGATCTTCGCCGTCTACGCCATCATGGCGGCGCTCCTTCGCAGCTACCTCCAAGCCTTCATCATCCTGCTTACCATCCCCTTCAGTCTGGCGGGTGCGATCGTTGGTCACGTCGTCCTCGGCAGCGATATTTCGATCTTCAGCATCTTCGGCATGATCGCCCTCTGCGGCATGGTGGTGAATGGCGGCTTCGTCCTCGCTGTCACCCGCAACCGCTACATTGCCGAAGGCATGCCAATCGGAAGAGTCACCCGCGAGTCTTCCGCCCGCCGTTGCCGACCGATCCTCCTCACCGCCCTCACCACTTTCCTGGGACTTGCCCCAATGATCTTCGAAACCAGCATCCAGGCGCTTTTCCTCGTTCCCATGGCCATCAGCCTCGGCGTCGGCACCCTTGCCTCCGCAGTCGTTATCCTGCTCGTGATCCCCGCAGCCTTTACCCTCACCGAGACGCTCGAATCCTTCGATCAGAAAGCCACCGTCGAGCGCTGATCGGGGGGAATTTCACTGGAACGAACGACTTTAATCTCCCATTACTAAATTCCTACTTGATTAGTGTAGTATTAGAAAGTAGGGATTCAGCATGCGTCTGACAAAACGCGGCGAGTATGCCTTGAGAACCTTGATCCGACTGGGAGTCGCTCAGCGATTTGGCCGGGAAGTCGTGGCGGTGTCTCTTCTCGCGGAAGGCGAAAAGGTGCCCTACAAATTTCTGGAAAACATCGTGGCTGAGCTCCGGCGGGCGGCTTTCGTCGAAAGCCGGCGAGGCAAGCAAGGCGGCGTGCTTTTGGCACTTCCGATGGAGTCGATCAAGATGGGTTCAGTCGTCCGAGCCATCGACGGTCGTCTCGCTCCCATCGGGTGTGCCAGTGACACCGATTACACCAAGTGCACCTGTCCCGACGAGGATCACTGTGGCCTTCGTATGCTGATGATCGATGTGCGCAACGCCATCTCGGGAATCCTCGACCGCTACTCCCTCGCCGATGTCGTCGGAGTCACCATTCGCAAGATGGAGCGGGACGGTGTCGCGCCCCCATTTTCTGAGGAGTCGCTCCGCGATGCCCTCGTTTCAGACCAAAGCCAACGCCCCGAGCACCCAGCCGCCCCGGAGGATGGCTTCCTCAACTGGTTGGTAGGAATGCCCCTCAAACCCCGAAGCTCTGAAACGGAATGAACTCTCACCATCCCACTGAGGAAGCCCCGCACTGGCAGGAGCTGATCCGCCAGAAGGTTGAAGCCCTGCGCTTTGGCGTGGTGGTGGTCACGGTCCACGACGGAAAGGTGACCCAGATCGAAACCACGGAGCGAACACGCATCGAGTCAAATGCTCCGCGAAAGAGCCGCCTCTCAGTACCCCCACCGACCTCCCCCTGAGATTTCGCCGACCTCCCACCCGGAGGAGGCTTCCCCATCGCTGCATCCTTTGAACGCTGACCGGTCGACCGGAGGCGAGTTCGCAACGGCCACGCCGCGTGCCCAAAGGCATGACACGCGGCCCGACTCACCTATCAACGACCATGGAAACATTTCATCTCATTGCTGTATTCGCGATTCTCGGAACCGCGTTTTTTCTATTCGTCAAGGAATGGCTCCCCACCGACCTCGTCGCACTGGGAGCCTTCGCCCTTTGTATCGCCCTTGGCATCCTTGAAAAAAAGGATGTCACCGACGTATTCCAAAACAGCGCCCCGATCACCATCGGCGCGATGTTCGTCCTCAGCGCGGCCCTCACCCGAACTGGAGTCATCGACTGGCTCGCCCACCTCTTCCAGCGCCTCGCCCTCAAAAGCGAGTTGCGTGCCTTGGCGCTGCTTGCGGTGATCGTCGTGCCGCTTTCCGCCTGCGTGAACAACACGCCGGTGGTGGTCGTCTTTCTGCCGATCCTGATCAGCTTCGCGCGCTCGGCGGAACTCAAGGCATCCCGTCTTCTCATGCCTCTTTCCTTCCTCGCGATTCTCGGCGGTACGATGACCCTGGTAGGAACCTCAACCAACATTCTCGTCTCCGGCGTTGCGCAGGAACAAGGCATGGCTCCCTTCGGCGTATTTGAGATCACCCCGCTCGGCCTGATCTATAGCCTGGTGGGTGTCACCTACCTCTTCGTCGTCGGGCGCAAACTTCTGCCCAACCGGGAAACGATCTCGTCCATGTTCGGAGCCGACGACACTCGCGACTTTCTTTCCACCGCCGTGGCCCAAGCCGGGTCTCCGATGATCGGCAAACCCCTGAGTGACTCCTCGCTATGGAAAGATCGCAGCCTCCGAATCTTTGACGTCATCCGCAACGGACAGCGCGTGGTCGGACCGCCGATCGATAACATGACCGTGCAGGAAGGCGATCTCCTGGTGCTTAAAGCCTCGCCGCGCGGAGTGGCAGCCGTGCGGGAATCTGGAGAACTAACCTTCGAACTTGGCGGTGACGATGGACATCAGGGAAAAGTCAAACTCGTCGAAGTCATGGTCGGACCGCAGTCCGATTGGGTTGGCCAAACCCTAGTCGCGCTGCGCTTGCGCCAGCAACACGGCATCGTGGTGGCCGCCTTGCATCGGCGTGGCTCCAACTTGTCGGAGAAGTTCAACCAACTTCCCCTCCAGATTGGAGACACGCTGCTGGTGGAAGGCCCGGAAGAAAACCTGAACCGCTTCGCGGCGGCCGAAGTTGACCTCATCATCCTGAACGACGAAGTCGAACGCCCCTTCCGAAAAAAGAAAGCGCCCTTGGCGATTTCAGCCATGCTGCTGGTGATCATCCTTGCCGCTTTTGGCGTCCCTATTCTCTCCGCTGCCTTGGTCGGTGCGGTTGCGGTGATGCTACTCGGCTGCGTGGACTCGCGCGAAGCCTATGGATCCATTGAGTGGCCGATCCTATTCATCATCTACGGCATGCTCGGACTGGGACAGGCAATGGAGAACACCGGGGCGGCCCGGTTGATCGCTGAATCCGCAGCCGGGGTCCTGGAGCCATGGGGACCTCTCGCCGTCCTCGCCGTCCTCTACTTGCTCTCGTCCATCCTCACCGAGGTCGTCACCAATAATGCCGTTGCGATTCTTCTAACACCCATCGCGATCTCGATAGGTCACGGAATGGGAGTCGATCCGCGCGCCTTCGTGGTGGCCATCATGTTCGGGGCCAGCGCCAGTTTCGCGACTCCCATTGGCTATCAGACCAACACCTACGTCTTCGGTGCCGGCGGCTACCGCTTCTCCGACTTTGCCAAGGTCGGCGTGCCTCTGAATCTTCTCCTGTGGGGCGTCGCCGTCCTCGTCATTCCATGGTTCTGGCCGTTCTGATTCTGGCCGTTCTGAAAATCCATGCCTTCTTACGCCGCGTCCCCAATCTGCCGATCCACGTCCTCACGCAGATTCTCGATGATATACTCCTGACGGTCAGGCGTGTTCTTGCCCATGTAAAACGCTAGCAATTCCTTCACGCCCTTCCCCTCCTCGAACTCCACCGGGTCGAGCCTCATGTCAGCTCCGATCATAAATTTGAACTCGTCCGGTGAAATTTCACCCAAGCCCTTGAATCGCGTGATCTCCGCCGTGCGACCAAGCTTCTTCAAGGCGTTCTCCTTCGCCTGCTCGTCGTAGCAATAGATCGTCTCCTTCTTGTTCCGCACACGGAAAAGCGGCGTCTGAAGAATGTGCAGATGGCCCTCGCGAATCACCTCCGGAAAGAACTGTAAAAAGAAGGTCAGCAGCAACAAACGGATGTGCATGCCGTCGACATCGGCATCCGTCGCCACCACCACGCGGTTGTAGCGCAGACCTTCAATGCCATCCTCAATTCCCAGCGCCGCCTGCAAGAGCGCGAACTCTTCGTTCTCGTAAACCACCTTCTTCGCCAGGCCGAAGGTATTCAGTGGCTTGCCACGCAACGAAAACACCGCCTGCGTTTCCACATCACGGCTTTTCGTGATCGAACCCGATGCCGAGTCACCCTCGGTAATAAAGAGCGTACTACCCTTCGCCAGCTTGTGCTTGGTGCCAAGGTGCGCGCGACAATCACGCAGCTTCTTGTTGTGCACCTTCGCCTGGCGTGCACGGTCCCTGGCCATCTTCTTGATGCCCTTCATGTCCTTGCGCTCACGCTCCGCAGCCATGATCCGCTTCTGCAATGCCTCTGCCACTGGCGGGTGCTTGTGCAGGTAGTTGTCGAGATGCTGCTTGAGGAAATTCCCAATGAACGTCCGCAGGGTCTCGCCATTTGGCGAAATTGCCGTCGATCCCAACTTCGTTTTCGTCTGCGATTCGAAAATTGGCTCCTCGATTCTCACACAAATCGCCGCCTCGATTCCCGCACGGATGTCGCTCGGATCATATTGCTTCTTGTAAAAGCTGCGCACCACATTGACCAAAGCCTCGCGGAATGCCGCCATGTGCGTGCCTCCCTGGGTCGTGTTCTGGCCGTTGACGAAAGTATAGTATTCCTCGCCACTCTCGGGCGTGTGCGTGAAGGCGATCTCGATATCCTTCCCAACCAAGTGGATCGGCTTATAGAGCATCTCTCCCTCGACTTCTTCCTCGAGTAAATCTAACAGACCGTTCTTCGACTTGAACTTCTTGCCATTGAAAACCAGCGTCAGCCCCGGATTCAGGTAACTGTAGTAGCGGCACATCCGCTCGACGATCGAGTCCTTGTACTTCGCCTTCGCCGGGAAAATCGTGCGGTCGAGATCAAAAGCAAGCCGCGTCCCTGGAGTTTCCTCCTCCTTACGCGGAGTCTTCATTTCCTCGACGACTTCGCCCTTCGAAAACTCAATCGCTTTCGTCTGACCATCACGCCACGCCTGGATCTCGAAAAACCCTGAAAGCGCGTTCACCGCCTTGATACCGACACCGTTCAGACCGACCGATTTCTTGAAGGCCTCGCTGTCGTATTTCGCCCCGGTATTGATCTGCGCCGCGCAGTCAAAAAGTTTACCCAGGGGAATCCCGCGACCGTAGTCGCGCACCTCGACCCGGCTCTCCTCATCGATGTCGATGCGGATCTCCTTTCCGTAGCCCATGATGTGCTCGTCAATCGAGTTATCGATCACCTCCTTGAGCAGGATGTAGAGGCCGTCGTCCTGTGAGGAACCGTCGCCAAGCTTGCCGATATACATGCCAGGCCGGAGCCGGATGTGTTCACGCCAATCGAGGGACTTGATGTCTGCTTCGGTGTAGTTAGCGGCCATGGGGATTGCTTCAGATTTCTTAAGAAATCCCGCCCCACACTGGCAAGCCCGCACCCGAAATCCGGCAGATTCTTTTCAAATCAAGGGTCCAGAGCCGGCAGCACCGCCGTCCAGCGCCGCCCAAAGGGCTCCGAGACCCCCGCCAACCGCGCGCCAGCCTCCATCCCCCGATCGCGATCACCGGCAAGCAGATCGAAGGCGATCGCCTCTTCATGACGACGGAGCCTATCGATTTCGCTGTCCTCGTCCTGCGACAACTCGCGATGCAGGGCGATCAAGCTATCCGGCTCAATTTCACTCCAAGGAACCGAGACTTCTCCTTGTGATGCCTTCAGTAATGGCCTCGCAACATCGCCTCTCAAAATCCCCTCAAACGTCCGACCATCACGGCTCACCAGCTCGATGTCTTCCCTACCTTCAGCCCGCTCCCCCAGCTCGGCTAGAAAAGTCGTCGCCGCCTCCGCAAGCGTCAGCATCGCATCGCGCCGGTTCTCTTGATCCTCATCGGCCGGTCGCCATGCCTTCAGCGTTCCGACTGCTTTTTCAAAACGACAGGCAGACAGATCCTCCATCACTCTCTGCGGAAAAGCGGAGTCTCCGCCTCGATTCGCCACCACCGGTGCTCCCAATGAACCATGCAAACCCTTCTCCAACTCCAACTGCCACGAGCGCACATTGAACCGGGCGCGCCCCTTGGTCTTGAGCGTCGCGTACAAGGCATCAAGTTCATGAATCAACCCCTGCGCATCCGCCTTGCTCAAATTGAAGTTCTTCGGCTCGGCTTCTTTCAACCGCGCGTAGTCCGCCAAATAATCACCCGCGAGCTTCGAATACGGAGCCATCCATGCGTTGTTTCCCTTGATCGGAGCCTCGGCCAGAGCTTCGAAATAGGGCAATGCCTCATCAGGCATTCCCTGTTCCCAATTCTTCAAGCCACCGAGCAACCAGCCCAGATATTGTGATCCCGCTGCTTCATCCAATTTCCCCGGCTTGATCGGCTGGGGTTTTGAAAGCCGAGCCAAAACGTTCTCCAAAATCTTCGCAATCCCAGCAGGCAGATCCTTCGCCCCGCGCAAGTGATCCAGCGCCCGCCTCGCATCTCCACGCGCCTGCTCCGAGCGACCTTCCAGAAAGCTGGCCGCCACCGCTTCGCACGCCGCCCAAGAACCCGTCGGCTCCAGAACATCCGGATCATCCCGGACTTCACCGAAAAGCACGCGAGCTTTCTCGTAGTCGCCCCTGCTGAGTGACTCCCTCGCCTCACGGTAGGCACTCGCCACCCTGATCCCGCCAGCTCCATCCTTCGAAGGAGCCGAATCAGGAGAAATCACGACTTCCTTGCCGCCGCTCACCCCTTCTTCCTTCCCATCGCTGAGCCATTTCCAGGCAAACGCACCGATCACCAGCACCAAAAAACCCGCGAACGCCAGACCCGCCTTCTCCCCGATACTCGACCCACCTCGCTTCCGACTCCCCACCCTTGGATGCACCATCATTGGAGGCACCGGCGGCACGGACCCGAGCTGTTTCTGAGCCGTCCGCAATGCCGCAATCAACTCCTCATAGGACGTAAAACGCTTTTCCGGCCTGTAGGCCATGCAGCGATCCACCACCGCACAAGTCGCCGCACTCAGGCGCGGAGCCACACTCGCCAGACGCGGGATATTTTGCTTCGCCTTGCGCAGCCGGTTCGTATCCATCGACTCCTCATTGCACGGTGGCTTCCCCGCCAGCGCATGATGAAAGGTCGCTCCGAAGGCATACACATCCGACCTGAAATCCTCCGGCAGTCCCTCGATCGTCTCCGGCGGCACGTAGTATGGCGTCGCCCAGATCTCCTCCGCCTGCGCCGTGCCTCCATGCGTCAGCAGCGCCAGACCAAAGTCCACGATCTTCGCCTTCCCATGACTATCGAGCAGGATGTTCCCCGGCTTGATGTCGCGGTGAATCAGTCCCGCCGCATGCGCCGCATTCAGCCCCTCCGCCACCTCAATCATCAGCGGCAGCGCCTCCGCCTCAGGGATCGATCCCTTTTCGCGGATGTGATGCTCGTAGTGCCCGCCCTGGACAAACTCCATCGCGATGAAAAACCGACCAAATGCCCGACCCGTCGTAAACACCCGGACCACATGCGGGTGCCCGATCGCCGCAGTAATCCGAGCCTCTTCCTCGAATGCAGCGATCCGCTTTTCATCCGCCGAAAACTCCTCACTCAGAATCTTCAGCACCACCTCGCGGTGCAGCGTGTTGTCCTGAGCCACGAAAACCATGCTCATGCCGCCGATCGCATGCCGACGCATGAGCGTATAAGGCCCAAACTCCCGCTTCACCCGCGTATGCTTCCTGCAAGCCGGACACTCAACCTTCGTGAACGGCCCCACCTCCGAAACGTCCATCGGACTTCCGCAAGCGTGACAATAGGCGATCTCTGCTTTCCCGTCCGGCATCGATAAAGGGATAACGCACGATCCCGGCCAAAACATCAAACTTTTGTTAAGTGAAGGTCCCGCACCCCGCATTGACACACCATCCCCAGCTTCAGGGCATGCCGGCAGGAATCACCCGACGACCGAGGCGGCGGTAGATCTTAAAGTCGGAGTCGGTGGTGAGAAGGAGCGGGTCGGGCAGGACTTCTGTGAGACGGACCAAACAGGCGTCGGCGATGCTCATCGGGACATCGGCATACTTGTCCAGGAGATCTAGGACCGGAACGAAGGCATCGTCATGGAGCGGGGAAATCCGGAGGGCTCCGCGTCGACACGCAAGGCGGAGGGTCGCGCAGCCATCGGGAGCGAGAAGATGATCCGCCTCGGAAAGAACGGACTCGCAGGTGATCCACGGCGGCGGATGAAGGCGTGCTTGTTGGACAGCCCAAGGGTGGTTCTGATCGTTCTTCCGCCAGAGAGCGACGAGGAAGGACGCATCAACGATGACGAGCTTTGCCATAGCCGGTCGTTTTCAGGAATTCCTTCTTCCGCGTGCTCATGTCGGCCGGGCCACCCTCTACAGTGCCGATCAAATCTTCAATGAGCTCAAATCCGGTGGCCATGTTCTGTGTCTGCGAGCCCGCCGCGATCAACCGCCTGCGCACCACCTCCGATTTCGTCAGGCAGGACCTCTCCGCTTCAGCCTCAAGCTCACGGGCCAAGTCGTCGGGGATGCGCAGTACCAATGTTTGCATGCTCAACATGTATTACGCAAAGCGAGTCACCGCAATACAGAAAACACCTCCTCTCTGCTTCCTTCCCTCCCTCCTGTAAAAAACAATTTCCCTCCCACCACCCCCGCACCCCGCATTGACACGCCCTCCCCCGCCCGCGAACCTTCGCTCCAGATGGAAATTCTCGTGGAAAGTGATGCCGGCACCCGACTCGATGCTTGGCTGGCGTCTCGACTCTCCGAGCTTTCCCGCTCGCGCATCCAGGAACTCATCAGGGAACAGCACATCCGCAAAAACGACCAACCTGCGAAACCCCGCGACTCGGTCTCCGTCGGCGACCGCATCCAGGTCGAAGTCCCCGAAGCTGTCCCCGCCGACGCCCAACCCGAGGACATCGCGCTGCGTGTCCTCTACGAAGACGACTCACTCATCGTCATCGACAAGGACGAAGGCATGGTCGTCCACCCCGCCGCCGGAAATCCCGACGGAACCCTCGTCAACGCCCTGCTCCATCATTGCAAAGGCCAGCTCTCCGGCATCGGCGGCGTCGAGCGTCCCGGCATTGTCCACCGCCTCGACAAGGACACTTCCGGCTGCCTGATCGTCGCCAAATCCGACACCACCCACCGCTCGCTCGTCGAGCAATTCGCTGGACGCACCACCGACAAACGCTACCTCGCCGTCGTCCAGGGCCGACCCTCGGAGGAAAGCGGAACCGTCTTCACCCACATCGGTCGCCACCCGGTCAACCGCATGAAAATGGCGGTCGTCAATCCTCCCGGAGGAAAAGCCTCGATCACCGACTACAAAGTCCTCGTCACCGATCCCTCTAACAACACCTCCCTCGTCCTCTGCCACCTCCAGACCGGACGCACCCACCAGATCCGCGTCCACATGCTTCACCTCGGCTGCCCGCTGATCGGTGATCCGATCTACGTCAAGCCCGCCCGACAATCCACCTCAACCGGCCGCATGATGCTCCACGCCTGGCGGCTCCAGGTCGACCACCCCGAGACCGGCGAAAGACTCGCCTTCGAAGCCCCCATCCCGCCGGAATACACCCCCTGGCTCCAACTGTTAGAAACACCCCTCGCATGAACCTCGACGAAGACTCCGCCGCCGACTCTTTTTTCTCCGACCTCATCGCCGCCGTAGAGCAGCAACTGAGCTCTCCCGCCACCCGCTACGTCAAACAGACCTACGATCGTCTCCTCAAAGCCGGCGTGGAAGAAGACGAAGCCAAGGAACTCATCGCCGAATGCCTCGCCGAAGAAACCGACGCGATGTTTCGGGCAAAGCGCCCCTTCGATGAAAAAGCCTACCGATCACTGCTCGGCAGCATCAACCCGGAAGGCTGATGTTCCTTCTCCGTCCGCACCGCCTCCACCCTGATCGGCTTGCGATGGACCCACACGCTCTGCACCAGTCCGAGCAGGAACATGCACATCACCACAAAGGTGCCTGAATAGCTGATCAGCGGCAGCGGGATCCCGGTGATCGGCATCAGCTTGATGCACATCCCGATGTTCTCGAAGATGTGGGCGAAAAATAAGGCCACGACTCCCCCAACGATCATCCGTCCCATCGGATCACGCGCATAGGTCGCCACGAAAAGACAAAGCACCAGCAAAAGCGCGAAGCCGGTGATCAGCAGCATGCTCCCCCGGAAACCCTGTTCTTCCGCAATCACCGGAAAGATGAAGTCGTTGTGCGCGGTGTTGAACGGAATGAGCTTTCGATCATGAATCGATCCGCTCTCCGCATTGGCCATCCATCCCGTGCCACGCCAACCAGCGTGCCCCACCGCGATCGAAATGTGATACGGTGCCCAAGCATCGCCGCTGATATCCACCTCGCGATTCTGAAGCATATCGAGGAATAGATCGATCCGCGCCGCACCACGTTCTGAAGCAATCGGCAGCACGATAAAATACATCAACGGTAAGGCAGCCAGCGCCCCCAGACTCATGAAGGTCAAATAGCGGAACGGCACGCCACTCACGATCAGCGCCACCGCCGCCACCGGGATCCAAACCAGCGCCGACCCCATGTCGCCCATCTTCACCACCAACAAAAACGGCACCCCCGTAATCAGCCCCACCAATCCAACCTTCACCATCGGCTCCTTCAGCAGCCACCCGACTTTCGGAATTTTGTCCCCAAGCCTCGGCAAATCCTGAAGCAACCACGCCAGCATCAGCACCCCCGAAGCGATCGCCAACTGTGCCGGTTGGAAACTCAAATCGCCAAACAACTTGACCTGGTGAACTTCGGCATCCGAGTTCATGATCTTGGCACAAAGTGCCAAAGCCACCACATACATCGGCAGCCCGAGCCAGCGGAACCAGCGGTAATCCAGCAGCGAAGTCACGAGGTAGACCGCCGAGCCAATCATGATCCACATCTTCTGCTTGTTCGCAAAAGCCGCGCCTCCTTCCGTCAAATGCCGCGCCGCACTCTCAATCGAGAACACGCCAAAAACAAGCAACCCATACATCGTCAGCACGAGCGCCCAATTGATTCCCAGCAGTTTTCTCAGTAGCGGTGTCATCCCGGCCCGGGGACCATAGTCCGCGACTGCCGACTGACAAGCCGTCTGAATCAGTCTTGCCCGAATCTCCTCACTCGCCATGCTTATCAACATGAAAAAGTTCCTCCCAGCCCTCGGATTCCTAATCCTCGCCGGACTCTTCCTAGGCTGGTGGTTCCAACCAGCAAACGTCCTAAAACGCCGCATCGGCAGCCTTTTCCACACCGCCGAGGTCCCCGTCACCATGTCTGATCTCGCACGCAGCAGCCGCGGCCCGAACGTCGCCGACTATTTGGCAGAAAGGGTCCAAGTCGGCGCTCCCGATCAAGTCGACAACCGGATTCGTGATTCCTATCACCGCGACGACATTGCCGGCATCTACTCCGCCGTAGCCCGTAGCTGCAGCCAAATCTCACTCGAGAAACCCGAGTTCGAAAGCATCGAAATCGCCGGCACCACTGCCAAGATCCGCCTCCGTATCGACATCATCGTCGAGCTCCCCAGCCGCCGCCCCATCGACGGCATCCAAATCATGGACATGACCTGGGAGAAGTCTGAAAACGACTGGCGACTCTCCAGCATCTCCTGGACCGAAACCAGCCGCTAGGATCGAGGTAGCAACGGCGCATTGGTTTGCGCCGCTCCCCCACTCCGGACCGGACAAGCGAAGCTCCCACATCCGGCTCTCCCATCAGCCTCAAGAGGAACATAGAACCGCAGATGGACGCAGATAATCAGAGAGTTTCGTAGAATATTGGTGTCACCCTCAGGGTGAAACGCGAAGCGTCTCGAACTACTGAACAAAGTTGCGGTGCTGGAGATTACGCCGAGAGTCGAGGAATTGACAAAGAGACTTGACCGTCTCCGTTCTCAATCCTTTCCAATTCTCCACCCGCTGAAATCCCATGAGCCCCACGACCGACACCAGCCCCATCGACCTCGATCGCCAGGGAGTCGCCGTCTTGAGTGAGAAACTCGGCCCCGTGGAATCCATCCGCTTTCTCCCCCTCTGCTCGACCAAGGCTCCGGCGACTCCACCGCCACCCGCCAAACCCAGCCGGATGAAGAAACGATGGAAGACCTTGGCGCCGAAATCCGCGCCTTTGAGGCCAACACGCCGAAACCATAACGGGCTACCGACCCACCTTCTTCCCACCGCTCCACCAGCCTCTATTCTGATCACTCAGCACTTCTTCAATCTTCTTCCTCTTCATATCAGCGTTTCAGTTTTCAGCATTTCAGCTTTTACCCCACGCACCCCCGCCGGGAGTCTGAATGATGACTCTTTCGCCAGCGCTCGCCCTATAAGTCGCCGAGGACGGCAGCATCTCATTCGCTCCGCTTGCCTTCACACGGGTCTGCCCACCACACGCACCGTGCCCTCCTTTCTCGAGCCCTTTCGGACCGTCCTTTCTTCTCTGCGTTAGAAAGGAAACTGTCAGCGGCTTGAGAAATTCGATCTCGCGGGTGATACCGTGACCACCATTGAACTCCCCTTTCCCTCCAGAACCCTCGCGGACTTCATGACACCACACCCTGACCGGATAGCGGTGCTCGATCACTTCGGGATCGGTTAGTGCCGTGTTGGTCATGTGGACGTGTCTCCCACTCGATCCATGAAACCCCGGACCCGCACCGCTTCCTCCAGCTAGCGTTTCGTAGTAGCCGAAGTCTTCGTTACCAAAGAGGAAGTTGTTCATCGTCCCCGGGCCATTCGCTGCCAAGCCAAAGGCTTCTAACAGGATATCCGTCAGCCGCTGACTGATTTCCACATTTCCACCAACCACCGCTGGTGCCTTGCTTGGATCATCGGGGAATCTCGGATTGAGCATTCCCGGAGGAATCACGATCTTCAGCGGCTCGAGCAGACCTTCATTCAGCGGCACATCATCGCCGAGCCACAGGCGCAGCACAAACAAACTCACACTGCGCACGATCGCCGGCGTCGCATTCAGATTCCGCGGATGCACCGGACCACTGCCTGTGAAGTCGATCGTCGCCCGCCCATTGCAGACTTCCACACTCACCATCAGAGCCGCGCCATCATCCAGCAGAGTCTCCACTTTCCGACCAAGGTGCCGTCCCGAAAGCCTACTCCGCATCAGTGCCGCCGAATGCTCAATGATCCCCGCCAGTTCATTCCGAACGGTTTCCGCTCCATGCGTGCCCGCCAATCGAAGAATCATCTGCCGACCCAAATGACAGGAGGCAAGCTGCGCCTCCACATCCGCTAGATTGTCGGCAGGACGTCGCGATGGATAGGGAGCCTCCTTCAAAAGCCGCTCCAACTCCTCCATCTGTGGAACGCCATCCTTCACTAAAAGCATCGGAGCAATCACCACCCCTTCCTCTGCGAGGCATCGCGCATCGGCAGGCATCGATCCCGGTGCCTTCCCGCCGAACTCGGCATGGTGCGCCCGGTTCGCCACGTAGCCAAGCAATCCACCGCGATCATCATGAATTGGAGCAATCAAGGTGACGTCTGGCAAATGCGAGCCACCCGCCGCCGGATGGTTTGTGATCGCCACATCGCCGGGCTCCATTTTCAACCGTGCCACGGTCTCACGGACACAAACACCCAAGGCACCGAGATGCACCGGCACGTGAGGCGCGCTCGCCACAAGTCGCCCTTTCGCATCAAGCAGCGCACAGGAAAAATCGAGACGCTCCTTCACGTTCGTCGAGATAGCCGTGCGCCGCAGGGCCTCACCCATGGCTGAAAGCATTCCTTCGAATCGACTCCGAAAAACCCCCGCCTGAACCGCTCCTGAAACGATTTCTCGGCCACTTGTCGTCGGATCGCTTCGGCTGAGTAACAAGGTCCCTCTCGAACCACGACCCATCGTCCATCCATCTGGCACGACACAGGTCGAAAACCGATCCTGCAACAAGGCTGGCCCCGCTTCGCCATTCACGGAGAACGTTTCCGACTCCAACGGCCTTGCCTGATCTTCCACAATCACCCGCAGACTCACCAATTCGATCTCTTTCGCTGCTGATGGCGCGTAGCCAAAGACCCTTCGGTAGGCCTCACCAAATTCCTCCTCCATCCCCGTCACCCCCCGTTCATCGCACTCGACATCGATCGTCGAATCCTGCCCTAACAAACGCAGCGCTGCGATCTTTCTAACAAGCGGCTGATCAACATCGAGTTCAGCCAATGCCTGTTCAACGAGCTCATTCCAATCATCGTCCAGCGTTTCCGCCACATGCCCCAGAGGTCGCAGGACCTGCCGCACGCACTGCTCCTGCCTCACCGCACGCTCCAGCCCCCAGGCACTCAAAAGCCCGGCATCCGCCGGCACCAAAACCTTCGTCACCCCCAGTCGCTCGGCAATCGCACAGGCATGCTGCGGGCCCGCCCCACCGAACGCCAACAAAGCGTGATCTTCGATCGCCACCCCTTCCCTGACGCTCACCGAACGAATCGCTTCCGCCATCGTTTCCACCGCAATCGCACGAATACCCGCAAGCAGCGCCTGCTCATCAGGGAGTTCTTCCCCAGCCGCCCTCATCGCTACCAGCAACTCGTCGAAGCGATCTTTCGCCGCTGACCGATCCAAGGGAATGCCCGCTTTCCCGGCATCCATCAGACCGAGCAGCAGATTCACATCGGTCAGTGTCAACGGACCGCCCCGACCATAACATGCCGGACCCGGGTCCGATCCCGCACTCTCCGGCCCCACCTTCAATTGTCGATCGTGCCAGCGACAAATCGAACCACCACCCGCCGCCACCGTCTCGATCTTCAAACTTGGAGACACCACTCGTGCGGACCCGATCTGCTGTTCATCAAGATAAGAAAAAGGGCCATCGATCCGCGCCACATCTGTGCTGGTTCCTCCCATGTCGAAGGTGAGCAGCTTCGAGGATCCTGCCGCCCGTCCCAACTCCGCAGCCCCAATCAAACCCCCAGCAGGACCCGACAAAAGCGAGTCCTTCGGATGGTAGCGATCCGCTGGAGACAGCCCGCCTGCACTGGTCATCAGCCAGGTCGCAGATCCTGTTAGATTCTCTGATACTCGTTGGATAAAATGCCGCATCACCGGTGCGAGAAACGCATCCGTCACCGCCGTCTCCGCCCGTGGCAGCAATCGGATCAAGGGAGCCACGACCGATGAAAGCGTCACCTGCTCGAAGCCCTCCTCCTTCAACCACCGACCCACCAACACTTCGTGATCCCGCAATTTCCACGAATGCAGCAGGGCCACCGCAGCCGCCGTGCAACCGGAAGCCAGAGCCGCACGAGCAGAGCTTCTTACTTCATCTTCATCCAAACCGAACAACTCCGACCCGTCGGCCGAGATCCGCCCTCCGACGCCCACAACCCTTTCCGCCAAGGGCTCGCAAACCGGCTGATCGAGCGAAAACAGCTCATCCCGCCGCTGATCGCGAATCACTAGCAGATCCTCAAACCCACGCGTCACGAACAAAGCCAGCCGTGCCCCCTTTCGCTCCAAAAGCGCATTCGTCCCGCGCGTCGTCGCCACGCGAAAATCCATCTCAGGCAGGGGCTGCCCCGGCGGTGTCCGCGTCAGCAATCGAGCTGCCACCACCGGTGCCTCCTCGCCACCATCCAGCTCAAGAACCTCCGCCCCATCACCCCCTTCAATCCGCAAACGCCCCTCGCGATGCTCGGCGACGCAGCCTCCTAGACTCGACTTCCACCCTACCAGAAAACCATCAGGTAACTCATCCAGCAACATCCACCAGCCCTCTTCATCAGGCCCGAGCCTCACCCGCATCCGCCCATCCGAGAGCACCTTGCAGCGCCTCTCTTCTCCATCGGGAGTCTGGCACCAGGCGTCAGTAAAGGTCCCACCAGTATCCACTCGAACCTTCCAAACGGCGATCTCCTTCATGCCACCGCTCCGAGATCAGCCAAACGCTTCTTGATCTGTCCGAGGACCGAGTCGAAAGCCATGCCTTCGAGATCCGGCGAACTACTCGAGGTCACGTAGCGAGGCACCGATCCTGTCGGCACACCGAGCCACGCATCCAGCTTGGCGGGTTCAAAATTCGGATGGTGATCGGCACGATGGTACTGCAGCGCCAGTGGAATCGAACGGAGTTCGTAACCATTCCGCTGGGTGTTATCGGAAACCCGTAGCAGAGCCTCCCATGCTTCCTTCAACCGACTCGGTGCCACATCCATCACGAAAACCACGCCATCAGCCTCACGAACCAACAACTCCTCGGCCGCATTGTAAGGAACCTTGCCGTGGAGAGTGACCAGCGATACATGCAACGCCCTCCCATCTCCGAGAAGATCATAGTCGGTCCACCCAGAGCGATGGATCCTCAAGTCACCGATCTGATGTTCTCGCGGGGGCAGCGCGCCGTAACGTTTACCGATAAAGTCGAGAATGGTAAGCTTCCCGGAATTGGGAGCGCCAGCGATCGCCACTTTCACGAAGTAATCGCGACCATCTGACGACCGCCTCATTTCAAGCTAGTAGGATCAATCACATACGACCCAACTCACGGGCCGCAATGATCAGAGTTTCCCGCACACCAGGAGCGAAGCTGCCATCGGTTTGCACAGCCAACAGTACTGAACCCTCACGGATGAACTCGATTGGTGCATTGTTGCATTGGAGTTGAACCTTGCCGCCTCCAAAATCCAGATTGGCAAGCACACGCTTGATCCCATCGATCATGCCGATATCCGCATCGGCAATCCGACCAAGATGACGGATCCCCGGCAGAGCTCGTGAACGCTGGAGAATTTCATTTTCACTCAACTCACGATCCACACCGAAGATTGCACGCAGCTCAAGCTGACGGATCGAAGAGGAATCGGACTCACCCGCTGCCACAGGCTCAGGAGTGGGACGAACTGCCGGTGCAGGCGCTGGCGTAGCTGCGGCTACTCGCGCAGGTTCAGGCACTGGTTCAGGCACTGGTTCAGCCATGGGCGCAGGCACTGGCGTCGCGGCGAGTGGCGGAGGCGTGCTCGCAGCGGGTGGCGGAGGCGACCCGGCAGCGGCCGCGACTGCGGCCGCGATGGCAGCCGATGGACCGCCTGACTTCGGGGAAGCGAACGGAGAAGTCGCTTCGGCAAGCTCCTTTTTCGGCACATCCTTCGGCACCTCAGCCATCGCAAACGGCGAATCTTTGCTGGCAGACAGTGAGGGCGAACCTTCAAAGGGCGATCCTCCAAATCCAGCTACCGGTGGCTCGTAGCCGAAAGGTGATTTGCCGTCTCCGGATCCAAATGGATCCGAACGCTTTTCGGGAATCTTGGTGCCCTCGGGGCCCAAAGGCCCCGAAGAATCACCATCCTTCAGCGCAAAGGGCGACTTCCCATCCGGAGTGGAGGCAAATGGGCTATCGAAAGAATCATCGACAGCAAAAGGACTGCGGGAGAGTGGCTCGGAAGCGAATCCTTCCTTCGGTTCAAAAATACCTTTGTCGTTGCTCATGTTTCGGGAGGGGTCGTGAAGATCCGCCTACGCGGCGCTGCCAGATGATTGATACGTTAATTTACCTGAAAAGTCTAGCCTCCAAAATCACGTAGTTTTCCGTCGGCAGCTTCAGTGCATTCAGATACACCGAAATTATGGGAGGATTTTCTTCCACGCTGCCATGTCATTGAGCGGGGAGATCCAAGACCTGCCGCTGTGCCAACAATCGCTCGCGCAGCTTCCCATACGGAAGGTCCTGTAGCGCGAGGTTCTGCTTGGCAGAAAGGGCGGCGGCGACACCCGCGCCCTGACCGATCACCATCCACGCCCCCTCGATCCTCAACGACGCGATCCCGACGTGGGTGCAAGAGAGAGCTACGGGCACCAGCAAGTTGTCACACTGGCCAGCCTTAGGAAGAATCGAGCGATAGGGCACGTGATACGCGTAACCCTGCTTCGGCTCCTTCTTCCGCACCGGAAAAATCGTTCCCTCGTTCACCACGCCGCCGCCTCTGAGCGCGATCCGCTGGCAGTCGTGCGAATCGATTGGGAACGAGGAAATGGCTATCGGGTCGTCTTTTGCCGGTTCATCAAGAATGTCTTTCTGGCTGATCACGTAGGCCCCTTTCATCCGACGCGACTCACGGACGTAGAGGGCCGGAGAAAAGTGTCCATAGCTCGCGAACTCGTCTTTGCACAAGCCTAGCTTGGCATACTGATCCCGCATCTTTTTTGGCACAGCCGGGTCTTTGGTCAGAAAGTGATAGAACTCGAGTGTGTACTGCTTGTGGGCCTCCCAGATCACTTTCCGCCCTGCCTGGTCCGCCGCGTGCCAGTCCCTGCCCCCGCCGACCAGACCGATCGAGAACTGGCGGCCGATCGAGTTATTGCCGTCAAGCTTGCCACCCGGCAAGGGATACTGATCGAAGCCGACCTGATTGCTGTTGCCCCCGGCGTTCAGATACCGGCGGATAATCTCAAACCGGGCCGGGTCGTAGTTGGCCGGCTCAGGCATGGGAACACGTTTCTTGGGATCTGCCGTCAGGCACAAGCGAAAGCTGTAGGTCATGATATTCTTGTCGCCAGACATTTCCGGCCCGCCGTCATCGGTCGTGACCAAGGGCAGCAAACCACCGTCATCGTCAAACCCGCTGATCTCCATTTTCGCCTTCGTATACTGTTTGCCCGCGAGGGACTCGCCATATTCAGAGCGGCCCTCGCGACCGATCGTCCAATCAACTCCCGCCGCCGCCATCAGGTCCCCCTCATAGGTGCCGTCCACAAAGACCTTGGCGGAGAAGGTGCCGTTCTTCGTATCCAGCGATGTAATCCGAGCACCGTCCTTGGTCAGCGAATCCAAGTAGCGCTCCGTCAGCACGGTGACCCCTGCTTCGTCGAGCATCCGCTTCGTCACACGCATCGCGACGTGTGGTTCAAAGGTCCATCGCGACTGATCTTTCACCGCCGGGTTGTAGGGTGCCTTGAGCCCGCGGTCCGTATAATCCTTCACCACACGGCTGTGCCACTCGTCAAAAAGGCCCATCACCGTATCGCGCACCATTTGGTTGGAGTCACAGTGGCTCAGTCCACCGGTGTTCATCGCTCCAAGGTGGTCGGTGGGTTCAAGGAGAATCACCGAAGCTCCTTCCCGAGCCGCTGCGATCGCGGCGCAAAACCCGCCCGGAGTGGAGCCGTAAACGATCACGTCCGCCTCGGTCGCGGCCATCCCCTTCTGACTAACAATCGACAGCAGGCTTGCGGCAAACATCAGCTTGCGGATGGCTGGCGCTTGGAATTTCAACATGATACTCCGCTACGCCCGATCCAACGTAGTTATATCGTCAGATTCGAGATCTTTCAGAATCAGAGACTCACCCCCCTGCGGCCAGTCGCTTGAGTTTGCGTTTCATGCTGATCTTCGTCGCGGGCGAGACGCGATCGATGAAAAGCACGCCGTTGAGGTGATCGGTTTCGTGCTGAATCGCGCGGGCAAGCAGGCCGTCGGTCTCAATTTTGAGCACACTGCCATCGAGTTGTGGAAGGCTCGCTTTCAAGCTCGACGGACGGTTCACGTCGGCCCGCACGTCGCGGATGCTCAGGCAGCCCTCGGGCTCTTTTTCCCTCTGGTTCCCGAGTTCGAGCTCAGGATTGATAAAGACCAGCGGCATGATCGATGCCAATTCAGCCTCTTCGCCGTTCACCTTGAGATAGCTGATGCACTCGGGATCATGGGAGACATCGACGACCGCCAAACGCAAAGCAAGTCCCACCTGGGGAGCGGCCAGCCCGACACCTTCGGCATCGCGCATCGTCTCCAGCATATCGGCGACGAGCTGGCGTAGCTCGTCGTCAATTTTCTCCACCGGCTTGCAGCGCTCGCGGAGGACGGGATGACCGTATTGGACGATGTCGAGAATCATTCGGAGGATGGAGTTTCGGAGGGCAGCTGAATGCGAGCCGGGACGTCCTTAACTTCAATTCCCACGCGGGTCAACGCATCCCAAACACCCATCAATTTCTCGAGTGAAACTTCCTTATCGGGCTCCAATTCGAGCTTGCGATTCGGATTTTCCTTCACAAAAGCACCGAGATAAGCATCGAGAAACTTGATGTCCGGCACGCTGAGATTGTCGAGACGGATGGTGCCGTCGCGATCGATCGCCAGCACCGAGCGCTCGTCGATGATCGTTTGCGATGGCACGTCGCGCACGGTCGGCAACTCGATTTTGAGCACCTCACGCTTCTTTTTGAACTCGGAGGAGACGATAAAGAAGATGAGCACGATGAACAGAATGTCGATCAAGGCAACGATCGGCACCTGGCGGGAACGCGGAGCTGGACGATGGAATTCCATTAGCGCTTGGGCGGCAAAACCGCGTGACCATTATCGGGGCGTGCGGTGCGTTCACAGACGTGAGCGAGTTTGGTTAGAAGCACTTCGAGTCGTGCGGCCAGCGTATCAATTCGCCGTTGGAAGAACCCATGGGCGATGATCGCCGGCACGGCGATGGCGAGACCGACGATGGTGGTTTTCAAGGCACGACCAATGCCGAGTGCGATCGTCACACGGTCCGCTTCGGCTTCGAGTCCGGAGAAGACGACGACCAATCCCGAAGCCGTTCCGAGCAGACCTAACAGAGGGGCCACGGCGATCACCACATCGATGACGGTCATGCCGGCCTGCAAGTGGACAATTTCCTGGCGGGCGGTGGCTTGCACGGCTTCGGCAATTTCCGATTGCGGCCGACCACGTTGACCGACGGCGATGGCACAAAGCCGGGCCAGTGCACTTTCCCCGCGCTCGAACTCGGCAAGCACCGGCTCCGAGCCACCGCTGGCCACGGTTTCCTCGAAGCGATCGACCTTTTTCGCCAAGTCATCCGGGATCACCCGCTGCCGGGTGAGCGAAAGGAACTTGAACATGATGGCCGCGAGACCCGCGACTGAGGTGAGCGCAAGCAGCAGCATGAACATGCCTCCCTCCTTGAAGAAGAGCGTAATCTGCTCGGACCAATCCGGTGCGGTTTCGGCCAGGATGAAGAGAAGAGATGCGGTCATAGGGAAAAATCGGGGATCATTGAGTTAGAAAATGAAGTTGTAGAGGAGTTCCAGCGGGTCGCCATCAAGTTCGCTTTTCACCTCGGCGGGCATGGCGGGCAAGTCGGCCTCGCGAATGGCACTGTGGGTGAATCCTTTTTGAATGATTCCTCCCTTGTACTCGTTGACCGGCAGGATGGAGCGCACCTTTCCCTGTGGGTCGAGCACCACGCGCAAACTCAGTGAGCCAGGAAGAATGTAATCCCTGTTCTCGATCATCTTGCGTTGCCAAGACTTCTCGATCGCCCGGCCAATCGCCGCTTGATACTTCCCAATCGCGCCCGCCTCCATATCGACTGCGGAGTGACCACTGCGCGAAATCGAGCCTTTCAACTCGGTCTTGCGCTGATTTCCGCGAAAGCCCTGATTCCCTGCGGGTGATGGATCGACTCTCTGCTTGGGATTTTCCGCAACCTCTTCCTTCTTCTCGGTTTTCTCCGACTCCTTGCGGACCTCCTCCGGAGCCGACTTGGGTTCTTCCTCCTTCTCCATCGGCAGCGCAGGTCTCTCAACGGGAAACGGCGTCTCGGCTAGGATCTCCTTAGGCGGAGCAGGTTTGTCCTCTCGCTTGATCATCTCGTTGGTCCCGCCGAGTTCGGATTCGATCGCGGCGATTTTTTCCAACTGCGCCTGTTTCTGCTCCGCCACGGCGCTTTTGGCCTCACCGGGCGCGCCCTCAAGGTCGTGGGCGAGATCACCATCCTGGTAATTGCTTTCGGTGGTCTCCATTTCCCCATACTTGGGCTTCTCCCCTTTCTGACTCGGCATCTCGGGAGCGTTCGCCACCGGGGGCGCATCGCTCGTCGCCTGCGTGTCTCTCTCTCCAATAAAAGCGGGATTTTCCGGTGCCTCCGATTCCTGCTCCGGTGTCGAGCGAGCAAAAGGTTTCGCCCCCCTCGGCTCGGGTGCGGCGGCTGGCTCCGGCGCGACTTCGGGTGCCACGGCAACGATCATCACGGATCGCGGCTCGGGTTCGGAAGGCGTTGGCGGGACCTCTTTCATGAACAGCGAATGAATCGCCATGAAGGCCAACGCAACGACCAGCAGCCCATTCAAGACGACCGACACCAGCACCGCCTTCAGCCATAGCTGGGCGTCGCTTTGTTTCGTGATTGAGGGGGCGTTCATCCTGTGATCGCGCGCACCATCCACCCTTCCCGCGACTCCTGCAATGCAGGAAATGCAGCAAAAACCACCTTACCTGCCGGTCGCGCTGGCAGGTGCAGGTCCCTCGTCAGCCAGCGAGCATTTCATGTTGAGCGCGCCGAACACCGGCAGCTGTTCCCCCATGGAACTGCCAATCCCTCCCACGGGACAAAGCGACATCTTCTCAAGGTATCTCGCCATCTTCAATCCCGTCCGCGGGCAGCCTTCCAGCATTCCAGGAAGCCCGTTGCAAAATCTTCCGGGCACCGCACGCTCCACGCATCGATTTCCTCAGCGGGCATCCACATCACCGACTCCACTTCCGAGCACGGAAAACGTGGCGTTCCATCCCAGCGCACCATGAACAGCTGAACGTGCTCCCACCCGGTCGCCTCGCTCGGGGGCAGCTTGGCGACTGCCTGAGGTTCCTCATCCTCGATGCTCATTTCCTCGACCATCTCCCGACGAGCGGCGCGGAGATAGTCCTCCCCGGCATCCAAATGGCCCGAGACACTCGAGTCCCAAACCCCCGGATGAGCATCCTTCAAACGCGAGCGCTTCTGCAAAAGCAGATCACCTCGGCGGTTGATCGCAAAGACATGCACGGCCCGATGCAGCAGACCCTTTTCGTGGACCTCGGCGCGAGTCGCGGTGCCGGTCACCTGATCATGCTCATCGACCACATCGAAAAGCTCGCTCCCCTTTTGAGGCACGTCCTTGAGTGGATGGAGGTCATAGTGCCGCGTCAGCTCGACCCACTGCTCGAGCGTGAGCTGCTCGCCTCGGACATGCGGGGAAAGATTCATCTTTTCGGCCACCTCACTCCACGCCGGCTCATCCGGCAGTTGTTTGCCCAGTTGCTTGCGCCGCTGCGAAAAGCCCCTGCGAATCAGCTCATCGAAACGTTTCCCGTCGAAAAGCGGCAATTCGTCCTTCAGCGGCTCCAACACCGCGACCGTCGAATCAATCTGCGGCTGCGGATGAAAGGCTTCGGGCGGCACAACTTTCAGCGGACGCACCGCCCAGCCACTCTGAATCCGCAAGCTCAGGACACCATAATCCTTCGTCCCCGGACCGGCCCCGAGGCGATCGATCACTTCCTTTTGCAGCATGATCACCGCCCGCTCGAAAGGATGCGGACGATTGAGGAAGTTCCGCATGATTGCCCCACCGGATGAGTAAGGAAGGTTGCCCAAAAACTTCAGCGGACGATGCTTCCACAGCACCCGCGGATCGAACTTCGCGCCATCGGCGTGATGCACCTCGACACTCCGTTCATCCTTGAATCGCTCTTTCAGCCAAACCGCCAGACGCGAGTCAAACTCGATCAGGATCAAGCGTCTGACCCGCCCCACCAGCATCGAGGTCAGCGCGCCCGTTCCCGGACCCACCTCGACGATCGCATCATTCGCCTGCGGTAAAAGCTGATCAGTAATCCAGCTCGCCACATTCTGGTCGCAAAGAAAGTTCTGCCCCAACTGCCTGTTTGGCCGCACTCCCGCTTCTTCAAGCGCCTCGCGGATCTCGCGTCCCGTCACACCGTCAAACCACACGAATTCGGGCAAGACGAGCAAGCTCCCAATGCCTCTTTTTGAAGAAAAAATTCCAAAATCTTTGAACGAAGCCGCCCTTCCACGGTCAAACCCCACATGCAAGCCGCGCTTCGGCGCCGTTTTCATGTAAGGGTGAACAGCAGTTGTCCGTTTTAAGGGTCCCTCCCGGATTTTTATGCCCGACAACTTCGCCGTCGGAGAGTGGGTGCTCTCCGGCGGCATTTTTTTTGCCCTGATTTTTCGCTTACCCGCATTTGTTGCGCGAATAAGGGTTGATGGAGGCACGAGCGGTCCCTTTACTTCCGCGCCCGCAAGCAAGCGGGCTGTTTTTCATGATCGAGAATATCCGCAAATACCAAGGACTCATCTTCGTCGTCATCGTCGTCCTCCTCATCGGCTTCGTCATGATGGGCTCCAGCGACGTCCTCCGCAGTTCATCAGGTGGCGGTGGCGACTTCATCCAGATCGACGGTCGAAACTACTCCCAAGGCGACTTCAACAAGATCGGCAAGAATCCGCTGAACCTCGCCCAAAGCCTCCGTAGCTTTGACGAGAACGGGATTCAGATCATGCAATTCGCCAGCACCCTGATGTCCGGCGCTCAGACCGAGGAAACCGCCGCTCAGAACTTCTTCGCGTCCCGCATAATTCTCAAGGAGGCCTTCGCTGAATTCGGCGTGCACCCCTCTCAGGAGGAGATCGAAAAATTCATCAAGGGACTCTCCACCTTTCAAGTCCGCCCCGCACCCGGCTCTCCGATGGGCGCAACCACTGGCGAATTCGATCAGGCCGCCTATAACCAGTTCATCGACGGCTACATCGGCCGTCTCGGCCTGAAGGAAAGCGATCTGCAAGCGCTCGTGCGCGATGTCATCGCCACCAGCAAGCTTCGCGACATCCTCGGCGATGGCCTCACCGTCAGCCGCGATCTCGCCGAAACCACCACCATCGTCAACAGCCAGAAGATCGAAGCCACGGTCGCTCCTATCGAGATCGCACCATTCCGCGAAGCCATCACGCCGACCGACGAGGAACTCCAGACCTTCTGGGAAGAAGTGAAAGACGGCTACATGACCGAGCAGCGCATCAAGGTCAGCTACTTCATCGCCTCTCCCACCTACCCCGAGCCCGCCGCGGAAGAAGCCACTCCGGAAGGTGAGCAGACCGATGAACAGAAGCAGGCCGCCGCTGATGCGAAGGCTGAGAAAGAGGCCAAGGAGCTCGAAGCCAAGGCCGAAGCCGACAAGCAACTCGCCATCAAGGTCGATGCCTTCGTCAATGAACTTACGGACGCCGAAGGCTCGAACTTCGATACCCTCATCGAGGAAAGCGGTTGGACGCTCGTCGCCAGCGACTGGTTCACGCCGACAAGCGTTCCTGAAGAGCTGAAGATCCAGCCGCGTGCCACTTCCGTGGGTAAATCCGTGGCCGAACAGCTGTTCGCCCTGACCACCGGTCCGGATGCGCTCGCCCCCTTCTCGAAAGCCATCGCCGTCGGTGAAAACCAGTGGCTCTTTGCCCGCCTCGACGAACTCGAAGCCTCACGCGTCAAGACCTTCGAGGAAGCCAAAGAAGTCATCACCAAGCGCTACATCGATGAAAAGGCCGATGAAGCCCTCAAGGCTCACGTCGAAGAAGAAATCGTCGCCATCAAGGAATCGATGAAGGGCGGCAAGTCCTTCGCCGATGCCGCCAAGGACGCCGGCCTGACCACCACCGACCTCGGTCCCTTCGGCCCCTCCGATACTCTTTCCGACGGATACAGTGCCGCTGAGCTCTTCACTCCCGCTTCGTTCATCAATCCCGGCGAACTCGCCGCTCCCATCTACAACGCGAAGCAGGCCATCATCCTCTGCGTCAAAAAGCGTCAGATCCTCAAGGACGACAACCGTGGTCAGCAGATCGATGCCGCCATGGACCGCCTTGCCGCCGATAACGCCAACCGTGCCTTTGACGCCTGGCTTACCCAACGCCTGGAAAACGCCGAAGTTCGCGACCTCACCAAGGGCTGAACCATGGCTGAACTCGACGACCTCTTCGACGACGCCAACGGCGCGCTCGCGCTCGGTGAACTTGAAGAAGCAGCGAGCCTCTACCGCCGCTGCGTCGAACTCGATCCCGAGTTCTTCGACGGCTGGCACGCCCTCGGCATGGCCCTGCTGAAGCTCGACTTGTACAAGGAGGCCATCGGTTGCGGATTAAAGTCCGTCACCCTCCGCCCAAACGACCTCCTCGCCTGGACCTCCCTCTCCCAGATGTATGTCCGTGATGGCAACATCCCCGAAGCCGAGTCCGCCAAAGCCAACGCCCGCATCCTCTCCCTCGGTGGCAAAGTCGTCCGCGATGCCTGAATTTGGGTGGCTCGGAATTCCAGCTTCTTCAATTCCAGCTTCTTCAATTTCAGCATTTCAGTTTTCAGTTTTCAGTTTTCAGTATTTCCGCTTTTTCCCCCATGCTCATCACCACCGCCATCGACTACACCAACGGCGCCCCCCACATCGGCCACGCCTACGAAAAGGTTCTTGCCGACGTCCTCGCCCGCTATCAACGCGTCTCCGGTGCCGAGGTCTTTTACCTGACAGGCGTCGACCAGCATGGTCAGAAGGTCCAGCAGACCGCCGAAAAGGAAGGAATCAACCCCGCCACCTTCGCCGCCAAGAAGACCAAGCTCTTCCTCAACCTGTGGAAAAAACTCGGTCTTCAATACGACGGCTGGGCCGCCACCACCGACGATCGCCACAAGGCCTGCGTCCAGGGAATCCTTCAAGACCTCTACGACCGCGGCCAGATCTACAAAAAGCACTACAAAGGATACTACTCCGTCCGCCAGGAACAATTCATCACCGACAAGGAACGCGGCGAAGACGGCGAGTTCGGTGCCGAATGGGGACAGGTCGAGGAGCGCGACGAAGAGAACTACTACTTCAAGCTCACCGACCACAGCGACTGGTTGAAAAACTACGTTTCTAGTAACGAGGATTGCGTCATCCCCTCATTCCGTCGCAACGAACTCCTCGGAGCCCTCGAACGTGCCGGCGAGCAGGATCTCTGCATTTCACGCCCCAAGGAGCGCTTGCGCTGGGGCATCGAGCTCCCCTTCGACAGCGAGTTCGTCACTTACGTCTGGTTCGATGCGCTGATCAACTACATCTCCTTCGCTGGCTACAAGGCCGCCGCCGATGCCGGGCTTCCCGACTTCAAAAAGCTCTGGCCCCAGCCCGGCAGCGACAGCGTGCGCACGCTACACATCATCGGCAAAGACATCCTCGTCCCCGCACACGGCGTTTACTGGACCTGCATGCTCCACGCCATCGGCTTCACCGACGAACAGATCCCGCAGATCCTCGTCCACGGCTGGTGGAACATCAGCGGCGAAAAAATGTCAAAGTCCCTTGGCAACGTCATCGACCCCGACGCACTCGCCGACAAGTTTGGCATCGATGCCCTGCGCTACTACCTCGTCCGCGACATCACCATCGGCCGCGACTCGGACTTCGACCTCGAGCGTCTCGTCATGCTCTACAACCAGGAGCTCGCCAACGAACTCGGTAACCTGTGCAACCGCGCCCTCAACATGACCGGTCGCTTCTGTGGCGGCACCTGCACCACCAGTCACGAGCCGACCGCCACTGACCTTGAACTCCGCGAATCCCTCGTCAGCGCCACCGCCGCCTATCGTGCCGCGATGGACCGCTACGACACCGCCATGGCGCTCAAAGCAATCAACGCCCACGTCACCCACTGCAACGCCTACACCGAGCACAACGCGCCGTGGAGTCTCGCTAAAGACCCCGAGCAAAAGCAGCGCCTCGAAACCGTGCTCGCGCATCTCGTCGAAAGCCTTGCGCACCTCACCGTGCTGCTCTCCCCTTTCCTCCCCGATCCTGCCGCCCGCCTCGCGAGTCAGCTCCGGATGGAAAGCCTGCTCGATATCAAACTCGACCAACTCAGCTGGGGCCTCATCCCCAACGGCCACCAAACCGGCAAACCCAAGCCCGTTTTCCCAAGGATCGTCATCGAAGAAGAATAAGGACATTTCTGTCCTTACAAGCTTCCGCACCTACCGATTGGACAAGCCCATCGACATCGCCGAGCATCACCTGGTGTTTTCCCGACTCGCACTCGCCCCACTGCTCCTCGCATCCTGCGTCGCCACGTCGACGCCCCAGCTCCACCACCCCGACCTGAGCCTAGCCACGCTCGCGAAGACCTCGGAAGCCAACTCCGCCGTCTTCAAATCCTACAACCCCAACGGCCCGGTCCGCTGGAACCAAGGATGGCCTTGGAAGCTCGATCTCACTGGCATCGGCTGGGATGAAGCCACCACCGTGACCGCGATCACAGCTCGACACGTGGTGATGGCAAAACACTTCCAGCGCCAGGCGGGAGGCACGGCCGTTTTCCATGACCGGGACGGGAAACCGCACCGACGCATGATCCTGAAAATCATTCCCACCTCCGAAGTCGGGCTCCCGAGCGATGTTTCCGTCGGCCTGTTAGACCGACCTCTTCCAAAATCGATCCGGACCTACCCCCTCCTTTCCGCCAACGCTGACGAGGCTGCCCAACTGATCGGTGCGCACGTGCTGGTCACGGAGCAATCACGCCGCTTGTTTTTCCATCAAATCCGGAACGTCAACGACACCTCCATCCAATTCCAATACGACCCCCAGCTTGCCGATTCGAAGAAGAAACGTCTGATTCCCGGTGACTCCGGAAACCCAAGTTTTGTCCTCAGCAAGGGAGAGCTGGCCCTTGTCGAGACCCACACCGGCGGCGGCCCGGGGGCAGGGCCATTTTACGGCAGTCCCAAGATGATCGAGGCGCTGCAAAAAATCATCGCTCAACTCGATTCGAGCTACCAGCTCCGCACGGTCGGCATCGACCAGAGGCTCCGCAAAGAGGCGGCGCCCGGTCGGGCCACGATTTCCAAAGGGGTCGCCACGACCGCCCAGACCGCCACTCCCAAACCTTCCACGCCAAGCGCGCCACCCACGAGAAGGCCGCGCCCACGGATTGTCGTTCCGGACTCTCCGTAACTCAAGAAACTCCAAGTGGGAGCACCCCTTTCAGGCGCACCAAAAAAGCGTGACCGGATGACTCCGGTCACGCTCGGGAATGAACCGGACCCAGCTCAGCCCTTGCTTACAAGCTCCCACGCACCGTCGGCGGCGCTGGACTTCAGGCAGGCATCAATAAAGGAAATCCCCATCCGGCCGTCATCGATATTGGCATACTTGCTACCGTCGCAACTCCATGGCTCACCGGCCTTGTAGGCCCGAACGTCCTTCTCAAACTCACGATGGAGGCGGGCGTAGGCATCGTGGAAGGCCTCTGGGTGACCGGCGGGAATCGTCGGCTCATTGAGCAACCATTCGGGCACATCGCCAAGGAAGCCGTCGTTGGCGCTCACCGCACCGCGCCAGTAGGTGCGGTCAGGCTGATTCTGGAGCAGGATGGTGACCCGCTCCGGATCCTCCGCACTCCACTTGAGGGCACCCTTGGTTCCGGCAATCATGATGCCGAGGTCGTTCTTGTGACCGATGCAAACCTGGGAGGCGCGAACGAGGCACTTGCCACCATTGCTCAACTCGCCGTAAACGGTGAAATGGTCATCGATCGGACGACCTGGCACAAACTTCTCAAGCCGTGCCGAGACCTTCTCGACGTCGAGTCCGGTCACAAAGCGCAACTGCATCAGCGCGTGAGTTCCAATATCTCCGCCGCAGCCACTGCCACCCGCCTTCTTGGGATCGGTCCGCCACTCGGCCTGCATCTGACCGGAGTCTTCCAGTTTATCAGCGAGCCAGCCCTGCATGTAATACGAGTCCACCCAACGGACTTCACCAATCAGACCACTCTGCACAATGAAGCGGCTGAACCAACTCGACCAGTGACCGAGATAGGTGTGGGCTACGGCAAACGGAACGTTCTTCTCACGGGCTTTGGCCACCAATTTGTCGGCCTGCTCCAGATCGACGGTGAGGGGTTTTTCGCACATCACCGGCAGCCCAAGCTCGAGGGCTTTCATCGCAGGATCAAAGTGGACGAAGTTCGGGGTCACGATCAGCACGTAATCGACTCGCTCGTCTTCTGGCAGATTGGCCTGATCGGCAAAAAGCTCGTCATAGGAAACGTAGCCCTTCACCGGGTAGGGCCAGTTATTCGCCTCGTTCATCGCAATCTCGGGATCCGGATGCAACGCGACCGAATGGACCTTGCGAGTTCCATCAAAGTGGATGGCTTTCTGGTGGGGATTCGCGATGAAGGCTCCGGCTCCACCACCGATCATGGCGACTTTCAAAGGTTTCGGGGACATGGTATTTCGTAGGCTTGTTGTTCGTTGTTGGTTCTCATTGCTTCGATCATCGGAATCGCGGGGCGAATCCTGGGATTATTTCGAGACTTCGACTTCATAGTCGCCGATCGCCCATTGGATTCCAGAGAGATAGTGCTTCAGGATCTTCGGATTCCAATACATCTCGTGATTATGACCAAGCGAGCAATAAAAGACCCGGCCCTCGCCCCAATGACGCGCCCAGGCGACGCCGTAGTCGTTGTCCTTGCGCTTGGCACCCTTGACGCTGTCGCTCTTCGCCGGATCGAGGCGTAGCAGCATTTCCACTTTCTTCGAGTCATACGGTTCCTTGAACTGATAGATCTCTTCTTTGAATTCGATTGGCTCACCTTCAAACATCGCCACCAGCGGGTGCTCGGCTTTGCCGGGTTCGATGGCGATATGGACGCGCGTTCCCGCACCCCACGGATGACCGTCAAAGTAACCGTTCATCATTTCGCCATACTCCGGCCAGTTGTGGAAAGTATCGGTGGCAGCATGAATGCCGATGAAACCTTTCCCGCCCTTGACGAATCCCATCAAGCTCTTCTGAAGCACCTCGGGCTTGTCGCTGTCCTTGAAGACATCCTGAGTCGTACTGAGAAAGACGATCGCATCAAACTGCTCGATCTTTCCCGGCTCGAAGTTCGATAGATCATCGCTGATGACCGCCTCGAAGGCTCCGGTTTTCTTACCCAGCTCGGCCAGCGCGAGCTTACCGGTGACGATCGATGCGTGACGGAAACCCGCAGTCTTGGAAAAAACCAACACCGTCCGCTTCTTGTCCGGCTTGGCGTAGGCCTTGTCCGGCAGAGCCGCGGCAATCTTCTCACCCGCACCTGCTGGCAGCACCTCGCCTTTCGGATTGGCCGCCACCAGCAAGGCCGCCGCGCAGCAGGCCAGAGGAAGAATTAATGTCGCTTTCATCATTGGTTGCTGCGGTCGAAGGCTGCGTCAAAGGCTGCCTGATTCACGGGGAAATCAAGGTCCTTCACATACGCGCAACTCTCAGTCGCTCCGTGGAAACGATCCATGCGGCCGTCTTCCCATTCGATCGACAGCGGTCCGGCGTAGCCGATGTCATTGAGAGCCACGATCACTTCCTCGAAGTGGATATCACCACGACCGACACTGCGGAAGTCCCAGTAGCGCCTCGCGTCACAGAAATCCGTGTGACCCCCGAACACGCCAACATCACCGTTTCCGTGACCCCACCACGCATCCTTCATGTGCGCATGGTGAATGCGGTCGGAGAAGTGACGAATGAACTTCACGTAGTCGACACCCTGATAACCGAGGTGCGATGGATCGTAGTTGAAACCAAAACGCTTGTGACCACCAACCGCTTCGATCGCACGCTCCGCGCTTGCGATATCGAAAGCAATCTCAGTCGGGTGAACTTCGAGAGCAAAGTAGACGTCCTCTTCTTCAAAGGCATCAAGGATCGCAGCGAAGCGCGTGCCGAAGTCATCGAAGCCCGCCTGCAAATAGTCCTGACTGGTCGGAGGAAAAGCGTAGAGCGCATGCCAGATCGAGGACCCGGTGAAACCATTGACGACCGCCTTGCCGGTGCCCGCAGGCTTGTCGGCCATGTAGGCCTTCCCGGCATCGAGGAACTTGCGACAGGCCTTGCCGGTATCGATCATTTCCTGAGCCGCGCGCTGACGCACGCCTTCGGCATCGCCATCACCCCAGACATGCGGTGGCAAAATCGCTTGATGGCGCGCATCAATCGGATCACAGATCGCCTGACCCACCAGGTGTGCGGAGATCGAGTAAGCAACGAGATCGTTTTTCTTCAGCAGCTCCCAGACGCCTTCGACGTAGCCGTCCTGAGTCAGAGCGGCCTGCACATCGAAGTGGTCGCCCCAGCAGGCGAGTTCGACGCCATCAAAGCCCATGGCTTTGACTTTAGGCAGCAGTTCAGCGATCGGAATATCGGCCCATTGGCCGGTGAAGAGTGTAACAGGACGTGGCATGGATTTAAGTGGTTGTTTGAGTTGAAAAAGGATGCGTCAGCTTAGGGCCTTGTCCCTCATCGACACCATGGCAAAATCCACATCCGACTCAAAAAATGCGACATGAACTATGACGGATACGTCAAGCCTACCTGCCACAGCCTATTTGCCATTGAAGACTTCCCGCAGGCTCTTCGTGACCGTGCCGACATCGATTTTCAATGCCTCCAGGCGCGTCAGCGGAACCACCCCTTGCGTCGCTGAGGTCAGAAACACCTCATCCGCAAACTCCAGGTCATCGCGATTCAAAGCCGCTTCCTCCGCCTCGATTCCGAGCATCCGTGCCACATCAAACACCCGCGCCCGCGTCACCCCCGGCAAGCAGCCCGAATTCAGCGCCGGCGTGCGGATCTTCCCGCCGCTCACGAGGAAAAGATTCGCCGTCGCCGCCTCGCACAGCTCCCGTCGTGTGTTCAGAAAAAGTGCTGTCGTCACCCCGGACTGCCTCGCCAGATCGAGCGCCAGCAAGTTCTCCGCGTAGTTCACGCACTTCAGTCCGACTAGCGGTGAGCGCTCATTCCGCGGCCATGGCGACCACACTGCCGAGGCCGACTCGGGCGGTACCTCTGCGTCCGAAATCTGCAGCGTCACGATCTCTTCCCCGCCGCCCAATCGATTCAAAGGCCCAGCCCCTGAAGAGACCTGCAAGCGAACCCGCTGACGACCTTTTTTCCGCAACAGCCCCTCAATTGCCGAATCCAAACCCTCCGGCAGAAGCAGCCCCAGCCGACCGCAACTCGCCTCCAAGCGCTTGAAATGCTGCACACTCGCATCCAGTTCCCCGTCGACCGCCAGCATCGTTTCAAAAACGCCAAGCCCATGCGTGAACCCACGAGCATCAATCGGCACGCCCGCCGACCCCTCGGAAAATCCACCATCACGCCAGACCAAACTCTGCATACAAAAACCCTGCCGCATCGCCCCCACCACGACAAGCCCGCGGGAACCTGCTTTCCTCACTCCGGACCTAAAAGCACAACTCGCCGAACTTGGCCCCGAGCGGCTTGCCGTCGACGCCCTCTGACCCCAGCATCCCGCCCATGCGCCCCCTGATTTTCACCGCCGGCTCCCTGATCTCAGCCCTCGGCTTCGCCGCCGATGCCCTGATCAGCGACCCCGCCCTCTTCCAAGGGGCCCTCACGCTCGGCGGCGGCTACATCATTTGCGGACTCGCCTCCCGCAGTCCCGAGTGGAAATGGCATGGCATCATCACCGCCGGCGTCCTTTCCCTCCTCGCCGCCGCCCGCTGCGCCCCCTCCCTCCTCGACCTGCCGAACAAAACCCAGGCCGCCCCCTTCCAAGCAGTCGCCTTCGTCATCACCTCCATCGTCCTCGTCGCCGTCGTCCGCACCCTCAAAGCCGAACGCGCCAAACGACAGCTGGAGGAGTTCGAGAAGATGGATTCCTGAAATCGTGGCAGCTTGACTCCCACGAATAAAGTGGGATGATCCCACCATGAAGCTCATCGCCGATCAAAAGCGCAGGATCGTCCTGCCGAAACCTGCCATGCCCGGCGATGTGTTCGATGTCGTGGAATCCGGGGATCGATTCGTCCTCGTCAAGCTGCGCCCGCCGTCCAGCATCCGACCTCCGGTTTCCGACACTCCGCTTGATCCCGAAATGATCTCGGGCATCGATCTCGATGAGCCTGCCTTCCCCCCGATGAGCGATGAAAGTCCTGCTTGATACCGGAGTCTGGTTTCGGCGCTACCACCAATATCCCCTTGATTCATACAGATCGAGTCCTCAAGGGACTAACAGGATTCCCCCAAAAGTATTTCCCGAATGCCCAGATAGCATGACGAACTTAGAGCGGCAAATCGTAGCTACGCCCGCCAACGCCATCGAACCAGCGCACGTAGGCCAAGTTGACCGTCGCGTAGCCGCCGGGTGTCGGGTAGTTACCGGTGAAATACCAATCACCGCACGGTCCTTTCACCGCAGCGTGAAGATTCTCAATCGTCTGGAAGATCACCTGCACCTCACCGTGCCAATCGTTTTCTTCCGGCGTCACCATCCGGCTGATTTCGTCGGAGATTTCCTCCGCCGTGAAAGCCTCATAAACGCCCTTCACTCGGTTCACCATTTCAGCCGCCGGCTTCTTGAGCTCCTCCTTGCACTCTTCGTAGATCCGATCAAGCACCGCTTGACGACCGGCCTTGCGATGCAGCGCAACCGCTGCCTGGAACGCGATGAACTTTCCGAGCTCCGACATATCGATGCCATAGCAATCCGGATAACGAATCTGCGGCGCCGTCGAACAAACAATGATCTTCCGTGGTGATGTCCGGGAAAGGATCTTGAGAATCGATTTCTTGAGCGTGGTTCCTCGGACAATCGAATCATCCAGCGCCACCAGCGCATCATCCGGCTTCACCACGCCGTAGGTAATGTCGTAGACGTGAGACACCAACAGATCGCGCCCCTTTTCCTGCGCGATGAAGGTTCGCATCTTGATGTCCTTGTGAGCGATCTTTTCGCCACGCGGCCAGTTTCGGAGAATCAAATCATCGAGGGTTTTTTCATCCAGCGTCCCATTCGATTGAGCCTCAAGAATCGCGGCCCGCACCTGCTGTCGACGATAAACCCGAAGCCCATCCATCATTCCATACCAAGCGGTTTCCGCCGTATTTGGCACAAACGAAAACACCGCATTCTCCATCGGTCCCTCAATCGCCTCCACCACCTGATCCACAAGCGCCGCACCCATCGCCTTCCGCTCGCGGTAGATCTGAGGATCGTTGCCTCGGGAAAAATAGATCCGTTCGAAGGAACACGGCGCGTATTTCCGCGGAGCGGCGAACTGACCGTCATGAATCGAACCATCCGACTTGATCGTGATCACCGATCCCGGATCAAGCGACTTCACATCCTTCTGATCCGCCTCGAACACTGTCATCAAGGGCACCCGCTCGGAAGCGAACGCAATCACCTCATCCGTAATCAGCATGTGACACGGACGAATCCCGTGAGGATCACGCATCACAAACATGTCTCCATTCCCCACCGCGCCACAGATCGAGTAGCCACCATCCCAAGGCTCCGCCGACTCCGCGACGATCCGCTCCAGATCAAGCTCCTTGGAAATCAGATCCGGCATCTCTTTTCCCGGAACCCCCTCATCGCGCAGACGCCGATAGATATCCGTATGCGCCTCATCCAGATGAAAGCCGATTTCCTCAAGAACCGTCTGGGTGTCCGTGCCAAACACCGGATGCTGCCCACGCTCGATCAGCGCATGGTTGAGCATGCCGGTATTGGTCATGTTGAAATTCCCCATCACCATCAGCGTCCGCGTCGGCCAGTTGCTGCGGCGCAGATAGGGGTGGCACGAACCATCGTCGAACTCGCCCGATGTTCCATAGCGCAGGTGCCCCATCAGCACCTCACCGCCGAAATCAAAATGCTCGCGAACCACCGCCGGATCCTTCGGATCAAGCCCCGTCTTGCGGCCCATTTTGAAGAGCCCCTTGATCTCCTTTCGGAAAATCGTCGATAAGGCATCCCGCTCACTGCTCCGGCGACGGAACACATAAGGCTCCCCCGTCGGCACATTGAGCTTGTTGCAACCAATTCCAATCCCATCCTGACCACGGTTGTGCTGCTTTTCCATCAGCAGGAAGAGCTTGTTAAAGCCCCACAGCGCGCTGCCATAGCGATCGTGGTAGTACTCCAGCGGTTTGCGCAGGCGGACGGCAGCAATGCCGCATTCATGGGTTAGGAAGTCGCTCATCGTTAATCGCTGATCATTCGCTGCGGACTTTCACCCGCACGCCTTCGGTCTCGACCATCGTTCCAAGGACCGTCCCACCCGGCCCCGCCTTCAAGGCAGCACCCGCATCTTCCGGTGCAACGATTGCCACCCAGCCAAAGCCCATGTTGAAGGTATGGAAACGATCGTCGGCATCCACATGAGATAGCAACTTGTCGATCCCCGGCAGATCCCACTTCGGAATCTCCAGATCAGCACCGCATCCGCGGAAAAGTCGCTCCAGATTCTCAGGCAGACCACCACCAGTGATATGGGACATCGCCCGTGGCTTGACGCCCGCCTCCTTAATCCCGGCGACCACATCGTGATAAAGCCGCGTCGGCCTCAGCATCACGGAAAGCTCCTCTTCGGTAATTTCACCCGGAAAGTCCCTCAAAACCCGACGCGCGAGACTCCACCCATTGGCATGAAGACTGTCCGAAGCGTAGCCAACCAAGACATCACCGACGGCAATCGTCGTCGGATCGATCAAATCCGACTTTTCCGAGCATCCAATACAGAAACCCGAGAGCTCAATCACGTCTTCCGGGACAATCCCCGGCATTTCCGCCGTCTCGCCACCCGCCAGGATGCAGTTGCACTCCTCCAAATAGTCGGCCATCCCCCCGATCAAACGGGTAATCCGAGCCTCATCGAGCGCCGAAATCCCGATGTAATCGAGGAACATCAACGGATCACCCCCAGTCGTCAGGATGTCATTCACGCTCATCGCAACCAGGTCCTTTCCAGCGGTTTCGAGCAAATCACGCTCCAGAAGAAGCTCCAGCTTCGTGCCGACGCCATCGCAGCCCGTCACAATGACCGGCTCTCGGTAGGCACTGAGATCGTAGCCCGCCGCAAAGAGCCCAAAAGCCCCTAAAAGCTTACGATTTTTTTGGGTTCTGGCCACGTGGCCCCGAATATCCCCCACTAGGGCGGCCGCTCGTCGCGTGTCCACTCCAGCCTGCTGATAGGTCAGTTCTCCGGCCATGTTTTCGGTGTGGCCGGGTTGTAACAGGCAGCCTTTACCCGTCACGAACAAAAGACCCGAATCCCTCCCAAGAAGAAAATTAGGCCCCAAGCTCCCAAAAACCCGAAAAGTCTAAGATTTTTATTACGGCTTTCTTAATTAATTAGGAAATTTAAACAAATGACCGATATTTAAGACCACGCTATTCGGATAACGTTCAAAAAAAATATTGCAAAGATACCGGGATCTCTGTAGAAGCCCATTAAGCCACTCGCTTAAACATTCAACAAACCTTGAATTTCTAGGCCGTTTGACTTGAAAGCCATTACTTCTCTGATCATCGCCATGTCGGACGGAACACCTCAACTCACGCTTAGCCCTGGATTGACCATTGGTTACCAGACGCCACTCGCCAAGACCGAGGCTACCATCTCGCTCGAGCCGGGAACTCATTTCCTCTTGGCCAGAAACGGTCGTGGCAAGACCACCCTGCTGCGCACCATTGCCCGTAGCCTCAGGCAATTAAACGGCTCCGTGGAATTCACGGGACGCATGCAGTACATCCCGGAAGACCTCCGTTTCGATGAAGAGATTCCCGTTTCCTCCATTTTCAAGGCAATGATTCCCAAAGCCCGGCTAGCGACTGCCATGGAACTGGCCGAACGCATCGAGCTCGACCTGAAGAAGCCCTACGGCAAGCTTTCCACCGGTAACCGCCGAAAGACGAGCCTGATCGTCGCGGAATACTCACTCGATCCGTCCGCCGCCAACATTCTGCTGCTTGATGAGCCCTTCAGCGGTCTCGACGCCTATGCCCGCACGGCCTTCGAAAACATTTGGAAGCTGAGCGCCGACAAAATCCTGCGCCTCGTCAGCTGCCACCCGGACTACGATTCGATGGCCATGCCCAGCGCCCTGCTGATTCAGAACGGCTCCATTCAACACACCTGCGACACCGCTCAGACTTGGAGCCAGCTTAAGAGCCAACTGAACTAAATTTCTGCCAAAACCCACTCGAGCCATGCGCCTCTTCAAACTCACTCTTTCCACCATCTTTCGCAGGAAATCATGGGCGATCAGTGCTTTGCTGGTGCTCGTATTCCCCTTCGTTCTTCCCTACCTCTCCAGCGGTGCGGAAAATCCGGTGCTTTTCGAGCCCGCGCTTGCCCAAGCCGCTTGGAGCATGGCGTGGCTCTCCACCATCTTCTGGGGCTTCTTCGCTGCGGCGAAAGCAGGTGACGCCAACGCCCGCTCCGGCCTCGGGGAGTATTTCCTGACCACCGGCGTCTCCGCCACCCGGCAACTACTCGAAATTTGGGCTGCCGTCACGACCTTCGTCGCCCCTCTTGGCCTCGCCGCTGCCCTCGTCTGCATCTTCGCCGCCAGCCCCTCGCTGGCAGATGAACGCATCATGTGGATCAATGCCAACCTCCAATACGCACTGCTCTTCGCCTTGGTCGTCGCCCCACTCATCGCCCTCGCCGTCGCCGTCTCATCCCGCTTCGGCAGCCTCACCGGCTTCCTCACCTCCGCCGGCCTCACCGTTTACGGCCTCTACGGAGTCGGCTACATGAAAATGCTGCTCAGCGTCGAGTCGAGCCCTCTGATGACCTGGCTGTGGAGCGTTTCGCCCCACTACCACTTCGCCGACCCCACCGAGCGCCTGCGCTACAAGCTGGGTGCCATCGACGGCGGCCAGTTCCCGCTGCTTCTCGCCTATTTTGCCGGCATCCTGCTACTCTACGTCGCCATTTCCCGCCTGCTCTTCCGCACCAAAGTCACTGCCTGACCACATTTCCGATCCTGCCTAACCGAATTCCTCATCTTCAGCTCGACCCATGAATCTCCGCAGTTCCATCACAACTTCCGCTCTGGCCATCGCCGGATTCGGACTGTGGTCCTATGCCGGTTCCCAGCTCAAGAATAGCGGCACTTTCGAATACGACCCGAATCCTCTTGGCCTCAAGCGCAGCCCCTACGGCCAAGTCATCGCCATGGCCATCCAGGCGCCCATCGATGCTGATTGGCATGGAGGTCTTGAAATTCACGATATGCCGCCTGCTGCGGGTGAATCTCCCGACGATGCCGCTGCTTGCGAGGATGAGCATTGTGACCACGACCATGGCCACGACAGCCAAGATCATGCTTTGGCCAAAAACAAGGAACACAAAGGCTGCTCGGATCCGGACTGCACCAGCGATCATGGCGGATCTGACCCAGCGCCTGGCTCACTGATTGCCCGGCTGGCCAATGCTGTTGCAAAGCGCACCAACCCGCATCCGCCGAGCCCGGCTCATAAATTCTATCTGCGCCAGGAAATCGAGAAGAAGCTCCGCTTCGCCTACAACCTCGATCCTTCCCACTACGCCAATTACAACGCCTATAACCTCTTCATCACGGAGTCCTCACTGGGCACCAGCGAAGACACTCAGGACATCCTGAACGCTCATGCCGTTCGCTTGGCAGACGGAACGATACGCTACTGCCTGCGTGAGACCACCGACCCACGCCCAGCGCTGACCGCCGCATCGGCCGCTTACAATATCTTCGAAAGAGGAATGCTATCGAAGGACAAGCCCAGCACTGCAGAAATGCGCCAGCAACTCGCGGTCATGGACTTCTGCCTCAGCCGCCATTTCCAATTGCTCCAAGAAGCGCTCGACAACGGCCTCTGGGCCAGCCTCTCGCCCCTGCGCCAACAAGAGGTCACCGACCGTTCCACTTTCACCCTCAAACTGCGTGATACGGCTGAAAAGACCATCATGCGTCTCGAAAACCCCGACCGCTCCACCGTGGGGCTTGACCCGTCATGAGTGTTTTCACCGCAGTGCCCGAATCACCACCACCCGTGCCGACAGGTCCTCCTGCCGTGCCGGATGCACCGGTGTATTTCCAGCCGGGCATGCGCGGGAATGAGATCCTCGCCATCATTTTCCGGGTCTGTAAGGAACTTCGCGTCTCCGACATTCAGATGCGCTCTGGGCGCCCCGTCTACATCCACACCAACAAGGGCGTGGAAAAACTGGAGCACCTCGGCCTTCTCACCGCCGCGCACATGGATGAGGTCCTCAAGGAACTTATCGCGAACCGTGAAAGTGGCAGCCATGGATTCGGCGAAGAGGGCGACCTCAGCACCCGCACGGAAGACAAGATCGAATTCGCCATCCGCGACTTCGCCGAGCGCAAGGTTGCTGACTTCTCCTGCGACGGCATTCCGATGGGCGACCACGGCGAACTCTCCGGACGTCTGCGTATTCAAGCCCACCTCAGTGCCTCGGGACTCGGTGTCACCTGCCGTATCCTCAACGATTTCATCCCCGAACTCACTTCACTCGGCATCGATCCTGACACGAATACGGTCCTCCGCGCCGCCGTGCAAAAACGCGCCGGCCTGTGCCTGGTCACCGGACCGACAGGTTCAGGTAAATCGACAACACTCGCCTCCCTGATTGACTGGCTTCGCCAGAATCACCCAAAGCACATCGTCACCGTCGAGGATCCGATCGAGTATCAGTATCCAGACGACATGGAGGATCCCGACTTTCCTGGTCGCCGCACCCCTTCCCCATCCATCGTCACCCAGCAAGAAGTCGGACGCGACGTCCATTCCTATCGTCAGGGTCTCAAGGACGTGCTTCGTAAAGCGCCCCATGTCATCCTTCTTGGTGAGATCCGTGACCGCGAGGCGATGGAAACCTGCATGGAAGCCGCTCAAACCGGTCACCTCGTTCTTTCCACCCTCCACACCACCGGAGCCGTCAAAACCATTGGCCGTATTCTGGAGATGTATCCCCGTGAAAGCCATCTTGCGGTGCTCTCGCGACTCTCCGAAATCCTCGTCTTCATTCACTCCCAGGGTTTGCTCAACGGCGTACAACGCCGTGTGCTGACCTACGAATTCCTACAAAACAACGACGACTCCGTCTCCTCCGCCATCGCCAACTACGATGGAGGGGCAAGATCACTCGAAGACGTAATACGCAGAGCGGGAAATATCGAGTGGGATAGCAACCTACAGAGGCTGCTTCGCCAGGGCCTTATCACTGAAGAAACTTTTGAGAACGCCCGCATGAACCGCGATGACTCCGAAGTCCTCTAAAATCTCTCAATAACGCCACCCGCCATGAAACCAACAAGCAGAAACGCCGCCCGCAACCAAAGCGGCATGACTCTGATCGAAGCGATCAGCGTGATTCTACTATTGGGAATCGTGATCTCAGTCGTTTTCACCAAGACTCAGGATCTGCGAAATTACTCCGACCGTACCGCCTGCCTGAACAACATCAGCAACATGCAGATGGCAGTAAGAGCATTCCAACGCCTTCACGAGCTGCCTGACCAAGCGCCTCTCAACATCTACCACCAGTTCGTTCGAAATAATGCAACATTCCCAACTGCGCCTCTCTGCCCCTCATCCGGACATTACACCTATGCCGATGCAATTCCGCCTCAAGGCCGCTTGGCGCTAAGCTGCTCTCTTTCAGAAGAAGCCGGACATAAACCGGAAGACTTTCAAAACTGGTAGCCCGAAAACTAAACTTTCCGATTAACTGACAACTTTTGAGAACGACTAAATGGATCAGCGCATTTTCAAATACGCAAATTCACCAGCCGCTCTCCAGCCGAAAACGAATAAGACAAACACACCCAAAACACACACCAACATGAAACTGAACAATACTACTAAGCGCACGAACAAAGGCATGACCCTTCTTGAACTGACGGTTGTCATCCTTGTCTTGCTTTCCCTCATCTCGATCCTCTTCATCGGCGCTCGCGCTTGGAAGAAGGGTTCGGATCGTGCTGCTAACATCCTCAACATTCGCAACGTACAGCAAGCGGTGCGTGGCCACATGAATATGTTTAATATCCCGACGCCAGCTACCCCAGGATCAGGCGTCGAGCTACTGAACGCAAAAATCGTCGGCGCTGACCAGTATCTCAATGCGCCGACAGCGCCGGGAACAGGTATTTCCTATGGATACTTGGATAAGGCACCAGCCGTCGGCGAGCTCTATCTTAAAGCTACCTATACAGGCACTGCGGAGGCTGACTACGCCCCTGATGCGGCTAGCTATACCCAGTGGTAATTGTGACTATCAATCGGCGCGAAGCTCCATACTCTACCATGTGGATGAAACGCCGTTAACTAGCCGGCCTCCCGCCGTAAAGGCGGGAGGCTATCCTTCTCAAACTATCGCGCCCCCCATGCACCCAATCACCCCATCCCACTTTGGTCGCCACCCAACATCCCTCGGAGCTCAATCCGCTCCAACTCTATCGCCAGGCCTCTTCGATCCTGCGCGGCACCAGCCGTGCAACGAATGACGGATGGTACCAGAGGCCTCTGGAGCAACAATTCCAGCTCCATCTTCGTATCGACGGCAGTCGCGCTGAGACGTGGATCTATGAGCCATCGACGGGAAGATGGAAGTCTGCTCCCGACTTTCCCGAGAATCTGATCCTCGAGCCCAGCAAAATTGCCGAATTTGCCAAAACCTCGGTTGCACTCGCCAAGCAGGCCGGAGCCCGCTCGCTCGGAATCATTCTACACATCGCCGATGAGTTTGCGACCACCGAGATTAAGCCGCAGCTCGACAATCCAGGCGCACTCGCCGAACTCCGCGAGCAAATCGTTAATGACCCCTTCGCGGTTCTCGACGACTCGTCGCTCTCCGCTGACGAGCATTCATGGCGTCTAATCCCCTACCCAGCGGGAGGAAGCGAAGCGATCGCCACCGCAATCATTCTCAGCCGACAAGCTGACGAATTTGTCGCAAAACTGCGAGCCTATGGGAACACCAACAATTTCCCGGTCGTTGTCGATGCCTTCAGTGCGCCACTCGTTGCCTTGCTGACGCTCCCTGATCTCAAGACGGGCCCCAACGACAATCCCTTCATCGGGGTGCTTCCCTACGCCCGCTTCACCGTTCTTGCCTTCTTCAACGAGCATGGTGACTTGCGTTTGCTGCGAACGCTTCAGCACCGCGGCCAGCGTCGGCCTTCGAACCTTCGTCACGCCGTTGCGACTACCGCCACTGCTCTCGAGATGTCCGCTCCAGAGATCTTCGTACTCCCGTTGGCAGGTGAGCCCGATCACCAAATGGTCTCTGACCTGAAGCTTGTCTTCGAAAGTAGCTCCATTCACGAGATCAACTGGAGAGAAACCCGCTTTCACAAGGCGGAAACCCCAAGCATCAGTCCAGAACTGATCGTCGCCGCCGAGATCAAACAAGTAGCTGAGACGCCACTGGCCAACACCAATACTTTCGTCACCTTGCGCGATGAAGGATGGGCGACACAGAGTTTCCTGCCGATGCCACTCGCTGAAGCGGAAGTATTCCCACACCGCAGCGAGATGAAGATGCTGCGCGCGGCGAAGTATGCCCGCTACGGCCTCTTCGCAGCTGTACTGGCCGTATTCGGCTGGGTCGGTGTCAACATCCTGAACATGATCCGCAAACCGGAGTGGACCTTCAACAAACAGGAAGCCCTGATGATCAACGGGCGGCTCAGTATGCTTGGCCAGGAACAAAAGAAGATTGCCCATTGGGATAACCTGCTCGAAGACCGCTCGAAAGGCTGGGCCTCGATGGAACTGCTAGCACGTCTTTTCCCAGAAAAGAGCGGCTTCCTCGTTAGGAGTTTTTCGCACACGGCCAATCCGGAAGTCACTCCCGGTCAGGCTCAAGTGGGTTTTATCAAGGAATGGCGCATCAGTGGCTTGGCCCGCGAAGAGGCGCTGATCCGCCTCTCCGATCTCAACACTAGGGAAGGAATTTCGGTCGCCTTCACGGAAATTGCCAGAGTCACCGGCAACCAATCTTTCCGCACTGACTTGCCAAGCCGCAGCGTCGTCGTCAACGTCAAGACGCTAGAAAACAGTGCCTTCAAGCCGATGCCGCCCGAGGAAATGGTTGCCGCTGACGAATCTACCTATCCATTCATGTTTGATCTAACCATCACTCAGCGTTTCGAAGCCGCCGACCCGATGGCCCTCAACGTTGCCAAAGCCCCGTAAATTTCATGAACTATTTCCGCCAACCCATCGCCCTATTTGGCTTCGTTCTTCCGATCGTGATCACCATTGCGGTTATCGCAGGTGCGTTGATGATCAAAGGCAGCGTCACTCGCTCCTTCAACGAAAAATTCGCGCACTACCGGGGATTCGAGCAAAATAAGCGTCAGGCTCTTGCCGCCGAAGCCGAGATCAGTAAGAAGCGGGAATACATTGAGCGCTGGGAGGCACTGGTCTCCGAAGAGACAGCAAGCGCCGTCACGCTGAATCTTAGGGAGATCGAAGAACTGCTTCCCGCTAAGGAATTTCAGAAGACAGCTCAGGATCACCCCTCAGGGAGAAAAAGTTTTGCAGGCGCATCCGCTCAGAACTCGTCTCAGGTTGCTCTCGCTTTTCGCGGCACCTTTCGGTCGATGCAGAAAGCCCTGCTCGAACTGGAAACCCGCATGCCGCAACTTCAGCTTCAGGAACTACGAATCGGACCTGAAAACCAATCCAACAGCCTGAACTTCCAAGTCACCTACACCGCCTGGGAAAAATGAAAAATCACGCAACACTCATCGTCATGCTTCTCTCGGGTCTAACAAGCGGACTCATCGCCCAGTCGGCCGACAACTTCGAAACTCCCGGCAGCAAATCCGAAGAAACCGAAGTCCTTGCCAAAGTCCTCGATAATGAAGCTGAGCGGGAACTCCTTGCCGCCCCGTCTCGCTATGCCGGACTCGATCAGGGTTCCTACATCCGGACGATCGCCTCGACCTTCTCGATGCGCACGCGGGACACCGATCCCTTCGCCCGCCATCAGGATCCAAACTTCAAACCGATCCAGCCGGTCATCGCCAAGAGCAAAGTGCCGCAGTATAAGAAAGAAGTCATCACTCCCTTCTCCGATATCGTCGAGCGCATCAACATCACCGCCGTATTGCCCGCCCAACAAATCTTCCTCGTGGATGAGCGTAGCTTTACCATTGGAGACAGGATCAAGCTCGACATCGGCAAGGACAACCCCATTGCCATTCATGTCATCGAAATCCGAGCTGACGGCGTCACCTTCCGCCATGGCACAACCGGCGAAACCGCCAATCGCTCCCTCCAACTCATCCCAGAAGGGATGATCCGAGGCAAAGCCGTTCACCCACCAGGAATGGTGCCAAAGAACTCGAATGCTCCACTCGATGCTCGCCCTCGTAATTCCATCTCATCCCGCCGCTGAACCTGACCACTAAAGAATCCCGGACATGAAAATAAAATCCGCCACCTCACTTGCAGCGTGCTGCCTCCTTCCCTGCCTCTCTCTGAATGCTCAGGATGAAGTGAATCCGCCCAGCGGCATCGATACTCCAACCCTTGACGGAGGTCTTCCCGATCTTCCGCCACCACCAGCGCCAGGCATAACAGGAGACCTCAATCTTCCTGTCGACGGAGCAGGCGCTCCGAACGACCTCCCTCCCCCACCAGGAGCACCACCAGACTTTCCTATCACACAACCTGGTCAACCACCGGTTGAACCTGTCACGCCTCCCGATGAACCGATCGCGAGTGATCCGCTCACCGACGCCGCTGGCAATCCTACTGCTGAGCAGCAGATTACGGAATCCGATGAAGGTTACCTTATCAAGGATGCCTCTTTGAATGACATTTTCCAGTTCCTCGCAAAACAGGCCAGTCGCCAGTATTTCCATAACGTTAAGATCGCCACACCAGAATACCGGGTGACCGGCCACCTCAATGACGGCAACCCTCTCGAGCAGATGGAGGAGCTCGCCTTTATGTATGGCCTGATGCTCTACACCAAGGGGAATACTGTTTATGCCCTCACTCAGGCTCAACTCAGCCAACTTCCAAGCGTCGAATTTACCTACCAGCTGAAGTATCTTCGTCCCAAGGACATCGAGCAGATCAAGGCACTGATTCAACCGGTCCTTACTCCCGGCACGGGCATCGTCAACTTCGAGCCAAAAACGAATACCATCATCATCATCGATACCTCCCACCGCATCGAGCAAGCTCGATCGCTCCTCCATAGCATCGATACACAGAAAGGTCAGATCATCGTCGAGACCAAGATCCTCCGCATCAACAGCAGCGCCGCCCAACGCAGCGGTGTTGACTGGTCTGGCTCACTCGGCGAAACGGGCACATCAATCGATGTATCCCGCAGTCTGAATGCGGTATTCGGACTGAATTCCGTGTTCTCGGAAAGCCTTGGTGCCGTGACCGGTGGTGGAACCGCCGGCGGTGCGGTCGGACCAACCAGCAACCTCGTCCTGAGTCCGGTCCAGCTGACCGGGGTCATGCGCGCTCTTGCCGACGGCAAATTCGCCACCCAAATCTCCAACCCCACTCTCATCACCGAAGACAATGAGCAGGGGTCCATCTCGATCATTGACCGCGTACCCATCATCACCACCACCACCAACTCCGGAACCGGCGACGTTTCCAGCGTGAGTGAAGAAGTCCGCTATAAGATCGACTCAAGCGACCCCACCATCACCGAGGACCCCGATAAGCACCGTGAGATCGGTATCTCAATGGTGGTCACGCCTCAGCAGCTTCCTGACGGCACCATTCGCATGGAGCTCCGCCCTCGTTCGGCTCAAATCGTCGAAGAGATCATCAGTGCTCAAACTGGCAACCGATACCCACGAGTGACAGAGTCCATGATCGAGTCGATCTCACGAGTGCCGGACGGCTACTCACTCGTTGTAGGCGGTTTCTATGGTGAGGTGGAGACAAGCAATGACAATAAAGTACCGATTCTCGGCGATATTCCGCTCCTCAATTTCTTCTTTAAGAGCGATGAAGCCACGAAGGAGCAATCCAGCTTGGTATTCATTGTCACGCCGACCTCTTACGACCCGACCGATCGCTCTGCGACAGGTATTCAATCCAATCGCATCCACACCAACTTGAGCCTGACCCGAGACCATGACTGGATCGACCCCGCTCACAACCCGGGTCCTGCCCATGAACCGAACCTTCGGCGTTCGCTCCGCGGCATCAAGCCCGACCCGGCTCCTTATTATCCCACCAATGCTGAACTCCAACATCAGTCTACAAACCCGGTTGAAGTCCTCGATTCCAGCAAGAAAACCGATGACAAACCACGGTTTAGCCGAGCTCGACGTTGATAGGTTTCTCAAGAAATCATGAGGGCTGTCGAAACACTCAACCCCGAATCTTCTGCCTCGGCCGAAAGATCGATTGAGGAATGCCAGACGGAATGCCTCAACCTCACCATCGAGGCCTTCGAAGCATCGCAAATTGCTTCGGGTGAGGAGATCGCGCGAGTCCGCTTGCGCTACGGGCATGCCCTTAAAGAGCAGGAAGCCGTCGACATTATTCAAATTCTAGCGCGCACCCAAGGCGTTGAAGAGGAACGTATGGGTATTGAAACCGCCCGCATCAGCCATGCGGTGGCCGGGGTGATTTCCCCATCGCCGCCTCTTATCCCCTTCGCTGGGAAACTGATGGCTCCCTCTGCTTTCTACGAGGCCTACACTCAGCTTCACGAACTGGCGCGGGGGCTTCTCTCGCCAGTCATCTACGCCGAGGACACCGACTCCATCGGCACCGCCGCACTCAATCCCATCGCCGCCCGCATCATGGCCGAGGAGATCCGCGCCGCCGTGAACCGCCGCTTTGGTATCAAGCCCTTCACCACCGCTGTCCGTACCGATTACGACAGCTGGTCCTTCCTCTCACGCAAACACTTCGGACTGTGATCGACTTCGACGGCATGTCATTCAATGAGCTGATCAGCGGCCGCATCATGCAGGCGTTGGCGGAGCATGACGCCCAGTATGGAGAGCTCCCCCACGATCAAGTGGCCAACCGCGTGACCCGCAGTTGTTTCATGGCGGCAGTCGCTAAAATCAACGGACTCCCCTTCTTTCCCAAAGTCGCTGAGTTCTGCGACGCCACGCTGCACGCCTACTGCGACCCGACCGCGCTCACTCGCGGCTTCTTCAGCCCAATCTGCACGACCGGAGACAAACTGATTGTCGCCATCGCCAACCCCTGGAGTCCGCAGGCCGAAGAATACCTCGCCCCCCGCTTTCCCGATCTCGAAATCGTCAAGATCGTCACGCTCGCCTCGGAAATCAGTCGCGCGATCGAATCGGTCGGCAGCTCTACCGGACCCAGCCGATCCGAACTCGAAGCCATCGATGTCGAGACACTGGATGAGGACATTCGCGACTTCGACGTCACCACCGACTACACCGAACCGATGGCTCAGCTCATCGCCACGATCATGGCGGACGCCGTCAAAACGAGGGCCTCGGACATCCACTTCAAAGTCGAAAAGGAAGTCTTCTACTACAGCTTCCGGGTCGACGGCGACCTCCAGCCGAAAGTGGAAATCCCGATGAAGCTGAAGGACCGTTTGGACGCCTTCCTCCTCAACCTGATGAGGCTTCCGACCGAGATCCGCAATACCGTGCCGGGCATCTCAGGCCGTTTCACCATCGCCTACTTTCACCGTCCCATCGATATTCGTTATGAAAGGCATCGTACTTACCGTGGATATCACATCACGATGCGTCTCCTCGACAAGGGGAACATTAACGTGACTCTAGGCAAAGGCACGCTCGCGTTTGATGAAGAAACCATGTTCGAACTCCACAAGGTGATGAAAGTCCCCGCAGGGATCATCGTCATGAGTGGACCGACGGGCTCGGGAAAATCAACAACACTCAACGCCATCCTCCGCGATCTCAACCGCCCGGAGGTAAACATCCTCACGCTGGAGAACCCGGTGGAAGACGAGGTCGCCGGTATCACCCACTGTGACTTGAAGAGCCCCAAGGAATTCAAGCCAATGATTGCCTCCTTCATGCGGAGCGACCCGGATATCATTCTCATGGGTGAGGTTCGCGACATCGAGTCCGCCGAACTGGCGATTGAGGCTGCGGTCACGGGCCATAAGGTGCTCACTACGATTCACACCCCGCGCGCATCTCAGATCATCGAACGTTTCGAGCAACTCGGTATTGAGCGCTGGAAGATTGCCCAGACCCTCAAAGCCGCCTGCGCCCAGCGCCTGATTAAGATTCTCTGCCCCTACTGCAAGGAAGCAAGGGACGGCATTAGCGAAAAAGACCGCCGGCTTTTCTGCCTCGATGAGAGCTGGACGAACATCCCGAACTTCGTCGCCGCTTCAGGCGGCTGTGCGGAATGCCGCTTCACGGGCTATAGCGGGCGGACCGCAATTCTTGAAATCATTCCGATCAGCCCAAAGGTCTCCGACCAACTTTCCAAGGGCGAAATCTCCCCCTACGAACTGGAGGTAAAAATCCAGGAAGAGGGAATCCTCCCCAATCTCCGCAAGAGCGGGCTGCGTCTTCTCAAAGAAGGAAAGACCGACCTAGCTGCCGTCTCCAAAGTAATCGACATGACCTACTCCGATGAATAGCGCCGCCGCCACCGCACTCAGCAGGGCCAAGACACCTGCCGCCAAGAAGAAGGGCGGCATGTCCAAAGAAATTTCTTTTGGTAGAAAATCCGGACCCAAACCTTTCACCAAGAAGGAACTGGTCACCCTTTTCCGCGGACTCAGCTCGATGCTTCGAGCCCAGATCAATACAGCTGATGCGCTGAAATACTTCGGACAAGGACTCCCCAACAAGGTCATGGCCGACGCCCTTGAACAAATTCGTGAAGACATCAACGCGGGTATCAGTGTCCACGAGTCATTCAGACGAACCGGCCGCTTCAATGACATGATCATCGGTCTCATCCAAGCTGGTGCCGACGCCGGCAAAATGGATGAGGCCTTCAAATCGCTCGCCGCACGTTTCACTAGCGAGTTGTATTTCAACAAAGCCCTTAAGAAGGCTACCACGATGCCTGCCGTGGTGATCACCATCCTTAGCGGTGCCTTCATCGTCTCTCAGGTCAAAATCGTGCCGCAGGTCGAAGAAATGCTCAACGGGGTCAATCAAAAGCCCGACGGCCTCACGGCCATATCCTTCGCTGTGTCTCACGCCACCCAGCAGATTTGGTGGATCGTCGTTCTCGCCGTCATCGGCCTCATTATTGCCATCTGGCGCTCCAACAGCATCCAAAACACGCTCCTCGGTCTTGGCATGTCGAAGTGGCGTCTCCTGCGCAATCTCGTCATGAGCCTTCGCCAGATGACCTTTCTTGGCACCATCAAGCTGCTTCACGGCAATGGCATCAACCTTGCGAAGTCCATCCGCGTTTCTGCCAACAGCGTCAAAGGAACCCCCTTCTACAAGGAGCTTCGTGATGCCGCCGACAAGTACGAGAACTCCGGCGTTCCGCTCTCGACCGCCTTCGCCAAGTACACCTCGGTCGACAGCCAGGTGGTCCACATGCTCTCCATCGGGGAAAAATCCGCATCGCTCGACAACCAGCTCGAAATGCTTTCCCAAATGTATGAGGAAGACGCCGAAATTTATATGGGAACCTTCACCGCCGTGGTGAACTTCATCGTTCTCATTATTGCCGTGATGCTCATTGCGGCCGTCTTCATCGGCACCTTCCTGCCGATCTTCCTCATGGGCCCGAAGATGATGAACAGCGGAGTCTAAGCGAGAATTCAAACTCTAGGACACTCATGCAACTTACTCGATTCGACCGCTGGCTGCGCGAAAAATTTGTGCATGAAATCCATGTCTACTCGCTGCGACCTCCTGAAGTCGTGCCCGGAGGCATCCGCGCAGAGGATCTGCCCGAAGCTCCGGGCAGGAAATACAAGCACCGCTACATCGCCCGCAGTTCGGACTCCGCTGACGCCTTGATCGCTCAATTCAAGGAACACAATCAGATGTTCACTACGCGAATCGTCGACCGGAAAGGCTGGCACATTCATCTCATCGCCCCAAAAGACAAATCCGTGACCTGGTGGCTCGTCTGGGTCGTCGTCGCTGGAATCCTATTTTTCATCGTCACCAATATGCTGCGCGCTCTGTGGTCGAGCCCCGAATTTCAGAAGAACTTCTGGGAATCCATCGAGATTCTTAAGGGGTGATCTTCAATATTTCCGACTTTCCAAGCTAGCCTGATCTTAATATCCTTCCACATGTGATCCATGAATGCCTCATCTCCGACCAAGCCCAAACTTGAAGGCGGCTTCACCCTTCTCGAAATGTCACTGGTGATCATGATGCTGATCGCACTCGTCGCCATGACTTCCTTCGGTGGAGGTGCCATCTCCACATGGACCAAGGGCCGGGACGCCTCCGAGACGCTTCGCAGTGTCTACGTCGCCCAACGCACCTATCTGGCGGACAATCCGACCGCGCCGCTCAGCTCGCTCTCTGAGGCGAAACTGCTGCCCTATCTGCCAATGAATTCAGGCACTTTCCCGAAAGTCAAAGGCCTCGATGACACCATGCGCTCCATCAACGTCAATGTCTCTCCCCCCGTCGTCAAAGACAGCTCCGGCTCAACTTACGACCCGTCGGGCAGTCCAAAAGACTCACTCTGGGATGTAGGAGAATGAAGAAGATCGCGACCACCACCCTGCTGATCATCGCTGGCACGCTCGTTGCCAGTGCGGGGGAGTTTCGCCATATCGGAGACTTCATCATCAAATCCCGGCTCAAAATCACCTCCGGCCAAGTCCTTCCCGTCGCCATCAAACCCCTCCGTTTGAGCGCCTACACCGATGGAATCAGCGTCCGCATTTCAACGAGCGGAGACTCCGATAGCGCCAGCGACTACATCATCTACCGCTCCGATGGCATCGGCCGACAAAAGACCGTCGGTGGGGCGCTCGAAGTCGTCCCCGGCGTCCAGGCAACCTCCGAACAGTCCGGCGTCTTCCGCCAGCTGCGACTGACTCAGGACACCTTGACCATCACCACTTTCCCCGGCGTCTCGGATCAAATCGTGATCACCAACGCCCAACTTGCACCACCACCCAAAGCGGTTTCCGTCGAACCGAGTGAGGTGCCTCCCGTCGCCCCCTGATTTCCATGCGCCCCTTGCCCACAAGCCCTGAGTCCCTGCCTGCTCCGCGCTCCGAAAAGCCGGAGCTTGCGGCCGGTCGCTTGCTTGAACTCGGAGCCTCCAATGCGAACCAACGCCGCACCACTTGCCCAACCCAGCGCGCTTATCCATGGCTTCTCGCGGTGAGCACCCTGATGGCCGGCGTCTTCTGCTTTCTCTACATCAACAAGCCGGTCATCGTCACCGATGCCAATGGCGGGATCCTTCCGACCCATTCCTCCGACCTCCGAAGCCCTACTCCAGCGAATAAGTCTCTGAGCGCCCCTTCCGATGCCGCGAAGACAGGTGACCCAGCCGGAGCAAACGACCAGGCTCCAGGAGTCCGCGCCAGCGAACCTCAGAACCTCAGCGGAAAAGGCAGCTCCTTCGAGGAAACCAACCTGCGCATCCAACATGTCCTTGGTGCCCAGAGCGTTGAGGGCGACGACCTCGGCCGCGTCATCCTCGATGTCCCCGTCCTTTACCAGAGTGGCGCGATCCGCTGGACTCAGGAAGACGTCACCCAAGCCCGTTCGCTCCTCGATCGCATCGGCTCCTACCAGGAAAAATCGCGCTCGCTGCGAGAAGAAGCCGTCACCCTGATTTCCGAATGGGACGAGCTGATCGTCTCCTCCATCCCAGAGAAAGCCCTCCGGGCCGACAGCCCGACCCTGCCCGAAAATCAAGGCATCGGTGCCGCCCAGGAAGCCACCCTCAAGACCACCGAATCCATCGAGATCGAGACCCCATGAAACTTCCCGTTCCATTGCTCGCACTCACATCCTTGGCGTTTGCTCAAGACATCGCGCCCAAGGATTCTGAGCGTGACCCCGTTCTCTCCGCACTGCTCGAAGCGGAAGCCGCTACGGCTGTGAGTGGACCCTCTGTGACCGTCAATCTCGAGCCATCTCCCATCAGTGAAGAACTGGAAGAGCCGGTGCTCGTCACCGGAAATCCACCGACCGACGCCCTGCTCGATAAAGAAGAACGCCCAAGCCCCAAGGAAATCCGTGGCGTCGGCGTGGAAGTTGAAGCCGGGGCCTCGAATGCCCATGTCGACGCCTCCAAAATCAAGCTGCTCGCCCCCTTTCCGGCCAAACCTCTCAGCTCTCCGCCAAGCGGATGGAAGCTCGTCCACCCCAACAACGCCCCGCCTTTTTCCAAAAAAGTCCAACTCGCCAGCGGCAGCAGCGTGATTCTCTCCATCCGCCCGCACGTCCTCGTGCCGGATGCCGATGGCGACGAAGTCCTCGGGCTCCACGAACCCGGCTACAAAGCCGCAGATGGCTACGCACAAAAGGACACCATTGGCGCCGTGCTCGCCGACTCGATCATGAGCCTCGACGCCAACTCCGACCGCCTCAACGCCGCCGCCAAGCGTCTCGACGAACTTCTCACTTCCCTTCCGGCTCCCGCTCCCAAAGCATCACCCATCAGCCAGCCATGAAATCCGCACTCACCCTGCCCATCGTTTCCGGGATCGCCCTCGCCATCATGGCGGGTGCCGCCGCCTCTCATTACTACTCGGTGAACACCATGGTCGCCTTTGCCGGCATGACACGCGCGAACGGCATGCCGTCCATGTCCACGGGTCCTGCACGACTCGTCAGCAACCAAAGGGACGCCCGGACTATCGTCGAGGAACTCAAACGCCAGAACGATTCGCTCGCCCAGACGCTCGCCAACAACGAGGCCGCGATCTCATCGATGCCGAGCGCGAGAACTCCCGAGCCACAAGCGATCTCTGGCAGCAGCACCGACATGCAGCGCCTGCTCGCCGAGCTCGTCAGCCAGAACCGCTACCTGCGCGATCAGATCAGCGAAACGAACCGTGACCTGATGACCCTCCAGTTCCAGGTCGATAGCCACTCCACCCAGTTTCGTCCCCTGAATCTCGCCGAGGATCCTTCAGGACCCCAGGATTCCATCGCAGAGCCCTTTGAGCAAGATTACATCGGCGTCCTGCCACCCAGCGACCTTCCATAAGGCGGATCCCTCCCTCAAGGAGCGGTCGGCTTGCAGCCACCGGGCGAGCCCGGCGTGCACCCAGCAGGGCAAAACCAACCCGACCGGTCCAAGCCACCAACCCTCGGGGCTGACAAAGCCTCACCCCACTACCACGAACATCGCCGCGAAGCGATTGCTATTCACCTTCCCCTCCGGATTCACTGCCATCTGCGAGATATCCCCATCAAGAGTTTCCCGTCGCCCACCTTCCAAACCACCTCGACCTGTGCCGGGTCCAATCTAACAACGCGAAACGCCACTCCAGCGTATTCGACCCGCTCCTCCTTCACTTCGGCGACAAGCGAGTTCAGTGACAGGACGGATATGATCAGGACTTTCAGAAGCACCCCTGATACTAACCATCCCAATCCACCGCGCAAGCACGCGACTTTGTTAAGCCATTGTAAAACCTCGGGTCCGAACGTTAACGCGGGGTAAAAAGCATTCCCAAGCCGGAAGAAAGCACTCTTTCATCGCTCCATGAACGCTCCGCTTGTGATCGTCCTCATTCTCACCGCCCGCATCACCGCAGCCGAGTCCACCGAGCTCGTGGCCTCATCGACGGATGGACTCACCCTCAGCATCGCCGATACCGGGAACCGCGCCTGGGACGTCGAGTATGCCACCAGCCTTGCTGGCAAGTGGACTTCGATGGGTTCGGTCCGCGTCGCCAATTCATCGCTCGACGTTTTTCTTGGCATGCCCGGCAGCTCACCAAGCATGTTCTTCCGAGCCAAAAGCCTCGATAATCAATCAGCTCTCTCCAGCCCCGCCGACCTGCTCGATATCACCAGCTACAACTTCGCGAATCCCAGCCTCCCTGCCCACCTGCTGACACCTCAGATCATCGGACAAGACAACACTCCGGTCGGCAACTCCACCACCGATCCAAGGTTCAGTGATCCTTTCCTGACGGATGCAGATCTCTCCCAACCGGCGCGCTGAAGGAATTTCCCCGGGGTGTGAAGGGAGTTCGGGTGTCCATCGGCTCCCTTAACGATGCGCGGGAATTGCCACAAACGCACCCAATCCTACGAAATGACCGATTTTTCCTAGCGGTAACGGACTTCTTCCCTAGATTCCGAAGCAACTTAGCGAAGCTTCATGTCTAATCTGAATCTCACCCTCAAAGTCTGGCGCCAGGCCCATGCCAATGATCGCGGCAAGATCGAAACCTACGAGGCCCCCGGCATCCCCGAAGAAGCCTCATTTCTCGAAATGCTCGACATCGTCAACGAACGCCTCGTCGAAAAAGGCACCGAGCCCATTCACTTCGACCACGATTGCCGGGAAGGCATCTGCGGCACTTGCTCACTGACCATCAACGGTATCCCTCACAGCAAGGACCGCGGCATCACAACCTGTCAGGTCCACATGCGCAAGTTCCGCGATGGCGACACCATTTGGATCGAGCCTTTCCGCTCACGCGCTTTCCCGGTCATCAAGGATCTCGTCACCGACCGCACTTCGCTGGACCGCATCCAGCAGGCGGGTGGCTTCATCTCTGTCCGCACCGGCGGTGCCCCTGATGCGCACGCCGCGCCCATCGGCAAGGAAGAGGCCGACATCGCCTTTTCCGCCGCCGCTTGTATCGGCTGCGGCGCCTGTGTTGCCGCCTGCCCCAATGCCAGCGCCATGCTTTTCACCGCCGCCAAGGTTTCCCACCTCGGCCACCTTCCCCAAGGCCAGCCCGAACGCGAAATCCGCGTGCTCTCAATGGTTCGCCAGATGGACGAAGAAGGCTTCGGTGGCTGCACCAACCACTATGAGTGTGAAGCCGCCTGCCCGAAGGAAATCAGCGTCGATCACATCGCCCGCATGAATCGCGACTACGGAGTCGCCCTCATCAAGGACGAACTCGCTCCCTCATAAGCCGCCGCCTGCGGCTTCCATGCGCTCACTTTCCGCGAAAATTTTGGCCGATGCCCTCGCGCCAGCAATGGCGTGAACTTTAATTTCTATCCTTGCGGGCGGCTTCACTCACACGATTCAGCCCGCCTGTCCCTGCCCTCGTCCACCCGACTGAAGAGAACATCACCAAAGCCGACCAAGAACGCCTCCAACGACCACGTCCAAGCAATACTAAGATCGCCGAGGAAAAGCGACGTCTGGCTTCGTGAAGTAAATCCACTACTCCGGCCCAATTGCTCGCCATCTGAAATCGGCACACTTGCCTTTAACCCGACTTGGCGAACTGGTCCACACCCTCCAGTATCAGAAACTCGGTGGCCACCAGCCCTTCATGTGGCAGTACGTTTTCGAAATGCTCCACTTCGGCTACCTCGACTCCTTCCTCGAAATCGAAGCACGCCAGCGTTCCCAGATCTTCTAAAAGCCTGATTCCAAACAATCAGACCTGCCCAATTGACCGACCAGCCCCTTCTGGCCCTGTTCCTGCTTGAGGCGCAAAGTGGCAGCTTGCCAAGTTACTTAGCTTTGGTTAACTAACTCCGAAAGAAGCTCTGCTGTCCCAGCGTAACAGCTCCGTTCATCCGTATGCGGTTCGTTTCTCTTCGCCACCTCGTCATCCTCATCATTCCCGGTCTGCTCCACGCAGCTCCCGAGAAAATCGTCGTGCCAGAAGGTGCCGGAAAAATCCAGATGGCGAGCTGGCCCTGCCTCTCGCCCGACGGCAAAACCATCGCCTTCGAATGGCGCGATGACCTCTGGTCCGCCTCATCCGAAGGTGGACGCGCCACCCGCATCACTGCCCACCCGGCACGTGACAGCTACCCGCAGTTCTCGCCGGACGGCAAAACGATTTACTTCTGCTCGACCCGCGCCGGAGCCCTTCAGCTTTTCTCGATGCCCGCCGATGGAGGCCCCGCCACCCAGCACAGCTTCCACTCGGAAGGCGGCACCCTCGAGTGCATCACGCCCGACGGCAATACCGCCATCCTCCGCGGCCTGCGCGACGAACCCGGCTTCCGACCCTACCGCCTCATCCAGATCAACCTCCGCCGTGAGGCTCCCGAGACCTACGTCTTCGACGAAAAAGGCAACTCGTCCATGTGGTCGCCCGATGGCTCGAAAATCATCTTCTGCCGCGAGGGTGAGCAGCTTTACCGCAAAGGCTACCAAGGGCCCCGCGCTTCCTCGATCTGGTCTTACGAACCTAGCAGCAAGACCTTCACCTCACTCATCAAGGAGAAGAACGAAGCCCGTTCACCGATGCCATGGCCGGATTCACAGGGCTTCTACTACGTCTCCGAACGCGATGGCTGCTTCAACCTCTGGACGCGCAAGCTCGATGGAAGCGACGACCGAAAGCTGACCGACTTCACTGATGATGGCGTCATGCTTCCCGCTCTGTCCCAAGATGGATCGACCATCGTCTTCCGCCGTGGCTTCGACCTCTGGCGCTACTTCCCGGGAAAGGATGCCAAGCCGGAAAAACTCAATATCTGGCAGGCCGAAGACCTTCCCGATACCAACACCGAAGTCCGAAATATCACCGGCACCCTCGACGCCGACTTCTCTCCCAGCAAACTTGAAATCGTCTTCAAGGCAGAAGGCGAGCTCTGGGCCATGGACACTGTCCTTCGCGAACCGAACCGCATCACTCAAACCGACGGCATCGAAGACGACCCCTCCTTCTCGCCCGACGGTAAATACGTTTACTACTGCTTCGACGATGGCATCGAATCCAACATCTGGCGGATCTCCCGCAAGGACCCCAACGATTTCTGGTGGCGCACGGGGTCGTTCGAGTCCGAGCAGATCACCTTCGGACCTGAAAGCAAACGCCGCTTCTCGATCAGCCCGAAGGGCACCCACCTCGCATGGATCGCCGGCAGCGGTAACCTCACCATCGCGGATATCAACGGCAAGAACCCACAGGTGCTCTTCAAATGCTGGGACGCCCCGACCTTCGATTGGTCGCCCGATGGACAGTGGATCGTCTTTGCCGCCCAGGACCAGAACTTCAACCGCGACATCTACGTCATGCCCATCGATGGCTCGCTCGAACCCTTCAACATCTCGCGCCATCCCGACTTCGAAGGTTCGCCCCGCTGGTCTCCAGATGGCCGCAAGATCGCCTTCACCGGCCGTCGCCTGAACAACGAGATGGGCCTGTTTTACGTCGATCTTCGCCTCGATGAAGCTGTCCGTAGCACCCGCACCCGCCGCCAACTCGAAGCCGAGGCCATCATGCGCGATGACCCCTACTACCAGCAGGAGGCCGACAATAACACGGACTCCGAAGACCCCTCCGATCCTCACGAACCGAGCGCTGCAGAACCGGACGAAGAGCTTGCCAACGCGGAAGCGCGCGACGAACCCGACGCCCCTATCCAGACCACTCCAAAACCCAAGAAGACCAAGCGCCTGCGCATCGACTTCAATGGCTTGAGCGAGCGCATCATCCGCCTCAACACCCGCGGCATTGAGCCCGAGCGCGTGATCTGGTCGGCGGACTCCGACTCCATCGTTTTTCAATCAAAGAACAGCACCAACGACACGCTCTACAGCATCGACGCACGCTCCACTGCAAAAATGGAAGACATTTCCAGCAATCGCGGCCTGCCTATCAGGATGGAGTCTGATGGCTCCCTACTCTGGCTCGTCGACCGCAGTCCCGCGATTCTCAAAAAGGGAAAACTCAGCAAATACAGCATCTCCACCCGCATGGTGCGCGATCGGGTCGCCCACCAGCGCCTCTGTTTCCGCATCGTCTGGCGCACCTTGCGCGACCGTTTTTACGACGCGTCGATGAACGGCCTGAACTGGGACAAGATGCTCGCCAAATACGAGGAGTCCGCCGCCAACGCCCCCGACTCCCGCACCTTCGACCGCGTCGTCGCCATGCTGCTCGGCGAACTCAATGCCTCCCACCTCACGTTCCAATCCAACGAGTGGCCGCAAGCCTGGGAAAACGAAGGATCCGAATTTCAAACCACCCGACACCTCGGCATCCGCTTCGGTCGTAAAGGTGCCGGCGACCCACTCTTCGTCGGGGACGTCATCGCCGACAGCCCCGCCGCCAACTGCAGCCCACCCGTCCAACCCGGCGATATCATCGTCCGTGTGAATGGCCGCCGCGTCGACGGCTCCACTCCCTTGCACCGTTTCATGAACGGTCGCATGGACCGTCGCATCGACCTCACCGTTCGCGATGCCGATGGAAATGAACACACTCACGAACTCGAACCGATCTCTTACGAAAAAGCCACCGAACTGGCAGAAGCCGAGCTCGTCGTCGACAACCGCGAGCGCGTCGAAAAGCTCTCTAACGGAAAACTCGGCTATGTCCACATCGCCCGCATGTTCTGGGATGAGTTCGAGCAATTCGAGCGCGAGATCTACGCCGCTGGCCATGGCAAGGATGGTCTTATCATCGACATCCGCGACAACGGCGGAGGCATGATCACCGACCACCTTCTCACCGTGCTCTGCCAACCACGGCACGCCGTCACCATTCCCCGCGACGGCGGCCCCGGCTACCCCCAAGACCGCAAGGTTTACGCCTCATGGCACAAACCTCTCATCGTCCTCTGCAACCAGAACTCCTACTCAAACGCCGAGATCTTCGCCCACGCCATCAAGACGCTCGGTCGCGGAAAAGTCGTCGGCGTGCAGACTGCCGGTGGCGTCATCTCCGCCGGCAAGGACCGCATCCTCGATGCCGGCACGCTCCGCGTTCCCTTCCGCGGCTGGTTCCTTCCTGATACCGGTGAGGACATGGAAATGAACGGTGCCGAACCCGACATCACCGTCTGGGCCACCCCCGATCAACTCGTTTCAGGGCGTGACCCCCAACTCGAAATCAGCGTCTCCACCCTTCTAAAAGACGTCGCCAGCGAAGTGCAGAAGCCTTTCAGACCGATTTACCGCAACGCGAAGTGAGGACTCATGCCGGTTCTCAGGCGTTTGTAGTCCCGCATTCACACAGACCGACGGCCCTTGACAGTCCCTTCGACCCCAGCAGGACTCCGCTTATCTCTTCCGCTGCAAGAACAGATCAAGACTATCGACGATCGCAATCCACGAGGCCTCAATGATGTTCTCGGAAACGCCGATCGTCCCCCAGCTCTTCTCACCGTTGCTGGACACCACGAGCACCCGCGTCTTCGCCGCCGTCGCATCGTGGCCATCAACGATCCGCACCTTGTAGTCACTCAGCGCCACCTCTTCGATCTCTGGATAGAACGGCAAAAGCGCCTTCCGCAGCGCCTTGTCGAGCGCGTTCACCACCCCGCGACCTTCGGCAATTGTGTAGTGACTCTCCTCACCCACATGCACCTTGACCGTCGCCTCGCACACCGGCTGATGCCCATCGCGGTAAAGTCGGTACGAGGTGTGAAATTCCTTCAGCTCAAAAGGCTTCTGATAGCGCCCAAGCTCTTTCCGAATCAGCAACTCCAGCGAACCACCCGCCGCCTCAAACGAATACCCTTCGTTCTCTAACTCCTTCACCCGGCCCAGTACGTTCTTTGCTTCCTCTGAACCCTTGTCGAGGGGCATCCCGAGCTGCTCCGCCTTGATCAAAATATTCGACTGGCCGCTCAGTTCCGAAACAAGGATCTGCTGGGTATTCCCCACCAGTTCAGGCACGATGTGCTCATAGCTCCGTGCCAGCTTCTGCACCGCATTCACATGCATCCCGCCCTTGTGCGCAAAGGCTGTCCTTCCGATGAAAGGAGCACGCGCAAAGTTCGGGTTGTTAGAAACGTCATCGACGAAAAACGAAAGCGACTGAAGCCCCGACAGATCCTCCACTACCTTGATCCCCATCTTCAGCTGAAGAATCGGGATCACCGAAGTCAGGTTGCAGTTCCCCGTCCGCTCACCGTAACCATTGATCGTCCCCTGCACCTGCACACCACCGGCTTTCACCGCCGCGATCGCATTCGCCACGCCGAGTTCGCAATCGTTGTGCGTATGAATCCCGAACGGCGTAGCCGGAATTGCTTCCTTCACCGCCATCGAAATCTGCATCACCTCCGATGGCAGCGTGCCGCCGTTCGTATCGCAAAGCACCAGCACCGCCGCACCACCGTCGGCCGCTGCCTTCAGCGTCGCGATCGCATGCTCCGGCGAATCCTTGTAGCCATCAAAAAAGTGCTCCGCATCATAAACCACCTCGCGCCCCTGGCTCACCAGATACGCCACCGTATCGCGGATCATCGCTTGGTTTTCCTCCGCCGTCGTCCGCAGCACTTCCGTGACATGCAGCTCCCAGCTCTTGCCAAAAATCGTCACCACCGGCGTCTCCGCCTCAATCAAAAGCCGCACCTGCGGATCGTCCTCGACCTTCATGTCCGCCCGACGAGTCGAGCCAAATGCCGCCAGCTTCGCCACCTTCAGATCGAGCTTTTTTGCCTCCTGGAAGAACTCCACATCCTTCGGATTCGAGCCCGGCCAACCACCTTCAATGTAGTCCACACCAAACTCATCGAGACGCTTGGCGATCCGCAGCTTGTCGAGCATCGAAAGCTGGAATCCTTCGCCCTGCGTTCCGTCGCGCAGAGTCGTATCGTAAATGGTGACAGGTTTCATGGTCCGTAGCGGGGCGCGGAGCCTAGGACCGACTTCCCAATTGGGCAACCCGGGAAATCGCCATCGTGGCTGAGGCTTCCAGCCTCATCGCCAAACCCACCAGTGGCATGACCGTCCCGGTCATGAACCCCAGCAGCCCGAACCAAGATCAGCCTTGAATCCCCCAGCAATGCCTCCTAAGCCACCTCCCCCAAAAAAAGCCCCTCTTCAAAACTCACTCTCCCTCGCCCAAATTCTCCCGCACCTCCCGGATCAGCTCGTTCACTGCCTCCAGCATCTCCCCCAGCTCATGGCGCATCTCCAGCCGCCATTCCGGGGTCGCCAGCCCCTCCTCGTCCGCCGAATCCAGCCCGCTCAGCGCATCCCGATAGTAGCCACGCGCCTTCTTCAGCCTCACCAGCACATCGCCCGCGAAGAGCTTATCCGGCGGCCACTCATCGTCCTCATCCAGCGCCCCACCAAGCTTCCCGCTCGCCCCCGACGCCGAATTCACGATCTCTAACAGCGGATGTTCCGGCTGCACCTCCTCAGGCAACCACGCCTCCGCATCCTTGAAAATTTTGACCGCAAGATCCAGCGCACGACTCACCAAAGGATGCTGCGGCCTCCCAAACCCCTCACCCTCATCCTTCCACTTCTCCGCCTCCAGTTCCTGCATCGCCTCCTCGCAGCCCGCATTCAGCTCGTCGATCCACCTCCTCCGCTCCTCCTCCATCTCCGGCGTCACCACCACCTCCGGCTTCCCGCTTTCCCGCTTCATCCGCGCGCGCTCCTCCATCAGCACTTTCTCAAAGCTCTCCGCCCCCTCCCGCTCCAATCTCGCCGTCACCCGATCAAGCAGGAGATCCATCCGCGCCGCCTCCGCATCCGCCGCCGCCTCCAGCGCACTCTGCGGCTCGTCCTCATCATCGATATCATCGGCATCATTAAACTCCGCCTCCAACGGCGCATCAGCCAAAGTGCTGAACATCGCATTCGCATTCTCTGACCGCAGCGCCTCCTCTTCCCCCTCCGTCATCGACCAGCTCGCCGCCGCACTCACTTCCAGCTCGAAGTCCGCCGCCTCGATCACCACCCGCCCGTTGAGTTCGCTATACCATTCCAGATAGAGCGTATTTCCCCAGTGCCGCGGAAAAGGCTCCTTTCTCCGGTAATACTCGCCCACCTCCTCCATCGGAATGTCGGGAATCTTGACCTTCCGCGACGCCGTCATATCCCCCGCCGCCCCCCGTTGCCGCTGCGCAAAGCCATCCCGCAGCGCACCCGACGGCTTCGGATTCGCAAACGTCAACACATGCCCCGCCAGATCCCGCGCTGGATACCCCTGCAAATCCAACACCACCGGCGCCTCCCGCCCCGCAAACCAAATCCGCCCCGTCACCGTCCCGCGCTCGCGAAAATCCATCTCCCCACGAACCACCTGCTCATCAATGCGCCATGCCACAACCCCAAAACCCTGAATCCCAAACCCGCCCCTTGACCAGCCTCCACCTCGGCACCAGCCAAAAAAAGTCTCTCACGCTCCCCGCAAGCGCCTCACGACCATCTCAACTTCCGCCCTCTCGGAAATGACCACCGGATGCCAGATCAGCGTCAGATCGATCTTCAAATCACTCAGCTCCTTAATCTGACAAAGCTCCAATCCCGCCTTCTTCACCGCAGGCTTTGCCACCTCAGGCAACAAGCCGACCACTTCGCTTTCCCCACAAGCCTCGATGATTTGAGGAAGCGACGTGCATTCCAATACAACCTTCGGCCCGCTCGGCGTCTCCTCACACAGCGCGTCGATCCGCCGACGCAATCTCCCTCTCCCCTCCGGCACAGCGAGAACCTGCCCGCTGAGATCAGCCCATCGGATTGTCGATTTTTTCTTCAAGACGCCACGCTTCCCCACCGCAATCACCCCATAGGTTGCAAGACGTTCGGATTTGAGGTCATGGGCCGCATCCTCAGACGGAACCACTCCGATCTCGATCCGCCGACTCCGAATAGCATCCACCGTATCCCGCGACGTCAGATTTTGAAAACGCAGCGTCAACCCTCCATCCTTGATCGAGTTGGCGAGCAAAGGGAGCACCAGCCACTGAATGATACTCTCGCCCGCTCCGATCGACACCCTCGGAATCCGGCCCGCCACACCATCAAGGACTCGCCCCATTCCCTCAAGATACTCCCGAGTAAGCGCCTCTAACTTCAAACCATCCGCCGACAAGCGAAAGGGCACCGTCGTGCGATCCAGAAGTTCCAACTTCAGCGCTCCTTCCAACTCCTTGATCTGCCGACTGAAAAGACTCTGCCGATTTGGGTCACCCTTCGCCGCCGCCATGATCCCGCCAGACTCAGCCACAAGACAAAGACTTTGCAACCTCTCCAAGGCCCCCCCCTTCCTCCCAACAAATGATTCAGACATGACTTTCTAGTCATTTCTCCCACCCGATCGAGCAAGCCTTCGCCGACGGCCACCTGGTTCCCTACAAGTTCGCCGAGGGCATCACCGAACTCCTCTCCGATCCCTTCGAAGCCGACGGCGAGGAATACGATCCCGCAGCCTTCGAGCGCCAGTGGACGAACAAGGAAACCAATGAACTCATGATGAAAGAGTTCGACCGTCTCGCTCACGAAAACTTCCAAGACCTCGCACCCGGCCTTAAGGACACCGACGCTCCCGGAAAAGCCGAACTCCTTTCCATGCTCAAGGCCCGCGGACTCGCCAATGGCAAAGTCGCCGTCGATGATCTCTTCCAGCCCCCGCTCGACCACTTCAACGCCCCCGAAAAAGCCGCCCAACTCTTCGGCCCCCAGATCACCGAAGTCGTCAACGACCTCAACCTCTCCGTCTTCGACGCCACCGCCATGCCCGCCATGCCCGCCATGCCCGCCATGCCCGCCATGCCCGCCATGCCCGCCATGCCCGCCATGCCCGCGAAAAAGAAATCTCCCACAAAGCGGAAATCCACTCCGAAGAAAAAGGTCGCCAAACCCATCCCCGCCGCCCTCATCCCGGAAAAAATCGCCCCCCTCGTCACCGTCCTCCGTCACGAAAAAGTCCTCCTCGATTCCGACCTCGCAGAACTCTACGGCGTAGCCACCAAAGTCTTGAATCAGGCAGTCCAGCGGAACATCGATCGTTTCCCCTCGGATTTCATGTTCCAAGTCACTGAGGATGAAATGGATTCTTTAAGATCACAATCTGTGACCCTAGACGAGACGGACCCCAACTTGAAGTCACAATCTGTGACCTCAAGATCTGCGGAGTCATCTTTAAGGTCACAATCTGTGACCTTAAAGCGTGGACAGCATCGAAAATACCTCCCCTACGCCTTCACCGAGCAAGGCGTCGCCATGCTTTCCAGCGTCCTCCGCTCGCCCCGCGCCGTCGAGGTCAACATCGCCATCATGCGGACCTTCGTACAGCTTCGCCGTCTGATGGATTCCAACGCCCTGCTTGCCGAAAAGATCGAGTCCCTCGAAAAAAGTACGCCGAGCACGACCAGCACTTCCAACTCGTCTTCGATGCCATCAAACAGCTCATCACCGCCCCCAAACCAAGCACCCGCGAAATGGGTTTCCACACCCGCGACAAATAGCCCAACCCAACATGCAGACGGGCCTTACAAGCCCTTTACCACAACCCCAGCCACAGACCGGACCGCGCGACGCCGTCGCGCCACACATCCCCAGCCACATCCCCAGCCACATCCCCAGCCTTTGCGCCCTTAGCGTCTTGGCGTTTCAAAACTCCCCATCTTCCGCTCTCACCGCTCACTGCTCACTATCTTCCATGACCTCCGACATCCGCCAAAAACTCGACAAAATCACCGACACTATGTGGTCCGGCGGTCTCGCCAACCCCATCACCTACGTCGAGCAACTCTCCTACCTCCTCTACCTCAAGCTCCTCGACGAAGCCGAAAACCAGCACTCCCAGGCCGAACTCCTCGGCATCACCCTCGACCGCCCCACCCTCTTCCCCGCCCAGGCCAAGCGCTACCGCTGGTCCGAATGGCGCTTCAAATCCGGCAACGAACTCCTCGACTTCGTCGCCGACGAGGTCTTCCCCTACATGGCCTCGCTCGTCCGCGAAGCCCCCGGCGTCGCCACCTTCTTCGCCGACGCCCGCTTCCAGTTCGAGGACGCCCATGTCTTCAAGGAAGTCGTGGACATCCTCGACACCTTCCAGTTCGCCAAGCTCGGCCCCGACGTCAAAGGCGACATCTTCGAATACCAACTCCTCAAACTCCAGAATCAGGCCAAGTCCGACCTCGGCCAGTTCCGCACCCCGCGCCAGCTCCGCCAGTTCATGGTCCAGCTCGTCGATCCCGACATCGGCGACTCCATCTACGACCCCGCCTGCGGCACCGGCGGCTTCCTCGTCGAAGCCCTCGACCACATCCTCGCCAAATACTCCACCACCACCCGCACCATCCCGATCTACGGCGAAGGCTGGGAAGAAAAGCAGAACTTCAAAAGCGCCGACGAAGCCCTCGAGAAAATCCCGAATCTCCAAACCTACCAGCGCGGCATCGGTGACCGACTCGCCAAGGACGATTGGAAAAAACTCGAAGCCTCGCTCTACGGCCACGACGTCTCCGGCCAGATGGTCCGCGTCGCCCTCATGAACCTCGTCCTCCACGTCGTCCCCGAAGGCCTGCTCTTCGGGTCCACCGGAGCCCATGTCGAGCTGCGCAAAAAGCTCGTCACCGACTTCGACCTCCACGCCGTCATCTCCCTCCCCGCCGGCGTCTTCAAACCCTACGCCGGCGTCAAAACCTCCGTCTTGGTCTTCTCCAAGGGGAGCGTGGGCGTCCCGCCCACATCTTCAAACAACGACCGCAAGGTCCTCTTCTACGAAGTAAAAAACGACGGCTACGACCCCGACAAAGTCTCCGGCGGCGGCCGCGTCGAAACCCCCAACGAAAACGGCATCCCCGCCCTCCTCAAAACTTGGAACGACTACAAGTCTAGTAATTTCCAAACCCCACCCGGCCCCGAAGCCAACACCCTCCTCGAAGCCGACGCCGAAGAGCCGGCCTGCTGGTGGGCCAGCATCGAAAAGATCGCCGAGTCGGACTTCAATCTGTCGGCAGGAGCCTACAAGCCAAATCAAGCAAGCAGCGCCGGAAATGAAAACCCAATCACTCTGATCGATGAACTGACCAACTTTGAGCAATCGATTCTCTCCGGACTTAAGAAACTCAAACTCAGCATCAGCGAGTGACCAACGTCTTCCAAACAGCTCAGATCGCCATGATTCGAGAGCAGCAGATGGTTGTCGCATGGGAAAACTACGTTCACGAACGTTTCCGTGAAATGCGTATCTCTCCAACTCAGAAACGCCGTCGTGACCTTGTTCTCGAACTCAGTCGCCATGATTGGATTGAAACCGCGAAGATCGAGCTTCTTACGCCTCGCCTTGCCCGTGACTACGCCAATGCGGGCGACCGCATGCTTCAACGTGACTTGAATGCCATAACAAAACTCGGCCTCACCGAACGGCGCCACGGTCGGATCCGTGCCAAGAAACATCTCATCCGCGCATTCCTACCGGGCCGGGTGGAATAGAATCCATCAATCGAACCGATAAACACGAGTAGACCCTCAAACAATCATGTCCCTCTGGCTCATCCGCGCTGGTTCCTCCGGCGAATACGAACGACAATTCCTCGAAGAAGGCCGCATTTACTTCAACTGGAGCAATCTTCTGACAGACCTCGGCTTCGGCCAACCTCGACTCTGTGTTCAGGTGAAGTCACAGGACTCCCCCGTCGAGCGGGTCGTCCTCGACCAATTGATCGGCAACATGCAGAACTTCCACGCCGAGCAGGGCCTCTTGGTAAGCTGGAGTGGCTTCAAGCAAACCATCGAGAAGGAGCGGGCCAGCCAGTTCTTCCGAGTCCGTCTCTGGAGCCGCAACGACCTGATCGAAAACCTCCTCGCCGCCTACGACAAACTCGACGAGGATCTCCGCTCCGAGCTGCCCCTCAAGCGGATCTGGACAATCACGAATCAGGAGGAGGAGCAATTTCATTCCGCTAACCGAGCGAGGTGAGAAAGCTGGTGGTGGCGGTCCGACTCAAAATCGCGAGATCATCTCGGATTCGGCAGCAAATTACTCACGCCTCTTTCTCGAATAAAATGCGAGTCGAGATCCCGAACCACATCGACCTGACTTTGTCGGCTATCCGAGTGATTCTCAAGGTGGCAGTGGATCCCCTTTCGCCGCAAACAGGTAACTTCCTTGGCTGCCCGCTCGTATTCGGCGAGTTCGGTCGGGGATGGACCAAATTTTTCAGCCATCCCGGAAGGTCGCACAATACCTTCCATTCCGCAAGTCGGCACTCAACGCCTTCGGAACCGATGATCTTCAGCGATCAATAGTCCTCGGCTTCTTCCAACTCATCCTCGAAAGGCTGATCCGCGCTGCCACAGCAGCCCTCACCCTTGAGAAGATAATAAATCCCGGCGGCCACCGCACCAAGAAGCAGCACTCCGGCCACCGAGACGCCCGTAGGATGCTCACGCGCGGAACGACCAATGTAACGCACGCGATCCGCCGCATAGTCGCGACCGCTCAGCAATTGGCTCCGCCCGCTTCTCACCAGCTCCCTCGCTCCATCCGGCAGTGTATGACGGGTCGTGTGGCCCACGAGCAGTTTCATATCGTTGCGCAGGCTTGAGAGATCTTCCCCCACACGGGAAAGCAATTGGGAGGCGCGTTTGTCTTCAAAGGGTGAGCTGCTCATAAGTGAAAGGTTGTTCTTCACCTGAATTCATACGCCTTCTGCCTAACATTGCAAGAAACTCCCTACTCCCGCCGCTCCGCCCTCACCTTCACGGCAAAGCTTCCATTAGGCAGAAAATCCGCCTCGCCATTGAGAAAGTATCCCTTGCCCTCCGCATCCATCATCTCAACCTCGAAGGGTTGATTCGGCCGAGTCATCACCACTGGTGCTGAATCCATGTCCACACCCTCCGTCTCGCTCGCGGACTTGAAGGTGTTAAACACATCGTCACCACTCCAAGCCTCGGCGTGCTGAAGTGTTTCAGCTGTAGCAACATAACACCGAGAATCAGCATACCCGCCAGAATCACATAAACCCTTCGAGTCATCTTCGCTCGGTCTTTACGCCTAAGACGCCCCTCTCAACCTCAAAACCCGGGAGCGCCGAACCCGCTTCCTATTTCAAAGGAAAATCGTCGGACCGGAAGTGCTTGTGCTGACGCACCAAGGTCGTCTCGCCCGGTTTGTTGAGGAGAGCCTTGGCCGACCACTTGAGCGCCTTCTCACGATCGCCACGGCTATGACAACGCTCCAGCATCTCGATCGCACGACTCCGGTCCTGATCCATCAGTGAAAGCGCGCGCGCCATCTCGGTTTCAATCCGGGACCGCAGCAAAACCCAGGGCTGCTCGGAGCGATCCCCGATCATCAAATGATCGAGCATCTGGATTTCCCCCATCGACGCGGCCAATTTCCAATCTCCCCGCTCCTTCGCATCATCAAGCACCGCCTCTGCGGCATAGATAAACTCCTGAGTATCACCCGTGGTCTCCAAGGCCACCCGCCACCCCCGTTCCCCCGCTTTCTCGAAAGCACCACAACTGGCGTAGGCCCGGGCAATCCACCTCATGGCACGCACATTCCCAAGCGCAAGCCGATCGATCTTTTCCTGCTCTTTTTGGGCCTCAGCCTCTCTCCCGACCTTGCGCAAGGCACCCGCCAGATAGGCGCGCCGAATGGGATCCGTGGGAATGCGATCCGACGAGGCTTGCCGACGCTCGACAATCTCCTTCCAACGCCCAGCCGCGATCAGGCAACTCCGCCATCATCCGCAACTTCGCCCGGACGTCCATTTGCGGATCATAGAGATCGAGCGATTTCCAAAGAGGAAAAATATGCACGCTTTCACCGAACAGATTGTCGCGCACCATAAGCACCTTCGCCGGATCGCCGCCCGCAAAGGCCGCGCTCGCATCAAGCACCGGCCAGACGACACAATTAAAGCTGAAGCTCGCAAAAAGCTCGTTCGTCTTATCGAGAAAGACCTCCGGTTCTTCACGGCCCAGTTCAGCCAGAGGCTCGGCAAAAAATCCTCGCCGCCACATCATCGAGTCCCCGGCGTTCAAGGAACCAGCCAAGGGTTGCCAGAGCATTTAGCTCTTCATACTTCGGCGTCGTAGCCAAGTCCCTTCCCTAATTTCACTTCGCCAGCTCCATCACCAGCTCCGCCAGCGCTTTCGTCGCGGCGGCATGGTGGGAGGGATCGGGCATCTGATCATCCACTTCACCCGCTGCAACCACTCGCCTCGTCGCCACACGGACCGCTGGCTGATTCAGCTCAAACAAGGCCGAAGCCAGATCAACGTCATCGTCCAGGCAAATCGCCTCCGCCCCGACAATCGTCGCCCATTTTTCAAATGCCGGTTGCTTCAAGGCCTCCAGTTCACGGGAGGAAACCAGCAACTCTCCCTTCGCGCCCATGGCCTCCACCACCAGCACCAGATGAGGCTTTCCCATCGCACTGCTAAATTGGTCCAACAAGGGCAATACCGGCGCATCCGCATCATAGGCATGCGGCAAAAAGGCAAACTTGATCGGCCTCAGGGGCTTTGCTCCCGCCACTGCCCGCGCCAAGGAAAGCACTGAAGCCACCCCGCTCGAATTCGCCTCCACGCCGATACCGAGCGTGTCGTAACCCGTCACCACCCACAGCGGCTGTCCTCCACCACCCGGCAAGGTCACCACAATCACCGGCCACTCGAACCCTGAGCCGCCGACATGCTTTACCAGTTCGACCCGATACCCCGCATTCCCGGGGCCCAGTGATCCCTGGATCATCGAAGCCGCACGCTTCAAGCCACGCTTCCCATCATCCGAAGCCAAATTCCGCGGACCGATGATCTCAACGAGCTTGCGCATATCGTCCGCCAGCTGATCCGCCTTGACCGGCGTCGTGAACTTCGAAGGCTCGAAGACCTCCTCCTTGGTCGCGTCGTGTTGGTATTTCCACAGCCCAAAGATCGCCGAGACTACCAGCCACACCGGAAAAATGACCAGCATCGCGACGACCCAGCGGCTGCGTTGGGGCTTGGGACCTTCAGGCTCTTCAATCACGCGCCTTCCCTCCACTCTCCCACCCCGCAGCGCAAGTATCTTTCTCAAGCGAGGCCCCGATGAGGAAGTAAACCTTCCCGATGGGAAAACTCAGCGACAAGCCATCAACCCGTCGTAAATCGCCCGAGCCGCCGTTTGCTGATACCAAACGGTCGCACAACGCCCCCGCTCGCGGGTATTGCTAATGAATCCGCATTCCACCAGCACCGCCGGACAGCGAGTCTGAACCAAAATCGTGAATCCACGGCGCTTGGCACCTCGATTCACCGTCTTCAGGCGTGCAGGCAGCCGACGCTGAATCGCTCCGGCGATGACTCGTCCCTGCTCGCCCCAGTAAAAGGTTTCCGCGCCTTTGATGGCGCGATTCGTCGAGGCATTGAAATGAATACTCACGAAAACCGCCGAACGGTAGCGATTAGCCACCGCCGCGCGACTCGCCAAAGAAACAAAAACATCACTCCGACGGGTCATCACCGTCCGAATCCCCCGCTTCTTCAGCAATCCATCCAAGTGCTGTGCCACCTTCAAGTTCAAGGTCGATTCCCTCACACCACCCCAATAGGCCCCTTTATCCCTCCCTCCATGCCCCGGATCGATGATCACCGTGGAAAAACGAGCCGCACTCGAAATTCCGCACGTCGCCGCCAGTATCAGCAAGACGAAAGCCCAAGCCTTGAAATCTGTGCGCCTCCTCATGGCTCGCAGGCTAGTTGATTAAGCTTACTTGATCAAAAACTTTCTTTAATCTTTTAAAAACACTCACCCCTCCTCATCCAGAGAGATCGAAGGATCGTCGCCAATCTCCTCCTTCACCCGTTTCGGCAAGTAGGGCCGAACCACCAGACCGTAGAGCAAATAGGCGGAGAAAAGCACCACCGGCATCACCCAGTAGAATCTCACCGTCGCCACCAGGACCAGCACTGCGATCACGATCACCAGAGGCGAGCCCTTCGTTCTCCAGCCCACTTTTTTAAAGCTCGGGTAGCGCACACTGCTGATCATCAGGATCGAAAGCCCGAGCATCGCCCCGGCAAGCAGGTACTTCCAGGCCCCGATATTGTGATCATTGTTGTTCAGGTAAATGATCAAAAAGGTCAGCGAAGAGATGAAGCCCGCCGCCATCGGAATCGGAATCCCGCGGAAATCCGTGTCCGCCCCCGGCTTCTTCGGCATTGCCGCCAGGCAGTTGAAACGCGCCAGACGAATCGCGCCGCACAGCACGTAAAGGCAGGCCAGCCACCAGCCCAACCCCGGCAACACTTCGTCCAGAGGAAAAAGCACCGCCTTCGCCATCAAAAGCGAAGGTGCCATGCCAAAGGAAATCACATCGGCCAACGAATCGAACTCCGCACCAAACGGCGACTCCCTGCCACCCAAGCGCGCCAAGCGCCCATCCAGCAGATCGAAAATACACGACGCAAAAATCAACAGGATCGCCCGTTGATAGAAGGGCTGCGCGGCCGAAAAATCGTATCCCTCCTTGCTCGTCGCCTCCAGAATGCCATTGAAAATCGAGAGCACGGCAAAAAAGCCACACGCCAGATTGCCCGCCGTCATCAGATTCGGCAGCAAGTAGATTTTCGGCTCGTCAGGATCGTCAGAACGGAACATGTGCCGGCACTCTGCCCCACTTCGCCCCCAGGAAACAGTGGAAAATCCCGCCCACTCCCACAGGGCGATCAAGCTCGGGGAAAATTGCGCTCCCATCGGATTTTTTCGGACCAAGATGGCTAGGATGGGTAGGATTTTCGATTCATTGCCCTCAATTTTGGGCTGGAATCGGCTTGGCTCATCATGAGCAAGCTCAGGGAATTGGAGATTCTGTGGATTCCCTGGTCTCCCGCATTTTTCCACACTTCAAATGGCCGGGATTCAAGCTATCCTCCACCCATGAACCCCGCCGAACTCACCATCGATTCCCCCATGGGCGAAATCATGAAAGCCCTCCCTGGTGCCCGCCGCGCCCTCTTTTCCCGCTACCACCTCGGCGGCTGCCAAAGCTGCGGCTTCGCCCCCACCGAAACACTCGCCGAGCTCGCCGCGCGCGCCGCCGAAGCTCCTGCCGATGAAATGCTCGCCCACATCCTCGCCGCCCACGAGCACGACAAGGCCATGCTCATCGAACCCGCCGAAGCCCAAGCCGCACTCGATTCCCATAAGCCTCCCCTTCTCTTAGATACCCGCACCCGCGAAGAACACGAAGCTGTCGCCATCCCCGGCTCCGAATTCATGGATCAGGCCTACCAGCAGCGTCTCTTCGGCGGCGACCCCGATCGCGCCATTCTCCTCTACGACCACACCGGCCAGCACGTCCTCGATACCTGTTCCTGGTTCCACGGCCACGGCCTGAAAAATACCCGCGCCATCACCGGCGGCATCGACGCCTGGGCTCAGCAAGTCGACACCACACTCAGGCGCTATCGATTGGAGATCGAATGAGCCACTTTAGATGGTGCGATCTAGAGTTCAAACAGGAGGAAGGGGAGGTAGCAGAGTTCTGATTCTTGCCTTTTCCTTGGCGTTTCAAATTCTTCACGAGTCCATCAGAAAACAAACACCCAGGCCATCCACACCAACAGCAGAAGAGCCGTCACCCACCAGTACCACTTGATCGGAACCTTGCGATGCGGTGCCTTGCCAAACTCCCGCGCCACGAAGTCATCGTAGTCGAAGTCCTCATCCGGTAGATCCAGTCCGTCGTAATCTGAGTCCTGCTCCCACGACCGCCGCGCGACCTTTTCCTTGCGCTTTTTCCGACGCCGTGGTTTCGAGCATTTCGGACAACCGCTCACCCCGACGCGGAGCTCCGCTCCGCATCCTGGGCAAATCCATTTATCCACCGACACAGGCGGACTCTAGATCATCTCAGAGGAAAAGTCATCCCCCTTGCCAGAACCCAATCTGTCGCTAGTTTCTCCAAGCCACCACTCCATGAAAGCCTCTCTCCCACTCACCATCGCTGCTCTTACTTTCTCTTGCGCCACCTGCCCGGCCGCCGAACAAATCGTGACCTTGGGAGACTCGCTGACCTTCGCCTACGAGGCCGAGTTCGGTTTCCAAATCAACGTGCCATTCGTTGCCACTTACGGCGACGGTTTTGGTCCAAGCGTTCGAAACTGGATCGAAATCCTCAACGACTCCACGTATCGAAAGCAGCACTTTGATATCGGCGTCCGAGATACTTATACAATCGGAGTTCCTCCATTTGTTCCCAATCAGCAGATCCTCTTCCGCCACGAATACAACTGGGCGGTTCCTGGCCAGACCGTCGATCAAATGCGACGCTTCATCACGGGAACTTCAAGCTTTCTCGACATCCTTGGAGAAAACCCTGACTTCGCCGTCTTTTCGACTGCCATCGGCTTCACCGACTTCGATGCTTCCCAATACGCGCTAGCTGACTTCGAACAACAGATTCAAAACACCGCCGAACGACTGACTTTTTTCATCGGCGGCAACGACGTCCGGGGCATCTACGGCACCGTCTACAATGGCGACTCCGCCGGGACTTTCGTCGATGAATTCATGGAAGACGCGGTCGCCGTGCTCGACCGCGTCCAGCAACTCAATGCTAACATCGAAGTTGTCATCGTGGCCGTCCCCCACATCGGCATCACTCCGGAGATCAAAGGGAAGTATCCAACCGACCCGGTAAAAACCGCCCGCATTACCGCTGTACTCGACGACTTGAACGGTCGCCTCTCCGGTCTCGCCGCAGCACGCGGCTTCGGATACGCCGACATTTACACCAGCACTCTATCCCTTCTAACACCTGCGCCGCTCTGCATCCATGGCATCACCTTTGAAAACACTGGAAGCACCACCGGCGATCTCGACAAAGTCTGGCTCAACGGGCCTATCAGCGCGAATTTCCACCCGAATACCAACGCCCACGCGGTCATCGCCAACGCCATCATCGAAGCCTTCAACGAGACCTACAACACCGGCATCGCCCCGCTAACCGCGACCGAAATCCTCGGTGGCTTGCACAGCAAAACGCCCGCCCAGATCGACATGCCTCTTGCGAACTGGATGACCGGCTTCGGACTCACCGGACTTGCTGAAAATGACGACTCCGACGGCGACGGTATCAGCGCTGGGATCGAATTCGGCCTCGGCCTGGATCCCACCCTGCCCGATGCCCACATGCTTCGATCTTCCGTCATTGATCAGCCCGGCGGCAATAAGGCCATCGAACTCGCCTACCCCATTCGCCTCCCCTCTTCCGCCCAGGTCACCATCCTTCCCGCAAGCTCGCCAAATCTCTCGAACTTCACGCCCTTCGCTTCCACACCAGCCATCGGTCCCGACGGACTTGCACGAGCCCTGCTCCCCGTCACTCCGGGGCAGAAAGGCTTTATCAGGCTTCAATCCGATTTCTAACAGTTCATGATCGAGCTCCGCAACGACCTCATGTCGGTTCAGGTGCTTCCTGAAATCGGCGGCAAAATATCATCGCTATTCGATCAACGGAGCGGCCGCGAATGGCTATGGACCAATCCGTATCTGCCACGCCGCCCACCGATCTACGGCGAGTCCTACATCAGCGAACTCGACACCGGTGGCTGGGACGAAATCTTTCCCTCCATCTCCCCCTGTCTCCTCCCGGGAAACATCGGCATTCCCGATCACGGCGAACTCGTCTTTCTGCCGGGTGAAGTCAGCGCCCAGACGAGCAACAGCCTGACTCTAACAACCCTGACCCGCGCCATCAAAACCAGGTTCACCCGCAAGCTGACCCTCGATGGCAACAAGCTCCGCGTCGACTACACCCTCGATTCCCTATCGGATGAACCCATCCCCTACCTGTGGGCACCACACCCCATCATCGCGCTTGAGGATGGCATGGTGCTCGAACTCCCCACCTCGGAACTGACCACCAGCGAGGGACTCGACCTAACAAGTGCTTCCGATGGTTCATGCAAGATCACCATCGCCGACCCAGCATTGGGGAAAACGAAACCCCACATGCTGAAGTTCTTCACTCAGCGCGGACTCGCGGATCGAGCGAGCATCCACGCCAAGGACGGATCATCGCTCAAGCTGCACTGGGACAAGAAGAGCGCGCCATATCTCGGCATGTGGCTCAACCAACGCAACTGGTCGGGCATCGGCTCGGAAGCCTATTTCAACCTCGGCTTGGAGCCCACGACATCGCCGTGTGACTCTCTAACAGAAGCTATCGCCAATGACCTGCACCTCACCTTGAATCCGGGTGAAAGTCGGAAATGGCATCTCGAACTCTTCCTCGCTGAAGCGTAAATAGATCTGGCTGACTCAAGAAGCCTTCTCTTCGCTCATCCAAGTGTAAAGCATCACCCACATCGTCAGCGCCAGCGAATACATCGGGATTTGCAACGTCTCGGGTAGCAAGTAGAGCACGGTCACGATCGGAATCCACACACCCCAGATCGCCACAAGCGTCGGAAAGATGTGGTCGCGATAATAAGTCACAGTGAAAAAATCGGACCTCATCCGGTATCCCCGATTCTTCCACTCGTAGAGCCACGTCGTCAGCGGTGCCGTGATGAGAGGACTGAAAATGAATTGATCCACCAAGACCTGAGGAATCACCACCGCAGCGCTTGCTTCATCTCCCCACCAGATCGCTTGAAGTCGGTAAAACCCATCGACCAGCACCCCGATACCCGCCCAGAAGATTCCGGCGAATACCAGGTTCGACCAGTTGCTGCGTCTGAATTCCCCTTTCTGAAAAACAAAGATTCTCAGGAGCTCCGGCACCACCCCACCTGCAATGACCGCCGCCAAGATACTGTAGGCATATCCCCAGCGCGACTTCACTTCCGCCAGTCTTTCTAACAGCTCCCGCGCCGGTGGGTGAAAAAAGTAGGCCAGCAGCAGCGAGACCATCACGACCTGCACCAACAATCCCGGAACCACATTCGCCCGAGCGGCCCGCAGTCCAGCACGCCATGGCGCTTCACGCTGACGCTTGACGGGTAGATCCATAGATTCCGACACGCGCGGAAAACTGCATGCAATCCCCCGATAACCAAGCGCGATCTGCTTAGAATCGCCTCCAAGCTGCGGGCACGAACAGCACAAGAATCGCGAAAAGCTCGAGACGACCGAGGATCATCAGGCCCGCAAGAAACACCTGGGTGACCTCGCGGAGCTCCGCAAAATGACTCGTTGGCCCAAGCGCACCGAATCCCGGACCGATATTCGAGAGCGTCGCCAGCACCGCGCCGAGACAGGTTTCCAAGTCAATGCTCACCCCGGCTTCCATGATTCCAACGACCACAGAACCGAGCTCGATGATCAGCAGATAGAGCGCAACGAAAGAAGTGGTGCGAGCCCGAGCACTGTCGTCCATCGGGTTGCCATTGACGACCAGTCGGAAAATCTGGTTCGGCCGGAAGGCACGGATGATTTCGTGGGCCGATGACTTGAGGAAAACCACGAAGCGCCCAACTTTCATGCCTCCAGCCGTCGATCCCGAGCACCCGCCGATGACCATCAGGATTGCCAGCAAGGCCTTGCACCATGCAGGCCACAAAGCGTAGTCGACCGTGCCAAATCCCGTCGTCGAAGCGATCGAGACGACGATGAACCAACTCTCACGCAAGGCCTGCCAGAAACTGACCGAGTAACGCGGATCGATCGTCAGTCCGGCGGCAATTCCAAGAGCCACAAAAAGACAAAGACCGAAAAACCATCTCGCATCGTCCTCCGAGCGAAGGCGCTGCCACTTTCTCGATAGAATGACGGCGAAGATCAAAAAGTTGAGGCTGCAGATCAGCATGAACAAGCTCAGCCAAAACTCGATCAGCGCTCCGTTTCCCCAGGTCGAATAGTAACCTACGCTCTGATTGTGAGGACTGAATCCTCCCGTGGAGACCGCCGTCATTGTGTGGGAAATCGCGTTGTACCAGGTCATTCCCATGGCTCTCAAACCGAGGAGACATGCAATGGTGAGGCCGACATAGATCTTCCAAAGTGTCAGCGCCGTATCGCGGATGCGAGCGGTGGCCGCCTCACCCGCTTGAAAGGATGACTCATTTCGGAAAAGCGACTTCGTTCCTACTCCCAGATAGGAAAGCACCGCGACAAACAATACCAGAATTCCGACACCACCCAGCCACTGAGTCATCGCGCGCCACAAAAGAATGCCTCTGGGCCACTCTGAGAGATCGCCAATCACCGTCGAACCCGTCGTCGTGAACCCGGAAGCCGACTCGAAAAACGCCCCGCCCCAAGTGAGTCCTGGCGAACAAAGAATAAACGGCAACGAACCGAAGAGGGCCGACAGCAACCATCCGAGTCCGACAATCATGACCCCTTCGCGTCTTGGAATCCGTTCGATCTTCCTAAGCCCGAAGAGCACTAGGATTCCTCCCGCGAGCAAGGTCACGCCAGAGGCCGTAAAGAGCGCGATGATTGCCTCTTGATCTCCCTCGACACGATCCAACTTGGCAAAGAGACCGCACACCCCCATCGACACACTGAGCAAAAGCAGCAGCAAACCGAGGACTTTGGCGAGGATGCGGAAATTCATGTGGTTGCGCGTGAAGGAACAAGAAAGAGCGCGGCTTGATCAATCCAGCAACTTGACAAAGGCTTTCCGAGCTTTTCCTGAAACGACGGCGTAAATATGGTCTTCCGCTTGGATCACGTCGTCCGGACTCGGCACATCGGTATGGGTGCCATGCATCAAGCCCACCAGCACGCAGCCCTCCGGCCAATCGATTTCATGGACCATGTGCCCGGCCGCGATCGATCCCTTCGAGACCCGCATTTCGATCACCTCGGCTCCAGGCAGCGTTTTCACCAAATGGAAGCGGTCCGAAGTAATGAAGCGCTCGATTTCCCGACGCGTGGCATCACGCGGACTCACCGCGGCGGCGATCCCGAAATGCTTGCCGGACGAACTGATCGCCGAGGCGTAGTCGGCACGGTGGATCAAGGTGAGACAGTTCTTTGCCCCAAGCTCGCCAAAAATCGTCACAATATCGTCCGCTTCGATGACCGTCTCCGCCGTCGGAACCATGTGATCAACCCCACGCGAAATCATCGCCACCCGCGTCCGCTCGGGAGCCTTGAGCGTGATCATCGAGCACCCGACCGCATCCGACTTGGCGTCGACGCGGACCTGCTGCAGCTCGATCCGGCCACGGGCGATTTCTTCAACCGCAAGCGAGTCCGGGTTGCGAATGAACTTCGAAAGCTCGATCGCCGCCAACCTTTCGGATGAAAAAAGGTGGTCAATCCCGAAGTGTCCTTTGAAATCAAACAGTAAGACGGCGGTCGAAGTCCCACTTCACGAGTCCTCCAGACGACCGGAATCAAACGTAGAATCGACCCTTAAACCAGCCGAAAATCGAAGCTTGGCCGACCCACTGGCAGTAAGAAACGAGCGACTTCCCGCGAATCCAAAACCCTTACCAATCGACACTTTGACCGCGGGTGTCGATGTGGGTGAAGTTCCAGTAACTTCCGACGCCCCCCTTGAACAAGCCTCGGTCGCGGAGTGAGCGGACGCTCGTCGTCACCACCACAGCCCGCACAGGAAATTTGACGTCCACCGCGACATTGGCCTGGTGCCATGAGCCCGTCTTGGCACCGGCGCAACGGGCATTGTAGGCTGGCGCGCGGTAGGCCGAAACGATTTCCTCCACAGGCTGATTGATCTCCGCAGCGAGGCGGTCCACGACCCGGAGAGTCGCCACCATATTCCGCCACAAAGACTTGGGAGGCAGAGAGTTCCACACCGTTCCACGGCGTTTTGCATGAGCCTCGATGACTTTTTTGGTCGAGACGTAGCGCAGCTTCATGCCACCGATGTAGTTTGCGTAATCCGCAAGATTTCGCCCCTGGAGCCTGACCCACTCCTCAGGAAGCCCCGAAAGGTCGAGCCGGATCGCCTCAGACTCTCTTTTCTTGCTGAAAAAGAACGCGGAGGCGGGAGTCGAGGAGGCCATCAAGGCCAGACTGCTTGCTCCAAATGCTCCGAGGATTCGACGCCGGGACGGATGGAATTCTCCTGTTGATGAGGGGCAAACTTGGTCTTCGAGCATAGGTAGGGCGTTTTTTGTGAAAACCCTCAGCAACTGGCGTGCCGCTGGAGGCCCATTCCCGTCATTGCTGCGCGGAATGTCGCGGCGGAGGAAAGCCACTTGAGCAACACCCCACAAGAATTTTTGCCTAACATTTGCTAACAGCCAAGGGCTTCCCGATCTTCAAACGCTTCATCCCCTGCATCTGGTCTCTGCCTCCGGCACCCGAGCAAGCAAGTGACAGGCGCTCGAAAAGTTTCTGTTCGTGTGGCTGTGCGGCTCCGCCGTTGGCTGCGCAGCGGTCGGCGAGGAGGTGGTGATGAGGCATGACCGTCCCGTTCATAGCCTTTGGCCCGACCAAGCGGTGCGCCTCGGATGGGCGGCGCGGACTCATTGGAGCGTCGAAAACAAAAACCATCACACGCGGGATCACCATGTCTGGCAGGAAGACCGCCACCGTCACCGGCGCGTCAACATCGCCCAGAAACTCGCGCTAACGCCCAACGCCCGCTAACGCCCAACGCCCTGCTGGCGGTCATCCCGTTCGATGAAAACCGGAACTTGCCATCCCTGATTGTCGACTACCAGGATCGCAAGCAGCTGGCCATCGATCTCATCCTGAAAGCCAGACCCATCCCATGACCTCTCCAGCCAAACGACATCGCAGCCACTGGCGTGCCTCTCTTTGGCGGACTCGACACCCTAACGGACCACGCAAGGCTCTGGCAATGGAAGGCACGCTCCCTTCTATGCAATTTCGTGCAAATCCAGCATTGCACCATCATCCAAAAGTGCTACTAACGGCCCAAGTGGCTGGAGCGAAGGCCCTTCGGTGAACGTGAAGGTCGTAATTTCAGCAAGACACACTCCTTCTTCCAGCATCGCATCATCCAAGCGATCTTTGATTCAAGCCCCATCCACCTTCCCACTAGCAGACATGCGGACCATCACAGCGCCAGCGCAAGCCAACAGAATCTCCACGGCCGATTTTGAACCCGCCAATCATTGGACGACCGACTCCGGACGCGAGTATGTCTTCATCGATCACCTCCAAACGCTCGATACCTTTTTCCTGAACATTGTCGGGGCCGGTGATCAATGGTTGTTTTGCAGCAGCGATGGCTCGCTTAGCGCTGGGCGACGTTCCCCTGAAACCGCCCTCTTCCCCTATTACACGGTCGACAAGATCATCGACAACTGGAACTGCACCGGCCCATGGACCGCGATTACGGTTGAAGGAAAATTATGGAATCCATTTCGTCCATCGATTGCCCTCCTTTCCCCAACGAAAAGGAGGCTGATGAAAAGCACCCTCGGAGACGAGGTGGTCTTCGACGAGGTTCACTTGGAACTCGGGCTTCGAATGACCTACCGCTGGCAGTTCTCGGAGAAATTTGGCTTCGTGCGTCGTGCCAAGCTGACCAACGAGTCGGATCAGCTTCGTGAGATTCGATTGGCCGACGGCCTCGACAATCTTCTTCCCTCGGGCGTCGATAGCCGGATGCAGCTCCAATACAGCTGCCTAGCCGATGCCTACAAAGTCAGCGAGCTTGAATGCGGCGGAGCCCTGATGATTCACCGCTTGGCCGCCGGCATCACCGACGAACCCATTCCTCTCGAAAGCCTTCGGGCAACAACTGTATGGACTCACGGGCTCGGTGACGGACCGACCTACATGGCCCGCCGGGAAGCCGAGGCCTTTCTTCGTGGAAACGCCCCCGCTTCGCCTGACAGCCTCAGAGCAAAGCGTGGAGCGATGTTCCTTGCACGGGATCTCAAGCTTGAACCTAGAGAATCAATCGAGTGGCTCATGGTCGCCGAGATTGATCAAACGCAAGCCGATGTCGGAGCCCTCAGAAAAGCACTATTCAACCCAGCGAAACTCGAAGCGGAGGTCATGGCCGACATCGAGCGTGGCCAGCAGCAACTTCGCCAATTGGTCGCTTCCGCCGATGGATTCCAACAAACCGCCGACCGGGATACCGCGCTTTATCACTATCACAACACGCTCTCGAACATTCTAAGAGGTGGCGTTCCGAACGACGGCTACTCGATCAAGCGTGATCAGTTCATTGAATATCTCAAGGTTCACAATCGTGACCTTTATGGCACTCGTTCGGCATGGCTAAGCGTGCTTCCTGATGCAATTGAGCGCCGAGAGTTCATCGCACGAGTCGAAGAACTCGGGGATTCCGACCTGCTCCGACTGAGCGAAGAATACCTGCCCCTGATTCTCAGTCGGCGTCATGGCGATCCAAGCCGTCCATGGAACCGCTTTGACATCCGCGTTCGTGATGAATCCGGAGCGCCGATCCTCCACTTCGAGGGGAACTGGCGGGACATCTTTCAAAACTGGGAAGCGCTTGCGTGGAGTTATCCGGAATTCCTCGGAGGATTCATCGCGAAGTTCCTCAATGCGACCACAGTCGATGGCTTCAACCCTTACCGCATCACATCCGAAGGAATCGACTGGGAGGTTCCCGACGAGGAGGACTCATGGGCGTCCATCGGCTACTGGGGCGATCACCAGATCGTTTACCTTCTGAAGCTTCTTGAACTCGAGGCAAAAGTCCGCCCCGCTCAAATGGCGAACAGCTTGGACACCCCGAACTACGTCTTCACGGATGTCCCCTATCGCCTTCTCTCATGGGAAAAAACCCTTGAGGACCCGAGAGACACCGTCTCCTTTGACCGCGAACGTCACGACGAGCTGATGAAGCGAAAGGAGCAGATTGGAGCGGACGGTCTGCTTCTTCGCGATCAGAACGGAGAACTCGTGCGTGTCGCCCTAGCCGAGAAACTCCTTCTTCCTGCTGCCGTCAAACTGGCAAATCTGGTTCCTTCCGGAGGCATCTGGATGAATACCCAGAGACCAGAATGGAACGATGCAAACAACGCGCTCGCCGGCTGTGGTCTGTCCGTCGTCACCGCCTGCTACCTCTATCGCTATCTTGGTTTTCTCCAAAGCATGATCAGCACGCACTCCGGACGTGAGCTTGCGATCACTCCCGCTCTAACAACACTGATTGAAACCCTCGCTGACTTGCTCGCCGACAAGCGCTGGGAGAAGCAAGATCAGCTTGATGCAAAGGATCGCTTCTTCATGGTCAAAACGGCCGGTCTCGCGGTCGAACAGCACCGCAAGCAGGTTTACTCGAATGGCCCGGGCACCCCCGCCCCGATGAGCTGCGAAACTGTCATGAACTTTCTCTCCAGTGCCCGCACGGCCTTGGAAGGCGTGCTCACTCAGAACCGCAGACCCGATGGGCTCTGGCATTCCTACAATGTGCTCAACATCGACCAGCGCCATGAGGACATGAAGATTGAGCGTCTTTCCATCATGCTCGAGGGACAGGTCGCGATCCTTAGTTCCGGGATTCTTGATTCCTCCGCCGCCTTGGCACTCCTTGAGGCCCTTCCCGAAAGCGATCTTCGCTCGGAACGCCACCAAACCTACCTTCTCTACCCAGATCGGGAAACCACCCGTTTCCTCGATATCAACCGCCTCGATCACGACAAGGTTCATTCCATCAAGACCCTTGCCATCATGGTGGAGCACGGAGACCACCGGCTCGTCGTCACTGACCCAGATTGCAGCTATCGCTTCCATCCATCGATCACCAACGGCTACGCCTTGAAGGCCGTGCTTGATCAAATCGAAGCAGACAAAGAACTCTCCAAGCTTCTGGAAGTCGACCGCCAGGAGATCCTCGACCTCTACGAAGCCACCTTCAATCATCGCTCATTCACCGGCCGCAGCGGCACCATGTTTGGCTACGAGGGCCTCGGCTGCGTCTACTGGCACATGGTTTCGAAACTCATGCTCGCCGCGCAGGAAGCCGCCCACTTCGCCGTGGCATCGGGTGCCGACGAGCAGACCGTGAAATCCTTGAAGAATGCCTATTTCTCCGTTCAAAGCGGACTTGGATATCGCCGCTCTCCCGAGCAATACGGTGCCTTCCCGGCCGAACCCTACTCCCACAGTCCAGGCCATGCCGGTGCTCAGCAACCTGGCCTAACAGGTCAGGTCAAGGAAGGCTTCCTCTGTCGCATGGGTGAACTCGGAGTCAACTACCGAGATGGCCGCCTTTGCTTCCACCCGCAGTTGCTACGACTCGCTGAATTCGACGGCCTGCAGGCTGGTGAAGAGCATTCAGAGATCCCAGCAGGAACCATCGAATTCACCCTCGCAAGAACCCGCATTATTTATCAGCTTCGGGATGACCTTGAGGAACCAATCGCCGTGGTCCATTTCAAGGATGGAACAGAGCGGGTCGCGCCCTTCGGCATACTGGACCCTGAAACAACCAACGATGTCACCCGCCAGAGCGGACGCATCCAACGGATCGAAGTTGGCATTCCTGCTAGCTGCCTCGTCTCCTAAATCATCCCCAACCCGCAACCCGTGGCAAAAAAACCCAATCAACTGTCAGTCGGAGAGAAGCTCGGCTATGGACTCGGTGACACCGCTTCCAATATCTTCTTCTTCGGAGTCAACGCGTGGATCTTCTTCTATTACACAGAAATCTGTAAGATCCCGCCGGCCACCGTTGGCACGCTTCTGCTTCTGCCCCGTCTCTGGGATGCCATCAGTGACCCGCTGATGGGCACAATCGCTGACCGAACCCGTACCCGCCTCGGCACCTACCGCCCCTACCTCCTCTGGATGGCGATTCCCTTCGGCATCTGTGGCTATCTTACCTTCGCCAATCCGGACTTCGGCCCAAGCGGTAAGTTAATCTACGCCTACATCACCTACATCGCTTTGATGACGGCCTACACCGCCATCAATGTGCCCTACTCGGCGCTCATGGGCGTCATGACCCCATCCCCGGCAGAACGGACCTCGCTCGCAACCTACCGTTTCATCGGAGCCTTCTCGGGCCAACTGATCATCTCGATGGCCTTCCTCCCCCTTGTCATGAAGCTCGGCAACGATGACAAGGGAGTCGGATTCCCGCGCGCCATGGCACTGCTTGCCGTCGTTGCCACCCTGATGTTCCTTGCGACTTTCCTAAGCACGCGAGAACGCCTCAAACCACAGCTCAACAAAGACGAAGATCTCTGGAAGGACATCAAGTCTCTCTTCAATAACCGACCATGGGTCATCATGGTCGTGGCAGCCATCCTCACCCTCTCCAGCGCCGCCGTCCGCTGGACCATTACGCCTCAATACCTGAAATACTACTTCAGTGTCGGAGACGAAAAATTCTTCTGGTTCCTCGACAAGATCAGCTTCGTCCAAACCACGGGCTCCCTCGCCTTCATTGTCGGCGTCTTTCTAACGGGAATCGTCAGCAAGCGATTCGGCAAGCGCAACAGCCTCATCGCGCTCACCATCCTGAACGGCCTCACCGTCCTCACCATCTTTTTCATTCCTCGTGACGGCTATACCACGTTGCTGACCATCAATATCATCGGCAACCTCATCGCAGGTCCCACTCCGGCCCTTGTCTGGGCCATTTACACCGATGTCGCCGATTACAGCGAATGGACGACCGGGCGACGCGTCACCGGACTCGCCTTCTCGGCGGCGATGTTTGCCCAAAAGCTTGGTATCAGCATAGGAGGAAGCATCTGCGGATGGCTCCTCGGCAGCGTCGGCTTCAAGCCGGACGAAGCCCCGAGCGACGATGTCATCAGCAGTTTCCGGATCATCGCCAGCGTCCTTCCGGGTGCCCTCGCCCTTACTAACGGCATCGTCCTGTTTTGGTATAACCTGACCGACGACAAGGTCGAACAGATCGTCGCGGATCTGGCAGATCGCCGCGGTCCAGACAACGAAGGCTGAACGAAGACTCCAGCAGGTGGCTAGACCCTATTCGAAAAGCCATTCGGGCAGGGTGATTTTCGAATTTTTAGTTGAAGCGGGCGGTCTGCAGAGGGTGCCGAGGGCTTGCGGGAGGTGCGCAGCGCCTTTCACTGGGAAAAATGGCCCAGCACCCTGA
>CAZVMS010000306.1:0-3001 GCA_964628795.1 uncultured Haloferula sp. | reverse complement strand
TGCTGCTCGGAGAGGGCAGGCATGCGGAACTGGGAACTGGCCATGCTGTTTTCTGCCCTTCCTGTCTGGAAATGTCCAGCATTTCCTCCCTAGGCTCTGGTTGTAACTGGGTTGCGCGTTTGCAAAAATCCGCCGTGGGTGCTTTACGTTGGGCAAAAATTAAGACTTGCAAGGCAGAACCTAAGGCGTACGTTATCCCGAATGAAGACTATCTCAGCCACACTAGCCCGGTCGGACCTCTATAGGGTCATCGATTCCACTCTGGAAGCTCATGAGCCGATCCAGATCACCGGAAAGCGTGGTAACGCCATTTTGATCTCCGAAACAGATTGGAGAGCGATTCAAGAGACACTGTATTTGGTGAGCATTCCAGGTGTGCGTGATTCGATAGTCGCTGGTATGGCCGAACCGATTGAGAAGTGTAGCTCGAACATTGATTTATGATCTTCGAACTGGTTTACACCCGACAAGCCAGAAAGGATGCCAAGAAGCTCAAAGGTACCCCACTCGCTAAGAAGGCAAAAGCACTTCTCGAGATCATTCAGGAGGATCCATTTGCTGATCCCCCTCCATTTGAGGCGCTCATCGGTGATCTGAAGGGTAGCTACTCGCGACGAATCAACATTCAGCACAGATTAGTCTACGAGGTTCTTGACGACTTGAAGATCATTAAGGTCCTAAGGCTATGGACACACTATGCATAAGAAGCCCAATCGGGTCCCGGGGAGTGAATAGCTCCCCGGTCCCACACCACCCTGCGTACGGCTCCGTACAGGGCGGTTCCAATCAGACTCGGGCATCTGGCCCGTAGTGCAGCTTGATCCAGACGGCCCTCACATTAGGTACCCCCTGTTCCCATTCGCGTCAGGTTAAGGCTGGGATGCCTGATTCTATTGGGGATTTTCGCTTTCGCTTGTCCCGCTTGATGTGTCTGAAATCCGGATCAAATTCGTCGAGATTTACAAGACTGCGGATTTTCAATAGGTAATCCACCAAGTCATCATATAGCTTCTCATCACTTAGGCGGGCGCGGCCCACTTGAGTCCCTATCAGCCGGGCCATCCTCATCCCGAGCTGGTGGGCGATCATCGCAGCAAGAACCAAGGCCTGCATGTGGTGTTCGCCACTCTTCCGGTTGAGTGCGCCGGTGAGATTTAGCGATCGCTTCCATGCACGGAACTGAATTTCCACGGCCCAGCGGGCTCGATAAATCTCGGCGAGCTGCGCGGCGCTTGCCTGATCCGGGTCGAGATTGGTCAACATGAGATGCCGGTGGTCAGCGGAAGACGCGTCAGCCACCAGGCTCCGCAGGCTTCAATTACAGTGAATTCGCCAAGACTGAAGTATCCCATGTCCCGTAGTACGAGGTCACCTTTGCGGAGTTCTTCGATGAGATCCTTGCCGATGGTTTTGTCCTGCGTGGTGGCCTGGTGCAGTGAGTGGGATATGATGGTGTCGGAAAGTAGGTCGTAGGCGAGATCGATCTTCACTCCGGCGGTCGGACCATGGTGGTTGCCGTGCGCGCCAAAGTCCTCGGCGTTCGACTTCGGCATGACCTGGCCGGAGGCGTCCTCGATGATGATACGCCGGATCCCACTTTTTTGGGTGGGCGCTTGCAAAGCGGTGGAGGTATCAATTTCTGATTTGATAAAAGCGGGCAGCTCCGAGCTTCAAGCGATGGAAGGTCAGATGGCGGCAGATTTCTCGGAATTACGGGAAGCGTTTGCTGTCGCAGGACTTTCCCCCAAGCTGCTGCGACGGTCGATTCGGAGTGAGCTAGGACGCCAGCCGGGAAACTTTGCCCGGCCATTACATCGGAGTCCGGCCTTGCGTGAGGTTTTCAAACAAGGGGTTACTTTGGCTTCAGTCGATGGAGGACGTTTGCGGCCTGCACATTTGTTAGTTGCATTGATCGAACAGTGGGATCCTGTAGTTTCTTCGGCGGTGACAAAGCTCGGACATGATTCCTTCGTTGTTTTACGTGGATTGTGCGGTCGTTTGATCGAGGGGTTTGATGTGGATTTTCCAGAAGAAGGATCACACCCGGCGGTGGCTGGGAAGGCGAACGCGAAGAACGATAGAGGGAATTCAGCTTTACGACGCTTTGGGCGGGATTTGACCGAGTTGGCGGCGAAGGGCGCTTTGCCGCCATTGATCGGTAGGCGAGAGGAAATGCTCAAAATCACACAGATCCTACTGCAAAGCCGGAAAAACAATCTGATTCTGGTGGGCGAGCCGGGGGTCGGGAAGACCGGGATTGTCGAGGGATTCGCGCAGTTGCTGGCGGAGGGGAAAATCCCGGATGCCTTGGGTCGGTCGGCGGTAATTGAGATTTCGCTGACCTCGCTGGTGGCGGGGACGAAATACCGGGGACAATTCGAGGAACGGCTGGAAGCGGTGGTGCGCGAGGCGTCCCTTGAGCCGAGGCCGATTCTTTTCATCGACGAGATCCACTTGCTGCTAGGGGCGGGATCGGCCAGCGGCAGCATGGACGCGGCGAACATCCTCAAGCCCGCGCTGGCTCGTGGGGCGATCCGTGTGATCGGCGCGACGACGATCCGGGAATACCGCCAGACCATCGAGAAGGACGGTGCGTTGGAACGGCGGTTCCAGCCGGTGAGGATCGAGGAACCGAGCGTGGATGAAGCGGTGGCCATGCTGCTGGCGCTGCGGCCGAGATTGGAAGCGCATCACGGGGTGGTGCTGGAGGAAGCGGCGCTGCGGGCGGCGGTGGAATGGTCGATCCGGTATCTGCCGGATTTCCGGTTGCCGGACAAGGCGCTGGATTTGGTGGATCAGGCATGTGCGGCAGCGAGGTTTCAGACGCTGACTCCCGGGAAACGTGCTGCCTCTGCGGCGATCGGGCGGGATGAAATTGCGGCAGCGGTGGCGGCGCGGTGTGGGATTCCGGTGGGAACTCTTACGGCGGATGAGGGCGTGCGCTTGATGGCACTGGAATGTGATCTTGGAAAGCGGGTGAAGGCGCGGTATCCATGCTTCT
>CAZVMS010000305.1:0-38266 GCA_964628795.1 uncultured Haloferula sp. | reverse complement strand
TGGTATTTCTTGCTCACTCGAAATGTCCTTTCTCGGTTTGATGTTTGGTTTTGACAGACAACACCAAACCCTGATTTTCAGGGCATTTCGAGTTTTTTGTGGCCAACGGGCGCTTCAATCACGCTTCTTCAAGGACTAGTGGTTTATGATGCCAGCTGGCCCGAGGAAACCCGCGTGCTCAAGGCCGGTGAAACCCTGACCTACCCGGGCGGCGAGTACCAGGCAGATCATCCCGACGCGCCCGGTCTTCCGGGAGTCATCGGCTGGGCGGCGGGCACGGTGGTTTATGACTCGGTCAATCCGACCATGGACAACAAGGTCTCGCTGACCAACCCGAATCTCTACACCGCTCGATTCATCACCCCGCTCGAGACCCTGACGGTGGAACTGCCACTGGATTCGGTCGAACTCGCCGCCATCTCGCCCGCCTCCGGTCTCACCTCGGCCGATGGCACCGTCTGGCAATTCACCGGTCTGTCGGCGTCGCTCCAGAAGCGCGTTTTCTTCAGCCCGCTCGACAAGGAGCTCGGCATCTCCGGTTACGTCAACGACAAGACACTTGGCGACGACACCCTGACGGCATCCCCCGCACCGGTCTATGTCCTCGAACCGAACATCCTCACTGCAGCCGAGGCCAGGGAATTGCGCGAACTCGAAGGTTTCGGATCGGTGACTGGCTGGCAAGAAGCCGTCACCGCGCTCTACAACAAGGCCCGCAATCCGGCGGACTTGGCTGGAAACGGAGGCTACCTCGCCGGTCTGGTCCAGGATACGCTTGGCGGCGGGCAATCGACCGGACGGGACATCGAAGTAGGCGACACCGTCACAGCTGCCAGCCTCGAGGCGAAATATTTCATGATCTATCACCCCGAGGATCCGGTCTGGGTATGGTTCGATAGCGCGGACACGAAATATGACAATGGCACGGTGACTTATATTAACTCCAAATCGAGCAACGATAATGCGATCGATGTTGATGCTTCAGGATGGGACAATGATATCTGGGTCGGTGGCTACCGACTTGAATTCACCTCCGGTGCTGCCTCGGGAAGCTCGTTTGAAATCACCTCCAGTTCGAGGGCCTCTCTCGATGTCGATGAAAGCCCCTCGCTCTATGAACGGGGCGTCAGGAAAGGGGATCAATTCAAGATCGTTCGAACCGGCGATGGCGATCCCGTCCCAAGCACGGGCTTCCGCGCCTTGCGGGCCGGAATCCTGCCACCGGCTGCCACCCCTTCGGCCGTGGTCGACGCCATTCTCGCGGCGATCAACGGCGACACCGAAGGAAGCTACACCGCCGCGAGATCCGCCGACAATCCGCTGCGGATTTCGATGACTCTGGAAGTGGCTGGCCATCAGGTTCCCACCGCCCCGCGCGATGCCAATACCGGTTTCAGCTTCTTGTTGAGCACTGCCCCCGGTAGCGACAGCAGCGAACCGGCCCCCGGCACCGCAGTCCCCGGCACCTTCCTCGGTCCGGGCCTTGCCCTGGTGCCAAGCCCCGACATCCTCGACCCCACCAAGACCTTCCCCGGCGGCAAGGACTATGGCTACGTCACCATTGTCGAAAACAACGATCCGGAGCTGGGCGGTCCGGTGAGCCTCTTCATCATCAAGGTTTCGAAGGAGCACCGCTACCGCGGCGCGATCAAGACGATCCTCTCCGACAACATCTTCGAGGAAAAAGTTACGCTGCGCCACACCGGCGACTTTGGCGGGAATGCCGAAAAGATGATCTATCAGTGGTTTTACCGCGAGGAGGACGGAACGAGCGCGCCGCTACCGCCCCATGCCGCGTGGAAAATTTTCCCCGACCAGAGTGACAACGTGGTCAAGGGCAAGGGCCAGTACCAGGTTTCCCTCGAAGGCACTGGCGGCCTACTCCTTGCCGACAACCTGTTCTTCGTCCGCTACCGCCACACCCATGACGTCCCTGCGGGCGTGCCGATTCCCGCAAACGGCGATCCCGCCTACAACGGGGTGACATGGGGCCCCAAGGATTCCCTCGCCATCAATGAAGAGCCCGGCACCGACTACCTGACCTGGTGGAATGATGCCAAGCCGGCATCCGGCACGGTCAAGGGCGAGCTGTTCGCTGGCGCGGGCAATTCACCCACAGTCGATGGCGACTACAAACCACAACTGGTGTCCGGATGGATCAAGCGGGTGCTCGATCGCATCAACCCCTACGAGGTCCGTTTCAACGACTTCCGCAACAACAGCGTCCCCGCCACCTACGTCAGCATGATTCAGCAGGCGGGCGGGCCTTACGTGGGAGCCGTCGCCCTGAACCCGGACAAGAACGTGATCGAAAACGTCGGCCTGCTGGAACTCTACCACACGGTCCTCGACCGTGGCACCGCCCTCAGCATCGACCTCAGTTCGCCGATCACCACCCCGGGAATCAACAACGCGCTGCTGCTTGCCTCCAGCCGCCTTTCCGACCTCTACATGCTGCTCGGCAACGAGGCCTACGGCGACGCCCAGGATCCAACCATCGGCTTTGGCTCCGACAGCGCCGACTACGGTTACGCCACGCCGTCGATCTTCGCCTTCCAAAATCAGATGGGCACCCTGCTCGACGAGGAACTCTCGCTGCTGCGCGGCGTCGATGAAAGCTTCGCCCGCCCGGTCTTCAACCGGCTGTTCTGGAACTTCACCAAGAGCGATGGGGAAGCTGCCTACGCGCTGAACTACAACATCAGCGACCAGAACCTCGACGGCTTCGTCGACGAGTCCGACGCCATGGTCCTCTATCCACAGGGACACGGCGACGCCTGGGGCCATTACCTCAGCGCCCTCCGCGGGCCATACAAGCTGCTGCGCCACCCCTACTTCAACTGGGTCTCACGCTCCGAGCTCTACAACCTGCTGGACATCGTCATCAGCGTCGACTTCGAGGACGAGCGTAAATTCGCCAACGCCGCCGCCGCCAAGGCGCGGGCCGGTGCCGAAGTGGTCAATCAAACCTATCGGTCGCGCTACGTCGCCGACCCCGATGGCCAGTGGCAGGGGTACACCGACCCGAACAGCGACCGCGCGTGGGGGGTCGAGGGCTGGGCGCGCCGTGCCGGACAGGGAGCGCTCTTCGATTGGATCACCGCTAATGCCATCCTGCCGAATGAGGACAGCAAGAACACTGGCGTCGTCAATGAGTCATTGAAGAAGATCGACCGCAGCACCGTCACCGCACTGGCCCGGATCTCCGGTTACCACGGCAAGATCCAGAGCACCTACGACAATGCCAATAGCGGGCTCAATCCACTCGGCCTGTCGGATGAAGTTGTGCCATTCGATATCGACCCGAACTTCGACATCGTCGGCTCCGGAATCCAGGGCAAGATGCATTTCGAACAGATCTATGAGCGCGCTGAAAAGACCGCCCAGAACGCGCTGCGTGTCTTTGACCACGCCAACGAGCAACAGAACCGGGTGCGCCAGCAACAAGTCACCGCCGATCATTTCTTTGACGAGACCTACGAGCAGGACCGCGCCTTCCGCAACGACCTGATTTCGATCTTCGGCACCCCCTACGAAGGCACCATCGGCGCTGGTCGGCCCTACCCGTCCGGCTACAGCGGACCGGACCTCAACCTGTGGTTTTATGTCGACGTCAACGAGCTATCCGACCGCACCATTCCTGCTGGGTCAGGTAGCTTCGCTGCCGCCTTTGGTGGCTTCCAGTCCAGCTTGGTGACCGTCGGAAACCAGACAGCCGATGGCGAAAGTCTCTACACCAGCCCGAGGTTCCCGTTCTTCGTCAACGATGTCCTGAACCCCGACGACTTCGCCGACGGCATGGCGAGCGACCTCAGCGCGGTGATCGGCGCGACTCCGGTCGATAAGGACGGCAATCTCTTCATGAACCTGCCACTGACCGCCAACGACTACGTCTTCCAGGCGCCTACTGATTGGGGTCGCCGGGCCGCGCCAGGCGAATTGCAGTCGATCATTTCCCAGATGCTGGTGGCCGAAGCCGAACTGGCCCTCGCGCAGGGCAATTACGACAGCTACATCAAGGAGTTGGTCGATATGACCGAACTGCTTGAGGCGAAGAGTGGTTTGCAGGCAGAGACGATCATCCTCAGGAATGAATCCCGCGATACCATTACCAGCCTGAAAGCCGGAATCATCACGGCAACACTTGCCAAGGAATTGCTCGAAAATACGATCGAAGAGGCTGACACGACCTCCGAAGCCATCGAGCAGTTCCTGCCCAAGATCGCGGGCGTGGCCTTCGACCCGACCTCTGCACCACGCGGGGCCAATGTGATCAGCTCCGGCATTGCAAAAACCATTTTCCGAGGACTCAAAATCGGCCTCTCAGGCACCACGGTTGGCTTGGAACTCGACGTCGAAGAGGAGTCCTTCTTTGGAGACATCAAGGTCGATAAAGCGAACTTCGAATTCGAGATCCAGGAGGCCTTGAAGGAGATCGAGCAGCACTTGCGCAACGAGGGCACCACCCGGATCGAGGTGTTCGCCAAGATCGAAGCGCTGCGCGAACTATCCGATAGCTACCGGGCCGCCCTCCAGCGCGGCATCGCTCTGCTCGACGAGCGCGAGGATTTCAACAAGGCCACCGGTGCCAGCACCCAGCAGGCCCGCTATCAGGACATGGCATTCCGCACTTTCCGCAACGACGCGCTGTCGAAATACCGCGATTCCTTCGACCTCGCGGCGCGCTACGCCTATCTCGCCGCCAAGGCCTACGACTACGACACCAATCTCAGCCCGGATGATCCGACCTCGGCGCGCGGTTTGCTCGACGATGTCATCAAGGCTCGTCATCTCGGCAGTTGGAGTGACGGCGAACCACTGGTCGGCAGTGGTGGCCTCGCCGATGCTCTTGCGGTGATGCGCGACAACTATGGGGTCATGAAGGCCCAGCTCGGCCTGAACAATTTCCAGCAGGAAGTCAGCAAGATCTCGCTGCGTCAGGGACATTTCCGCAACAAGAAGAACGAGGCCACTGGGACCACCGCCGCCACTCTTTCCAACACCATCTGGCGCCAGGTGCTGGCAGAAGGTCGGAAGGCGAATCTGTGGGACGTGCCCGAGTTTCGCCAGTTCTGCCGTCCGCCCCAGGCCGAGTCGGCTGGGCCGCTCCCCGGAATCGTGCTCGATTTCCCCACCGAAATCATCTTCGGCAACAACCTCTTCGGCTGGCCGCTGGGCGGAGGGGACTTTGCCTACGATCCGACCAACTACGCGACCAAGGTTCGTGGGGTCGGGGTGTGGCTGGAGGGTTATGATAACTCCGCGCTCTCGGTCTCGCCGCGCGTCTATCTGGTCCCGGCCGGTCTCGACACGATGACCATCCCGAACAGCAGCGAGCTCAAGACTCGAACCTGGAACATCGTCGACCAGCGCATTCCCGCCCCGTTCCTAACGGGCGATACGGATCTTCAGAATCCGAACTTCATCCCATCCATCCACAGCCTCAACGGGTCCTTCGCGGAGATCCGGAAGTTCTCGAGCTTCCGTGCCTATAGCGATACGGCACCCAGTAGTTCGCCGTCCTTCGACGAAATGACCTTCGACTCCCGCCTTGTGGGCCGATCGGTGTGGAACACCAAGTGGCTGCTCATCATCCCCGGCGGCACCCTTTCGGCGGATGGCAACGCCGGCCTCGACCGCCTCATCCAGGATGTCAGCGACATCAAACTCTACTTCAGCACGCTCGGCTACTCCGGGAACTAAACGGAGATCCCCATCATGAAAGCACTTCTCACGATTCTCCTGACCGGCACCACGGCCTTCGTCCATGCGGCAAGCACGGTGCCTGAGCCGGAAACCATCTTCTATGGCAAGGTGATCAACCGCTCGGGTCCGCAAGCCCATCAGATGACCGCCGGTTTCCTCGAATGGTCGGTCGATGCCGGTGGTTCCGAGCCGATGGTCTTCACGGCCTCGCTGCAGTCGTTGGCTGACGGCAGTTTTTCCTACCAACTTGCAATTCCGCATTCGGCGCTCGCGCTCGATCTTGAAGCGGCGACCGACGGGATCCCGCTGAAAGCCACCGAGGATTCCTACGAGCACCTTCAGATCACGGTGAATGGCTCCGACGCGGCGATCGCGGAACCGGGAAGTTATACCTTTGATGTCGGGCAGGCGACGCGGGCCTCGACCTATCGTCTGGACCTCGACGTCAGCTTTGCTCTTCCGGATAGCGACGGTGATGGCATGGCCGACTGGTGGGAGGACAAGCATGGATTTGATAAGCAATTCAACGACAGCTCGGGCGATCTGGATGGCGATGGGCGGAGCAACCTCGCGGAATATCTGGCCGGCACGGATCCGAATAGCGACGGACGGGTGCCTGAGCTTGTCACCACCGAGGTTTCCGTCAGTGCGGCAGGAACGAGTGGCATCCATTTGAAAACCCTGGATGAGGATTCGACCTCGGTTTCGCTGATCTACACCCTGACCGAAGTTCCGACGGAGGGATCGCTGCGGCTCAGGGATAAAGTGTTAGATCCCACCAAGCCCGACGAACTGCTGGTCGTCGGTTCGACCTTCTCCCAAGCGGACATCAACGCGGGCAGGCTCCTCCATGTGGCGGATGAAGAAGCAAATTCAGCGATTCCGAGCTTTGCCGTTTCCGTTCGCGATGAGGATCCGGAGCATGCTCCAGCGGTTGGAGAGATCGAACTACGCCGCTACCAACCGGACACCACCGCCTTCGAGGCGCTGAGTGGGGTGGAGCGGACGCAGTTGGCCTTGTCGGAGGGCCTGCTGGAAGGAGTTACCCGCGAGGACGAGTTTCAGGTTCGACGTCATCTTCTTGCCCGCGATGGAGGTTTCATCGTCTGGAATCTTGAAAAGGTGTCAGGCCCGATTTCGCTCGAAACGCCTATGCGGAGCGTCGAGCCAGGCTCCTTGCCGTTCGATCCATCAGGAAAGATTCCGGTGTGGATTTCCGGGGGATCGGGTGCTGACGAGCTATCAGGTGGAGAGGCTGGCGATGCTTTGGTCGGTGGGACAGGTGACGACCTCCTCCATGGCGGCCCGGGTGACGATCGCTTCATTTTCACGCGGGCCCATGTCGGGACCGATACGGTGTTGGATTTCAGCCGGACCGAGGGCGACATGCTGGACCTGAGCCGGCTTCTTGAAGGTGAGTCCACCTTGCTGAGCGACTACGTGAGTGTCGCCGCAGTCGAAGATGATGTGATGGTCCGCTTTGATGTGGATGGCGACGGGAGCGGTTTCTCGGACCGCGAGATTATCCTCAAAAACGCAGCAAATGCTGGCCTGACCCTGCGGTCACTTTGGAACGGAGGACATCTTCTAACAGATGGTCTGGCGCTTCCTCCAATGCTCAGCGTGGTCGCCAGCAATCTCCATGGGAGCGAAAACGGACCCACCCCGACTTCCTTCACGATCACTCTGGACGCAGCCTTGTCCGCGCCCTTGGTCGTCAAATTAAACATCAGCGGGGCGGCGGGAAATGGCGTCGACTACGAACAGATTCCGACACAAATCACCCTGCCGATCGGAGTGCTTTCGTTTGAGATCCCGGTTCGGCCCTACAGTGATTCACTTGCCGAGTCTGCTGAGGTGGTGGCTTTGAGTCTGGCTCCGGGTGACGGCTACGAACTCGCCTCCACGGCGAGTGCTCAGGTCTTCATCGACGACCTGATGGCAGAGATCTCGATCAGTGTGCTTGAGCCTGTCGCATCCAAGGATACGGGATCAAAGGCTTCTTTCCTGATCGAGCGGACCGGGATCGTGGACCGGAGTGTTTTGGTGCGGCTCGAACTGGGTGGCACGGCGACCAGCGGCAGCGACTACAAGAGCATCGACCGTTTCGTGAATCTTGCGGCGAATCAGACCTCGGCGATCATTTCGGTTGAGCCGCTGGCCGGTGGCGTCTTACAGGGTGGCACCGAGTCGGTTCGATTGGGTGTCAAACCGAATACTGCCTACCGATCCGGCGCTAGCCAAGTGGCGCAGGCATTCATCGTCGAGCGGTCGATCAGCTTTGCCGAGTGGGTGGCGGCTGGAACCCAAGAGGTGGCCACTGGGGATCTGGCGACCTTTGCCGAGGCGGCTCATTCTGACTCGGGAATCAGCAACATCCTGCTTTACGCTTTCGGCGCGGATTCCTCGCAGCCCGAGGTGCAGGACCTGATGCCTGAGTTGAGAATCGTCGATGGTCATCTTGCGATCGAATTCACCCGTTTGCCTGCCGCTGGGGATGTCCGCTATCTCGTTGAGAGTGCGGAGGTGCTGGGAGAGTGGTCGTCGGCATCCAAGGTCGAGGATGTGTCCCACACGCTTTTGTCCACAGATGCTCGTCGCGCCCTATTCCGAATGACCGAACCGATGGCCGCCTCCGGCCGCAGTTTCCTGCGAGTAAGAGTGATCTACCAACCCTGACCCCGTCATGCTATCTTTTACAAAACGGTCCCTTACTTGCTCGTTCGCCGCGTGCCTGCTGGCGATCCTTCCGGTGTCTTCTGATCCGCTTGTGGCCGAACTCTATGGTCAGGATTTCGAGATCGATGGTGGCGGGCTTTTCGCGAGTGGGGCGAGTTCGTCATGGCAGCTCGGCGTGCCGACCAACGGACCCCTCGGGGCCCAATCGGGAAGCCAATGCTGGGCGACTTCGCTGGCCGGTGGTTATTCCGATAACGAGGACAGTTATCTGACCTCGGCTTCGATCGACCTGAGTGCCCACAGTGGTGGCCCCTTCATCTTCAGTTGGTGGCAGTATCTCGAAACCGAAGTCCAGTATGATGCGGGAAGTTTGGAGGTCAGCAATGATGGTGGCGTGAGCTGGCAGAGGGTTTACGGAGAGGCCTCGGGCCCTGAAGCCCTCACTTGGAAACAGGAGTTCGTCCTGCTCGATGAATCGATGGCGGTGTCGAGCTTCCGCTATCGCTTCCGGATGCGTTCGGATCTGTCTGAAAGCGCTCCCGGCTACTACATCGACTCCATCAGGATCTTCGCTCTGGAACTTCAGCAGGTTTATTTCGAGGACTTCGAGACGGATGAGGGGGGCTATGTCGATGAGGGGACTCTGAGCACCTGGGAGTATGGTCCTCCGGTAGCGGGTCCGGGTGCGGCCTGGTCCGGTCAGAATGCCTGGGGAACCAATCTGGATGCCTTCTATGTGCCGAATGAAGACAGTGGTCTGGTTTCCAGCGAGATCGATCTCAGCGCCCATGATGGCAAGGAGTTCATCGTGAGTTGGAGGCAGCATCTGAAGACGGAATCGATTGCCGATGTCGCGATGGTGGAGGTCCGTGCAAGCAGCGCTTCACCATGGGTCAAGATCTACGGTGAGGTGAGCGGGGTGGTCAGCGAAGACTGGACTCGCAAGTCGGTGATGCTTGGCCCAGAAATCGCGACCGAGACTTTTCAAATCAGATTCGCCCTTCAGGCGGACGGCTCCTTTGAGAACACCGGCTTCTACATTGATGACGTCGAAGTGCATGCCATTGGGGATGGGATCGGAAGCATCAGCTACGAAACATCAATGTCATTCCCGTCAGGCACGGCGGCCGCGGATCGGCTTCCCGAGGCTGATTACGATCGTGATGGGCGATCAAATTTCCTCGAATATGGATTCCTCACGGATGCCACGGGAAGCAACGACGACTTAGCTCCCAAGATTGTGGTGATCGAGGCGGGTGGCAAATCCTATGCGGGCATCGAGTTCTCTGTGAGGTCCAATGATCCGGCGCTGGTGTATGCTTTCGAGACCTCCGAAAAACTGTCGTCCTGGAGTTCGTTTGCGTTGAACTTCACGGACTCAGCCTGGACGGTCGGAGCAGGTGGTCCGGTGCTGCATTCAAACATGGAGAGTGCGTCCGGCATTTGGCGCATTCAAGTTCGGGCGGACACTCCTCTGGATGCCGGTGGCTCGCTTTTCATGCGGGTATCGGTCGTCCGATAGGCTAAGGCTTGGCGTGATGAGAATTTTTCGCCCGTTTCTCCTGCTTGCTCCGGCGCTTTTCATCCTGCTGGGCGGGCTGTCATCCTGCCGGAAAAAGGCTAAGGTCGAAAATCCCGAAGTGCTGGCCGTGGTGGCCGAGCACCGGATCAGCGAGCAGGATGTGCTGGCTGAAAGGGACAGACGGCGCGATCAGGGTCGGCCGGTTGCTGGGAAGGACGCTTTGGTCGATGAGATGATCGAGTATCAACGCCTGCTAGAGTATGCAAAACTTCAGGGCGTCGATCAGGACCCAGCCTATCAGCGTTCGGTCAACAACCTGCTGATTGGGATCTTGAAGGAGAAGGAACTCACTGCAGCGCTTGATAGCATCGAGATAAGCGATGAGGAACTGATGGCTGAGTATGAGGCACGTCGTGAGTCGATGGCGAAACCGGGTGCCCTTCGGTTCTCGATCATCAAGGTCGCCGTGAAGCGGCACTCAAGCCCGGAACGCCTCGCGGAAGCACGGGCGCGGATGGATGCCGCCCGTGATCTTGCGATTGCCAGTGATGCCGGGTTTGAAGAGGCGTCGGCGAAGCACTCCGACGATCAGGCAAGCCGCTATCGTGGAGGAGACATCGGCTGGTGTGAGAAAGGGAAGGCGAGGTCGGGCGTGGCCGATGAAGTTCTGGATGCGGGTCATCAGCTTTCGAAGAACGGGGATGTCAGTGAGGTGATTCGAAGTTCCGCTGGCTTCCATTTGATCAAGCGAACGGACACCCGGGAATCCTCGGTGCCGGCATTCCATCAGGTGAAGAACCAACTGAGATCCGAGCTGATCCGGGCGAAGCGCGAGGCCATCCAGAAACAGTTTGAGGAGAAGGTGGCGTCGGCCATCAAGGTCCAGCGTTTCCCGGAGCGGCTGGAGACCTTCGATTTTGGAAAGACTCCGATGGCTCCCGAGGAGCGGCCGCCGCAGAATCCTTAGAGGAGGCTTATGATGAATGAAGCTTGCGGATCTCAAGCAGGATCTCGGTGGCACGTTCGCGGCTGGGGGCTTCGGGGAGGTCGGATTGATCGAAGGCGGCTTCCATCGCGGCGTGCTTTTCTTCGGCGATCTCAAGGAGTTCGTCGTAGCTGTAGGCGCCACTTTTGACTTCCTTCAGCCAGTCGCTGTTAGGCCGGGGAAGGATGATGCTTCCGGTGTTGGCGATCTCGATCGCCTGGTCGAGCAGGCGCAGGGTGTGCATCAGGTTCTTCGAGTCGTAGCCGCGGTTGTGGGCGGTGTTGGTTTCGAAGCGCTCTTCGTTTCTTAACTCGACCCACTGCCAGTATTCGCGGTGGGCTTTGCAGTGGGCTTTGAAGGCATCGAGGTTGCAGCTCAGCCAGGCAATCGGCTGAGCTTCCTTTTCGACTGATGAACAGACGATCGCGGCGTCGTCCTTTTTCGAGAAGATTCCGCGCATTTCGGCGGGCTTGGTGTTGTCGATGAAGACGGCGTAGGTGTTGGTCGCGTGGGGTGCGGAAACGAGGCCGAGATGGTTTTCATCGATGCCTTCCGCTGCGAGCCAGTCGTCGAGCCGTACGGACCGCTGACCGCTGAGGATGTGGCAGAAGTGGCGGAGCGGATGGCGTGCTTCGGGCTGCGGGTTGACGATCTTTTTGTTCAGTCCACGGGCTTTGCGGATCTGGGACATGGCGTAGTTGCCGAAAGTCTGGCGGCAGAGCTTTGAAAGGAAGTCTTCGGGTTTCAGCAGATCAAAGGCGGGGTGGCGGTGGCGAATGCACGAGTCGGGCGTGAAGAGCAGCTCGACGATGTTAGGATTGTTAGAGAGCAGCAGGCTGACGAAGCGGCCGACTTCATAATAGACCTCGTCGTTTTTCTCATCGCTGACCTGATCGATATTTTCGAGGCCTCCGAGGAAGGATGGTGGCGCGACGAAGATGCCGCGCAGATCGAAGTCCGAGCGTTCGTGATGGGTGCCGAAGGCGCGGCTGCCGCTGACGGCTTCAAAGAGAAGCAGGTCGGGCTGGCGGACGCGGTCGAGGGTGAGCTCGCTTTTGTAGATCGGCTGCCAGTCGGTTGTTTTTGGCCACAGGCTCCAGCGGTGCAAGATTTGGTTGAAAGGCTCGCGTGGGTTGGAGTCGTTCGGCTGGGCGTCCAGGGTGGCTCCGATACCGGGAAGGTTTTCTTCGATGAAGGCATCGAGCGTCACTTGTCGGCCGGGGGATTCGTTTTCGCTGGCGTCGGCTTTCCAGGCGACGAGTTCGCGGATGGCCGCGGCGACTTCATCGGGCGCGGTCGGGATGAGTTCGACGAAGGGAACGGGCGGCGGTGTGCCATGTGCGAGCACGAAGCGGGCGGCGAGCAGGGCGCGGAGGCAGTAGAGGTAGCCTTTTGCGGAGGGGGATTCTGCGGTGAGCTTGTTGCGGTAGAACTGACCGGCAAGTCCTCGGTAGTGGTTGCCGAGGCCTTTGCGTGAAAGGTGATCGGTGGCGAGTTTGCGGAGGTCTGTTAGGAAAGCCGGGTTCGCATGATAGACGATTGGCGAGTGAAGCCATTCGATGAGTGCCCCATTGGATTTGTGCAGAAGTCCGAGGGCTTTGCGGATGTCCCAACCACCGGGGTCAAGGTCGTTTTCAATGGGGATCTCGATCGTGTCGCTGCCTTCGCTGATGGTGAAAGCATGCTCCATCGGGCGGCGGTAAAGAAAGCGGATGTCATAGTCCGAATCCGGCGACGCAAATCCCCAGGCCCGGCTGCCGGACTCGCAGGCGTAGAGGACCTCGATGCCGTGTTTGGCTTCGAGTTCGCGCAGGAGGGTCTGGATCTTTTCGGTCACGCTTGATGAGTTATGGCTGGGGGTGGGATCGGACAAGGGTATTTCAAGACGATTTTGGGTGATCGTCATCGCGTGGCATGGAGTTCTCGACTTGCCGATCAGGGCTGCGCTTAATTGCCGCGATGATTCTGGAAACTATGCTTCAGCGGCTCTATCAGAGCATGCTCAAAGGGCCGAGCTTGAATGCCCGGCCTCACAATAGCCGCCAGCGGGTCGATGTGTCGGAGTTGCTGGCGATGGGATATGATTCGGAGACGAGCTTTTTGAAGGCGCTGCTCGAAGAGGGAAAGGTCGAGATTTCGGCGAAGGCGGAGCGTTTCAAAAAGCCGGCCTATCCGGAGGCGGAATGGTCGGATGAGGAGAAGCGGAAGCGCGATGCCTGGGAGAAGGAGGTGAAGTTATTACGCAAGCTTGCGGGGATCGCGGCGGATGCGAAGGAGTATTTCAATGACCATGGCGAGGATGCGCTGTTCGTGGGTTTTCCGATGCTTTCACTACCGCCGAAGGATGACCGGGAGGCGTTCGGAACATCACGGATCCTCGCGCCGCTGGCGATGGTGCCGATTTCACTAACCGTCCGGACGGGGGCGCGGACGGGCGTGACGATCAAGGCGGTGGCCGAGGGGGCGGATCGGCTGGTGCCGAACCCGGCGCTGCTGGCGTGGATCGAGAAGATGACGGGAGCTTCGTCGGATGAGTTGTTTGCCGATGATTCGGGGAAGGAGCCGTGGCAGGAGTTGCAGGAGATTTTGAAGTTTGTGGGGGAAGGGGTGGGGCTGGAGGGTCTTGGGTACGATCCCGAGCAGACATTGGTGTCGGTGCCGAGAGCGGATGGGCTAGGTCACCAGGCGAGCTTGTTGTCATCGGCAGTGATGGGATTGTTTCCGATGACGAATCCGGGGCTGATCCGAGATACGCAGTGGATGATCGCCAACGAGACGGAGCTTCAAGGGCCAGTGAGGTCGTTCCTTGTCAAAGAAGCGATCAATCCCGAAAGCGCCCACGCGATCCCCGAGGCGGATGAGCATGAGGTGGAAGAGCAGGCAAAGTTCGAGCGGGATTTCGCAAGTGAGTTTCTCATCACTCGGGCGGACCCTTGTCAGTCGGCAGCGGTCGAGGAAGCGGCGAGGTCGCAGGCGTTGGTGGTCCATGGACCGCCGGGGACGGGGAAGAGTCAGACGATTGCGAACATCATCGGTGATCACCTGGCGCGGGGTGAGCGGGTGCTTTTTGTCTGTGACAAACGCACGGCGCTGGATGTGGTGAAGTATCGTCTGGATGCTTTGGGTATCGGGCATCTTTGCGGTGTGATTCACGATCCGCAGCGTGATCGGAAAGAACTCTACATGGGATTGCGGCAGAGGCTTGAGGACTTGGTGGAAGGAGGGCTTCCTCCGGACTCAATGCCGGCGCTGGGGAAGGCGAACGCACGACTGAGTTCGCTGCATCGTGAGTTGCGGGAAGCTTATGCATCGCTGCATGCGGAAGATGTGGAGGGTGAGTCGTTTCACTCGCTCGTCGGTCGATGGCTGGAGCTTGAGGCGGGACCGGATGTGTCCGAGGTGGCGCAAAATGTGACGCAGGATTTGGTGGAAAGCCACCGCGCGGACATCCAGGAGCTTTGTGATCGGGCGCTTTCTGCGAAGCTTGAGGGTAATGTGCTGTTAGATCGTCTGGCGATTTCCTTGAGTGACTACCTTTCCGCGAAGTCGGGATCTTATGAGGAGCAGCTTCGGGAGTTTTCGAATGAGCTGAAGCTGCCGGGTGATGGAGAGGATTTGCCGGTGCTGCCGAAAGGTGAGCTTGAGACCATTGGGAGGAATCGCGCGCGTCTCGCCGAGCTGATTACTCAGGCTTCGAAGGATCTCGACGGGCCGATGGTGAGGGGGATTCTTGAGGCCGCTGATGTGGGGCCGATTCAGCGTGAGTGGGCCGATACCTCGGCGGTGCGCGATTTGCTGAAGGCTCCTTTGGACCGGGAGTTGGTGCTTCAGGTGAAAGGATCAGAGCCGGCGCTGGGGGTGATCAATCAGTCTTTGGTCGCGCTTCAGGAATACGCGCAGGCCTCGCAGAAGTGGACGAAGGTCTTTGCCTTTGGTAAGAGAAAGGCTGCGGCCGCAGTGCTGGCCGGACTTGGGCAACGGGTGGATGATGCCTCGATCGGGCGCGGGATTTCGTTTTTCGAAGGCCTCAAGGCAAGGCTCGTGGTGGGTGACTTCGTCGAACGCATCGGCGCGGAGAAGGCGGGCGGCATCGATGATGATGCTAGCCTGAATGAGTCGGTCAACTTGATTGGGGTTTCGTTGGAAATGGTGGCGCTGATACGGGGTGATGAGGTGTTAGAAGCTACCGGACTTCGCAAGGATTTGAGTGCGGAGTCGGCGGCGGGTCATGCGGTGCGGCTGTCGATCTCGGCGAATCGGGCACATGATTTGCTGAAAGCGCTGAGTCTGGCAAAGGAGCAGTCGGTCTTGAATGAGAAGGCGCTGGCTGAGTGGGATGAAGAACTTCGAAACGGTCTCTCCGGGACGGATCTGGGGAGTGCGATTGATTCATCGAGCGAGTCTCTTGAAGGTGTGCTACGAGTTCAGGATTGCTTGAGTCGGCTCCCCGATACGCTCAGTCCGGCGGCGCGTCAGCTCGCGCTTGAGGGCGTGGAGACGGCGGACGCGTTGGCCTGCCTCACCCGCGCTGGCATTGAAAGCCGCCTGCGAAAGGTCATCGCGGATCATCCTGATCTGGCGCGGATTGATACCGCGCGTGTCGATGCGGCATTCGGCGAATTGGGTGAGCGCTTGGAGGAAAAGCGCGAACTCGTGCAGCGGGTTTTGATTCGCTACTGGCAGGAGCGGCAGTCGATGAAGACGCTGGCCAGCACGGGATCGAGGCTCAGTCCGGTGGGCTCTTCGCTTCGGCAGCGACTCTATGTGCGTGGGAAAAAGGCGCTGCGCTTGCGGCAGATGATCGCTGCGGGAAAGGACGTGGAAGGCGGCGATCCACTTTTTGATCTCTGTCCCGTGTGGATGGCCAGCCCGGATACGGTGGCGCAGATTTTCCCGCGCGAGTGTCTTTTCGATATCGCGATTTTTGACGAAGCAAGTCAGTGCCGACTCGAGGAAGCCTTGCCGGTGCTGCTGCGGGCGAAGCGATTGGTCGTGGCAGGTGATCCGAAGCAGTTACCGCCAACTCGCTTCTTTGAGAGTGCCGTCGTCGACTCGGGTGATGGTGATTTCGAAGATGAAGAGGATCTGCATGCGCATCAGATGTCGGAGATGGAGGATTTGTTAGGTGCGGCCCTCAATCTGGATGTTTCCGAAGCTTTCCTTGATGTGCACTACCGCTCGCGGAATGAGTCGCTGATCGGATTCTCGAATGAGTCCTTCTACGGCCACCGCCTGCAGCCAATTCCGGGGCACCCGAAGAACAAGGCGCTGTCCGCACCGATCCGGCTGACGCATGTCGATGGTACCTACAAGGATCAGACGAACCCCGCGGAATGTCTGGCGGTGGTGGAGCGGATTGCGGAGTTGTTAGATGATGCGAATCCACCGAGTATCGGCGTCGCGACTTTCAACCTGAAGCAGCGGAATCTGATCCTCGAGTTGCTCGACGACAAATGCGCGGAGGATTCGGAATTCGCATCGCGGCTTGATCGGGCACGTCAACGCAAAGGAGCGGATTCATTCGAAGGGCTGTTCGTGAAGAACCTTGAAAATGTCCAGGGTGACGAGCGGGATGTGATGATCATCAGCACCACCTTTGGGCGTGATGAAACGGGGCGTTTCCGGCGAAACTTCGGGGCACTTTCGCGAGTTGGCGGCGAGCGGCGGCTGAATGTGCTCGTGACCCGGGCGCGGACGGAAATCCATGTGCTGACATCGATTCCCCGCGAGGAGTATCAGGCGGGACTCGCCGCGGCTCAAGGTGCAAAGCCCAACGGCCGGGTTCATCTTTACAGCTACCTGTGCTATGCCGAGCGACTGGAGTCCCTCTACAAGCACTACCACGACACTTTGGAAAACATGCGGGCTTCCGAGCAGGCGGAATGCGAGGTGCTCGAGGTCAGGCAGCCGTCAGCGGTGGCAGCGGCGCTGGGTGCCAGGATGCGTGACGAGCACGCGATAGGATCGACCGTGCATTGGGGAAATGATGGATTCTCGGTGGATGTGGCGCTTACTCATCCGGCGATGCCGGAGGATGTGACCATCGGTGTTCTAACTGATTTCAACCGCTACCGGAACACGCCTGATCCGATCGATTGGGAGTTGTTCCGAACCATGATTCACCGCAGTCAGGGATGGGAGCTTGAGAGGGTTTGGTCGCCGAGGCTCTTCCGCGACATCGCCGGAGAGATGAGCAAGATTGCGGATCGGCACCGGGAGGCGGTGCTTCCAGATGGGCAGGGGGTCATTGAAAAGGTCAGAAACGGTGAGGTCGACGCATCTTAACTCAACTTGGAAAATTCAAGCTCCCACTTGGCGAGGTATTTTTTCAGTCGATCGGCGTCGTTGGTGACTTTGCGTTTTTGGCGGGAGGCGGCGAAGAGTTCGCGGCCGGCTTCGGAGAGGGATTTGGTGCGCTGGCAGACGGCGACGACGTGGGCGAGCTGGACTCGGTCGAAGGGGTCGATCGCGGCGAGTTGGGTGGGGCTGAGGATCTTTGTGAGATCGGCGGCTTCGGAGCTGCTTTGCTGACCGGGGCGATGCCAGCTTTCGCGGAGGCGGGTGATCTCCTCGGTGACCTCTTCGCGGCGGATGCGGCCGCGCGGGGCGAGGGTGGCCATGCGGGTGATGGCGGCGTTGAGGTCGCGAAAATTGCCGAGCCAATGAGTGTCGGGCGACTGGGCGAACTTGAGGAATTCTTCGCGAGCTTCCTTGTTGAAAGAGGCTTGGCGGCCTTCCTTTTCGGTGAAGCGGCGGAGTTCGTAGTCGAGGTTTGGTGAGATGTCTTCGTGGCGGTCGCGCAGGGCGGGGAGCGAGAAGGTCCACAGGTGGATGCGGGCGAGCAGGTCTTCGCGGAAGCGGCCTTCGGCGACGGCTTCACGCAGGTCACGGTTGGTGCCGGCGATGAGTTGGAAGTCGCTCTTTACCGCCTGATCCGCACCCACGGGGAGGAAGGTTTTTTCTTCAAGGGCGTGGAGCAGTTTGGCTTGCTCGTCGAGGCCGAGTTCGCCGATCTCGTCGAGGAAAAGCAGGCCTTTGTGGGCTTGTCGGAGGAGGCCGGGCCGGTCGGCCTGGGCACCGGTAAAGGCTCCGCGGCGATGGCCGAAGAGGGCGGAGGCGGCGGTGTCGCCGCTGAGGGTCGCGCAGTTGACTTCGACGAAGTCGCCATCGAGTCCGCCGCGCTGGTGACGGAGCTGGTAGATGCGACGGGCGAGGTGGCTTTTGCCGGCACCGGTGGGACCTGTTAGAAGAATGGGTGCTTTCGAGCGTAGGGCGACTTGCTCGATGCGTTCGATGAGCTGGTTGAAGTTCTCGGAGCGGGTGGCGATGCCGCTTTTCAGGAAGTCGGTGGTTTCCTCAAGGTCGCGGGCGAAGCGGGTACTAAGGGCATCGTACTTCGAGAGGTCGAGGTCGATGAGCGAGTAGCGACCGGGGCCGTGGGCTTCCTTGCGTCGGCCGCCGCGTGGGGGTGCGGTCTGGATGAGTCGGCCAGGGAGGAAACCGGCTTCGTTGAGAAGGAAGAGCGAGATCTGGGCGATGTGGGTGCCGGTGGTGATGTGGATCAGGTAGTCGTTTTGATCGCGATCAAAGGCGTAGTCGCGGGCCCAGTCGTGGAGGCCGCCGTAGACGTCGGCGAGGTCCCAGGGGTCGCGACCGAAATTGATTTCGTGGAGGACGACGGTGGTTTCGGGGGAGACGAGGCGGATGTCGGCGGCGACTTGCTCGGCGAGGGGGAGGGAGTTGGCTTCGTGGAGGAGTTCGAAGCGGTCGATGAGGAGGTCTTCGTGCTGGAAGAGCGAGATGCTGGGTCGCCATTTGTCCCAGCGCTCGGGGGTGGTGCCGCGGTCGAGCTGGGTGCCAAGGATGCTGATGGCGACGCGTTTCATGGGAGGATTGGAACCACGGAAGACACGGGACGTGGGTTGTGAGGAAGAGTTTGGGGAACAACGAAAGGGCGCGAAATGAGACGAAATTTGAAAGGCAAGTTTGGGGAGAAGATGGACCGCTGACTAAAGTCAGCGGTCCGAGCGGGCTAGTCCTTAGCACATTAAGAATAAGAAACTAGCCAAAATGATAAAAATGGGTGGGAGTCGAGATTGCTTGAGATCAGAGAGGAAAGTTTTAGTGATCTGTAAGTATCTGATTGAGAGTGATAAAAGGTGGATCCAATGATTTCGGGAGTCGTCCTGGCACGGGGAGTGCCAATGGGGTTTTGTCCAAACGAACTACCGGACGAAACCAAAATGGCAAACAAGAACCTATTCCGAACTCTTCGTGGTGCTCTCGCTCCTAAGGCGACGACTCGAAACGATGCCGGCGGACCCGCATACGCTTTGTCGGACAAGGCGGCTCTGGCCCGCATCGCGGCGACGGGGTGCCTGACTCCTACTTTCTACGCCTCGGCGGAGAACCAGCTCGATCGGGTGCTCGAGCTGGCCGCCCGGGTGGACGTGGATTACCTGGCGAAGACGGCACTTTATGCGCGCCGTCGCGGTCACATGAAGGACATGCCAGCGCTGCTTTGTGCGGTGCTGGCGAGCCGTGACCTCGATCGTCTGGAAGAGATCTTCCTGCAGGTCATCGACAATGGTCGGATGCTTCGGAACTTTGTTCAGATCGTGCGATCGGGAGTTACGGGGCGGAAGTCTCTTGGCTCGGGACCGAAGCGTCTGGTCCGGCGTTGGCTGGAACGGGCGAGCGACCGGAAGTTACTTCAGGCATCGATCGGAAATGCACCATCGCTGGCGGACGTCGTGAAGATGGTCCATCCGCAGCCAAAGACGGCTTCGCGTGAAGCATTTTACGGATGGCTGTTAGGTCGCCCTTACGATGCGGAGGCGCTGCCTCGTTTGGTGCGTGATTTCGAATCCTGGAAGTTGGATCGTTCGGGAGAAGTTCCCGAGGTTCCTTTCCAGATGCTGACCGCGCTTGAGCTCGGTGCCCGGGAATGGGCGGCGATCGCAGGTGCAGCGACCTGGCAGACGACTCGGATGAATCTGAATGCTTTCTCGCGTCATGGCGTGTTCCGTTTCGGCGGAATGGCTGACAAGCTCGCGGCTCGTTTGAGTCATCCCGAGCTGGTCCGACGTGCGCGGGTGCTTCCTTATCAACTGCTCGTCGCTTATCTGAATACTTCGAAGGATGTTCCGGAGAAGGTTCGGGAGGCGCTGCAGGATGCGATGGAAGTCGCGCTCGAGAACGTTCCTCGGATCGAAGGGTCGGTCGTGGTCTGTCCTGATGTGTCGGGGTCGATGCAATGGCCGGTCACGGGGTATCAGAAGGGCGCAAGCTCGGCGGTTCGCTGTGTGGATGTTGCCGGCCTGGTGGCTGCGGCATTGCTGCGGACGAATCGTTCGGCGCGGGTGCTTCCTTTCGAGTTCAACGTGGTTGATGCCCATCTCAATCCTCGTGATTCGGTCATGACGAATGCGGAGAAGCTGACGAAGGTCGGTGGTGGCGGAACGAACTGTTCGGCTCCCTTGGCTCAGTTGAACCGTGAAAAGGCAGCGCCGGATCTGGTCATCTTCGTCTCGGACAACGAGTCGTGGGTCGATGCGGGTCGCGGTGGACGCGGAACGGCGGTCATGGCCGAGTGGGAGAAGCTCAAGCAGCGGAACCCACGGGCGAAGCTGGTCTGCATCGACATCGTGCCGAACAGCACGACCCAGGCGCCGGATCGGAACGACATCCTCAATATCGGAGGCTTCAGTGATGCGGTCTTCGAGATCATCGGGTCCTTTGCGAAGGACGGAAATGGAGCGGATCACTGGGTCCGTGAAATCGAAAACGAAACTCTAACAAAGCGAATCAAGATCGCGTGAACAATCGGCCGGTGCGGCGGATGCGGAGCCTGACTACAACTTCTTGTAACGAACAAACGTCATGCTCCATTTCTTGCCGCCGTGCTGGCCAACCTTGCCGAATGCAGGTGAGACTCCATTGGTAACCAGCGGGTTCGAATCCCGCCCGGGTCGCAAGACCTGTGATGTCTCACCGACTGTTGTCGGCACTCACTTTTAACTTCGCGAATGCGGAGAGGACTACATTTTTCGCCGGTTCGACTCCGGCTCCCGTCAGCGGGGTAGCTCAGTGGTAGAGCCATGAATGTCTTTTCAATCCCTTGTCGCGAAACTCTCTCGAACTTAACCAATCAACTATGTAAACCGGAGGACAAGAGTGTCCTCCCTCCCTAATCGCGGCGAATGCCGATGGAACTACATCGCTACGGACGACCAGGTCGCCGGTTCGAATCCGGCCTGGGCCACTTTCGACGGCCCGGTAGCTCAGTGGTAGAGCGGGAAAATACGTTTCATCAAACCTTGTCGCCGCGACCTTTTCAAAACCAGAGACCATGCTTGAAAACAGGATTCCTTACCATACAGTAAGATTATGACAGCAACGATCACCAGCAAAGGCCAGATCACGATTCCTCAGGCGATCCGGGACGAACTTGGTTTGAAGCCGGGCCAAAAGCTCGATTTCAAACTGACAGCGGACCGGAAGCTTCAAGTGGAGGTGGCCGAGGAGGTGACCTTGGACACACTCATGAACATCCTGCCTCCCTCGAAGATTCGTCTCAGCGTTGAGGAAATGGATGAAGCCATCAAGAAAGCAGTCTGCGATGCTCGGTCTTGATACCAATGTGCTCGTGAGGCTGTTGATCCGCGACGACGCGGCCCAGCTCAAGCGCGCCGAGAAATTGGTGCGCCGTGAGTGCACCACTTCGGACCCCGGATGGGTCAGCGTGATCGTTCTGTGTGAACTTGTCTGGGTGCTTGAGACGGCCTACGGCTACAAGCGTCCCGACATCCAATCGGTTGTCGAGCATTTGCTAAAGACACCGATTTTTCGAGTTGAAGGTGAAGTGATGGTCAGCAAGGCGCTCAACGCTTGGGCGAGTTCCAATTGTGACTTGGCCGATATGCTGATTGCCGCCCGCAACCAGAACGATGGTTGCACCACGACTTACACGTTTGACCGAAAGGCAGCCAAGCAGCCGGGTTTTACGGCAGTGCCTTAACTTAATCTTTTTACGAATTCATGGCACCACTGTGCCCAAATCCAACTTTATATCATGAACACCATCCACAAAACTGACGAGGCCATCGGCTTCATTCCTCTTCCTGGCGATAAAGGAAAGCCGATCACGGTGATCGGTAATGATCATATCCGCGCTGGCTTCGATGAGATGTGTCTGCAGCAGATCGTGAACTCGCGAATGGCTCCGGGCGTCACCGATACGATTCTCAATCCAGATGGACATGCCGGTTACGGGGCCCCGATTGGGTGTGTGATGGTTTCGCCAACACATATCTATCCCGGCCCGGTCGGGGTGGACATCAAGTGCTCGATGTCGCTCCTTCAGATGGATATCCCCGAGGATGTCATCGCGGATAAGAAGACGCGTCGTGCGCTGATCAATGCGATCATTGAACGAACTCCGACGGGTGCGGGGCGTGGTCAGCGTAGCGTGAAGAAGGGTCGTCGTGTCGGGCAAGAGCTAGGAATCCGTGTGGTGTCCGAAGGGGCCTCGCAGGGTGTCTGTGAAGAGCTCGGAATTCCGCCTGAGTGGGCGGATCGTTGCGAGGACTCGGCACACGTCGGTCATGACGGAACCATCGATGCGCTTGGGAATCGCCTTGAGTGGATTCTTGATCAGAAGCGTATCCGGAATTTCGGTGATAAGGTCGGTCAGCTCGGGTCCTACGGTGGGGGTAACCACTTCGGGGAGTGCGAGATTACGCGATTGATTGATCGGCCATCGGCTCGTGAGGCTTCGGATGCCTTTGGTCTGAAGGACGGGCACGTCTCGTTCCTAAGCCACTGCGGATCGCGTGGCTTCGGGAACCTGCTGGCGACGGCTCAGTTCAAGGATCTTGAGCGGAAGTTTGAGACGTGGAGCACGCCGTATCCTGCGGGTGACAAGAAGTTGGTCTATGCGCCGCTCGGGACTGCTGAGGCGGATGCTTATATCGACGACATGTCGCTGGGGTCAAACTTTGCGACGGTGAATCACATGCTGATCAATGCGCTGGTGCTTGAGGCTTTCCAGGAAGTCCTTCCGGGGACGAAGGGAAATCTGGTTTACTTCATATCGCATAACATCGCGCGTGAAGAGATCGTCAATGGAACGAAGTCATGGGTCCACCGCAAGGGGGCGACGCGTGCCGTTCCGGGTGGGCATTTCTCGCTGGCGGGGACACCGTTCGCGGAAAGTGGACATCCGATTTTGCTGCCGGGGAATCCTCGTGATGGTTCGGTCGTGATGGTGGCTCAAGGCGGTGCGGAGCGCACGGCTTGGTCGGTCAATCACGGGGCGGGTCGTCAGATGGGGCGTAAGCACGCGGCTCGGACGCTGGATCAGAAGACGGTGGATGCCGAGTTTGATACCTCGGACATCCTCTTCAATGGTCGGAAGTATCCGATCGATGAGGCGCCGGATGCTTATAAGAACTTCTCGGAAGTTCTTCATAGCGTGGAGGCGGCGGGGCTGGCGCAAACGGTGGCGAAGTTGCAGGCTCGCTTTGTGATTAAGGATTCGGCGGAGGCTGATGATTAAAAAAGGGAATATGAGTAAGTTGATTCAGTTAGATGGAGGTGGCGGGGGTGGGCAGATGCTGCGCACGGCTTTGTCGCTGGCGATGGTGACGGGGCAGGCGTTTTGGATGACGAATATTCGTGGGCAACGCCGCAAGCCGGGGCTGATGCGTCAGCACCTGACCTGTGTGCGGGCGGCTTGTGAAATCTCCGGAGGCACGGCGGATGGAGCGGAGATTGGTTCGACGGAGCTGGTCTTTCGTGGCGGTGAAGTGCGCGGTGGATCGTATCAGTTCGCGATTGGCACGGCGGGGAGCACGTCGTTGCTTTTGCAGACGCTATTGCCGGCACTGTGGTCGGCGAAGGAGCCGAGTACGCTGCGATTGGAAGGTGGGACTCATAATCCCTTGGCTCCGCCGGCGGATTTTATCAAGCGAGTGTTTCTTCCTGCGATGGAAAAGTTGGGGGCGAGGGCGGAGCTTCGCTTGGTCCAAGCGGGCTTCGCGCCAGTGGGTGGTGGGGTGATCGAGTGTGAGGTGCAACCTTGTGAGAAGCTCGGTCAGATCGAATGGATGGAGCGTGGTGAGTTGCGTGAAAAGTCGATTCGGGTGCCGGTGAGGGATTTGTCGCTGTCGATTGCTGGGCGGGTGTTAGATGCGGCACTGGCGGCCTATCCTTGTGAGGATGCGAAGGTGGTCGCTCTGCCGGAGGGTCCGGGGCGTGGGGTGGCTTGCTTCGTGGAGGCAGGCTTTGATCATGGCTATGAGTTGTGCGCGACCTTCGGTGAACATGGGACGAGCTCGGAGAAAGTGGGACGTCGTGCGGCAAAGATGATGAATGATTTCATCGGAAACGGCGCGGCGGTGGGTCGGCATTTGGCGGATCAGCTTTTGCTGCCGATGGCTTTGGCGGGTGGTGGTCGCTTTACGACGATGCCGCCGGATCGTCACGTGGTGACGAACATTGCGGTGATTGAGAAATTCCTGCCGGTGAAAATTTCAGGGGAGAAGGGAGATGGCGGGGTGTGTGAGGTGAGTGTTGTGGGACGGTGATGGGGTTGGTTCGGGCGAGTGAAAGTCGCCTCGCCCACCCATGGCGGTTAGGAATGCGCCACTCCGGATCTATTTCACGAAGATCAGGCGGCCCCATTTCTCGGGCATGTGCATGTTGATCTCGCCGGTGGGATTCCAGACCCAGTTTTCTTCGGGGTGTTGATTCGGTGGGATCTTGGTTCCGTGGGCGGGAATACGGACGTATTTTCCATCCTTGATGTCGTGCTTCCATTCGACTCGTGAGAAATTGATTCTCCAGGTGTCGCCGGCAGCTGGTGGTGAGTTTGCTTTTCCGCGGTAGCGGGCGAGGTCTTTCCATGGGAAGAAGACTTCGATGGTCCAGGCTTGGTCGGTGTCGGTAGGGTCGTTGAGGGTGCCGAGCACTTTGACGCCACTTCTCAGGCCGGGCAGGTTGGTGCCGAGTTCGGCTTCGCCGCCTTTGTTGTAGGGCTTGTCGAGAGTCAGTTCCCAGATGGTACCGAGGGCGTTCATCTCGAACTCGTAGTAGTTCAGGGTATCGCCATCAGGATCGATGAAGATCTCGAAGTCGTTGTCATGATAGATGATGGCATTCTTTTCTGTGAGAGTCCCCCAGACGTGGGTTTCCTCAAGTTTGGCAGCGACATGGAGGCCTTCTGCGGTCCAAAGCATTTTCGCGCGAGTGCGCTGGGCGGGCGCGAGATGATTGCCACCTCGGATATCGGCGAAGTCCTCTGTCCATTTGATCTTTTGCCAGACGGCGTCGGAGAGATCGCCGTCGGTGACCGGGGAGGTCTCAGAGAAGGTGCATTCGTAGCTGCGATGCTCGGCGGCGACGCCGAGTTGAATCAGGGCGGTGGCGAGTAATGTGATTCGAATCATGTTGGAGAGACTCGCTGATTCAGGCGAGATGACAATGAAAGCTTGCAGCTGTTTTTAAAGAGGAGCGAGCAAGTGGGCGAGAGTTTCCTGGTCGAGCTTGAGGGCGGTGGTTTCGTCGGAGAGGAGGGCTTCGACGAGGTTGGATTTGTGGCGTTGGAGGTCGATGATGCGGTCTTCGATGGTGCCTTGGCAGATGAGCTTGTGGACGAAGACAGGTTTCTCCTGACCGATGCGGTGGGCGCGGTCGGTGGCCTGGTTTTCGGCGGCGGGGTTCCACCAGGGGTCGTAGTGGATGACCGTATCGGCGGCTGTTAGATTGAGGCCGGTGCCGCCGGCTTTGAGGGAGATGAGGAAGATGGGGATGTTGCCTTGTTGGAATTTTTCGACGAGTTCGCCGCGATGTTTTGACTGGCCGGTGAGTTTGAGGAACGGGATGTGCGCTTTTTCCAAGTGCTCCTGAATGAGTGAGAGCATCGAGGTGAACTGCGAGAAAATCAGGATGCGTCGGCCTTCTTCGATGAGGGTCGGGAGGAGGTCTTCGGTGAGGTAGTTGAGCTTGGCGGATCCTGCTTCTGCCGGGGAATCCTCGATCAAGCGTGGATGGCAGCAGATCTGACGGAGCTTCATCAGCGCGCTAAGGACGATGATGTGGGATTGGCCGAGGCCTTTGCTGGAAATGGCGTCGCGAACGCGCTTGTCCATCGAGGCGCGGACGGATTCGTAGAGCTGGGTTTGGGATTTGTTGAGATCGATGTGGTGGATGATCTCGGTTTTGGCCGGGAGCTCGCTGGCGACTTGGTCCTTGGTGCGACGCAGGATGAGTGAGGAGACACGCTTGTTGAGTGCGACTTGGACATCGCTGGAGCGCTCGCTTTCGATCGGCTTTCTGAACTGGGTGTTGAAGGCTTTTTCGGTGCCGAGGAAGCCGGGCATGAGGAAACGCAGCAGGCTCCAGAGTTCGCCGAGGTGATTTTCCATCGGGGTGCCTGAAAGGCAGAGTCGTTGGGTTGCCTCGAGTTGGCAGGCACTGTGGGCGTTGATCGATTTCGGGTTCTTGATGTGCTGGGCTTCGTCGAGCAGGACGACGTGCCACTGGTGGCTAGCGAGTTCATCGATGTCGCGGCCGAGTAAGGGGTAAGAGGTTAGAACAAGGTCGGCGTCCGGGATTTCTTCGAAGTAATGGCGACGACTCGGGCCTTGAAGGATGAGCAGTTTGAGGTGCGGGGTGAACTTGGCGACTTCGGCGGACCAGTTCGGGACGACGGATGTGGGGGCGATGATGAGTGAAGGCCGGCCGGGGCGTTTGGCGTGTTCGGCGGCGAGGTGGGTGAGGGCTTGGAGGGTTTTTCCGAGGCCCATGTCGTCGGCGAGAATGCCGTGGAGTCCTTGGTTGGCGAGGAACTGGAGCCAGCGGAAGCCTTCCTTTTGATACTCACGGAGATCGGCGTCGACGTTTGGGGGGATGTCGATGGTGGGGAGTTCGTGAATGTCGCGCAGGCCGCGGCCGAGGCCGGCAAGGGTGCGGCTGGTTTCGGTGTCGTCGATCTCCAGCGCGTCGGCGACGGAGGCGGCGGAAAGGCGATCGAGTCGAAGTTTTCCCGCCTTGGGTTTGCCTTGGAAGAGGTGTCGGACTTGATCGACGGTTTCCATCAACTGTCTCGCGGGAAAGCGGATGAAGCCGTCTTCAGGATTTTCGCAGGGCAGCAGGATGTGCCCGGGCAGGTCGGGCGAATCGGCGGGCGGGTAGTCCTGCTCGATGGCCTGCGCGATCATCGGGATGAGGCTGAAGCTTTGGCCATCGATCTCGAAGGTGATGTCGAAGCGGAACCAGTCGATGCCATGGTCACTTTCGGCTTCGATGGCGGGAACGAATGATGAGGCATCACGAGCTGTTAGGCCGGCGCGTGGATCGAGTTCGATCTTCCAGCCGTCTTTGCGGAGTTGGTTGAACTCCGGGCCTTGAAGGAGGTTGAGCCAGGCCATTTCGTGGCTTGGTTTTGGATTTCTGGGGACGAGCGCGTTCGGGTTCGGAGACTTTCCGAAAGGGATCAATGGTAAACGTAGTAGTTCAGCATCGGCGAGGCGTTCGGCTTTGAAGTCGCGTGGCCAGACGACGCGTTTGCCCTCGATGTGTGCGGTGTGCTCGCGCGGTCCGCTGCTGGTGAGCGGGGGGAGGCGGTAGCTGTCGCCGTATTCAAAAAAGAGCTCGCCGATGAAACGGTGGGAGCGCTCCCATGAGGGACCGAGTGAGATTTTTCTGATCCACAGCACGGGCGTGGGCGCGACGGCGGGGCGGATGACGGCTTCGACGATCTTCGGTGTCGGGAGTTTGCCGCCGGGGAAGTTGGAAAGCCGCCGGATCATGGCGGGGATGTTGTCGGGCTTGATCACCGGGCCACGGGTCCAGGTGGCAAGGAGGTCGGAGGGGACGTTGGTTTTGACGAGCCCCATGGTGGCGGTTTTCGGGGCGATGTAGCGCGGCGGGGTCAGCGGTAGAAGTTCGAGGCCGCTGCGATCGGCATGGATCACCGGGCGGGCGCTGCCGTCGGGGAGGGTTTCCCAGTCAGCTTTGATGGTTTCCGTGTCACCGATGTTGATCGGGCGGTGCTCGGTGGTGCCTCGGTGATCGCTGGGTTCGTTTCCGAAGAAGAGTCGGCCAGCTGTTAGAGCGCCGTCGAGAAGCGTGCTCCAGTCCGCGCCTTCCAGTGGCATGGCGCCGAAAGTCTTCTTTTCGAACTGGCGTTTCTCGAACAGGCGGACGAGTTCGATGTCCTCCTCGATCATGCATGCGGTGGGCCTTTCCGGGTTCACCGAGGCGACGCCGCTCATGATTCTCACGCTACCGTTGCTGAGGCGCTTCGCGGTGCGCAAGACGAAGTGCAGCGAGGTGGAGAGAGGGTTTTGTGGGATCTCGATGCAGTAGGTGAGGAAGGTTTTTTGAGGGGGTTCCTGTTTCTCGGTTTTGTTAGAGACTGGGATGGAACTGCTCATCAAGGGCAGTTCAAACTGGACGAGTTGAGGTGTGGCTGGGGTGCCGGAGAGTTCCTTTTGGAGGAGTCGCAGGGTGGCGGCGGCGTGTTTGCATTCGTGGATGTCGGGGCAGGTGCAGTCGCTTTCGACCATCCATTCGCCGCGTGATTGGGTGAAGACGAGGGTGGCTTCGTTGCGCTCGCGCTTTTTACCGAGGATATCGGCAGTGACAGTCAGCTCGCCGCTGCCGTCGAGATCGATCCACTGGATGTTGGTGACCGCTTTTCCGTCGTCGAACTCGCTGGCCCGGGTAAGTGCGGCGTGGTCGAAGTGATCTTCCCACGCGTCTGAGACCAGCCACTCGCGGAGGGCTGGCCTTTCGGCGATGCGCTCGAGGGTTTCGTCCATAAATTCCGATGCCGTGCTTCCTTACTGGAGGTGAATGATTTGGCTGCGGGGGAGTAGCAAGGGAATCGGGAGTCGTCAAAAGAGGATTCGAGCAAGGATGGATGTCTCGCGAGCCGGAATTTTTCTGGACAGGGTCCAAAAGTGGACGAAGTCTCCCGGCGTGAGCGAGCCTGCCGAACTTCTGCGCCAAAATGGCATTCCGGTGACGGCCCAGCGCCTGGCGGTGCTGCGGGCGGTTTCGGATCGGCCACATGGCACGGCGGATGCCATTGCGGAGGATGTTCGCGGCAGCATTGGCGCGATTTCCCGGCAGGCGGTTTATGATTCACTTGGGATGCTGGTCAAAAAAGGGCTCATCCGGCGCATTCAGCCTGCGGGTTCACCGACACTTTATGAAAATCGCATCGGCGATAATCACCACCATTTGATCTGCCGCAGCTGCGGCAAGACGGTCGATGTCGATTGCGCGGCCGGCCATGCACCCTGCCTGACGGCGATCAATGACTCCGGGTTTCAGATCGATGAGGCGGAAGTCATTTACTGGGGGAACTGCCCCGATTGCCTCGTGGCGAAATGAAGTCGCTTGGCGTTTTACCTATCTAACAAATCACCAACAACATTATGTCAGACCAAACAACAGAACCCAAATGCCCGTTCAATCACGCCGGTGGCGGCGGCACGACCAACCAGGACTGGTGGCCGAATCGATTGAAAGTGGAGTTGCTCAATCAGCATTCCACCAAATCCAACCCGATGGACGGAGAGTTCAACTACGCCGAGGAGTTCAAGAGTCTTGATCTCGAGGCACTGAAAAAGGATCTCGCCGATTTGATGACCGACTCCCAGGACTGGTGGCCGGCGGATTTCGGAAATTATGGTCCCTTGTTCATCCGCATGGCCTGGCACAGCGCCGGGACCTACCGCACGGGTGACGGTCGCGGCGGTGGCGGTCGTGGACAGCAGCGTTTCGCGCCGCTCAACAGCTGGCCGGATAATGTGAGCCTCGACAAGGCACGCCGACTTCTCTGGCCGATCAAGCAGAAGTATGGCCGCAAGATTTCGTGGGCCGATCTGATGATTCTAACAGGCAACGTCGCACTGGAAACGATGGGCTTCAAGACCTTTGGCTTTGCCGGTGGCCGCGAGGACACCTGGGAGCCGGATCAGGATGTTTACTGGGGCAAGGAAACGACCTGGCTCGGTGGCGATGTGCGTTATGCGGAGGGCGCTGATGACAAATCGCGCGATCTGGAAAATCCGCTGGCGGCCGTGCAGATGGGTCTCATTTATGTGAATCCGGAAGGTCCCGATGGAAATCCTGACCCGCTCGCCTCAGCGCGGGACATTCGTGATACTTTCGCCCGCATGGCGATGAACGACGAGGAAACCGTCGCGCTGATTGCCGGTGGTCATACTTTTGGCAAGACCCACGGTGCCGGCCCGGCCGACAACGTCGGTGCCGATCCGGAAGCGGCTGGACTCGAAGAGCAGGGCTTCGGCTGGAAGAACAGCTTTGGCACGGGCAAGGGTGGCGACACGATCACCTCTGGTCTGGAAGTCACTTGGACGACCACGCCGACGCAGTGGAGTAACAACTACTTTGAGAATCTCTTCGGCTATGAGTGGGAACTCACCAAAAGCCCGGCAGGTGCGCATCAGTGGAAGCCGAAGGATGGTGGCGGAGAAGGCACGGTGCCTCACGCGCATGACTCGTCGAAGCGCATTGCGCCATCGATGTTGACCAGCGACATCGCGCTTCGTGCGGATCCGGCGTATGAGAAGATCTCACGTCGTTTCTACGAGAACCCTGACGAGTTTGCCGATGCCTTTGCGCGTGCTTGGTTCAAGCTGACGCATCGCGACATGGGGCCTCGCTCCCGTTATCTCGGCCCGGAAGTTCCTACGGAGGAGCTTCTCTGGCAGGATCCGATTCCGGCTGTGGATCATCCGTTGATCGATGATCAGGACATCGCGGCGCTGAAAGGCAAGATCCTTGAGAGCGGCCTAAGTGTTTCGCAACTGGTTTCCACCGCCTGGGCATCCGCCTCGACCTTCCGTGGATCGGACATGCGAGGTGGTGCGAATGGTGCGCGGGTGCGGCTCGCTCCACAGAAGGATTGGGAAGTGAATCAACCGTCCGCTCTGGCCCATGTGCTTGAGGTGCTTGAAGCCGTCCAGAGCGACTTCAATGCTTCTGCAAGCGGTGGCAAAAAGGTTTCGCTTGCGGATTTGATCGTGCTTGGTGGATGCGCCGGGATCGAGCAGGCAGCGAAGAATGCCGGACATGACGTTACCGTTCCTTTCACGCCGGGTCGCATGGACGCCACGCAGGAGCAGACAGATGTCGAGTCCTTCGACGTGCTTGAGCCGATTGCCGATGGCTTCCGCAACTACCTCAAAGGCCAATACACCGTGCCTGCTGAAGCGCTGCTGATCGACAAGGCGCAATTACTCACTCTAACAGCGCCCGAAATGACGGTGCTGGTCGGTGGCATGCGCGTGCTTGGAACGAATGCTGATGGATCGCCTCACGGTGTCTTCACCGAGCGTCCGGGAACCCTGAGCAATGACTTCTTCGTCAATCTGCTCAGCATGGCGACCGAGTGGAAACAGGTCTCGCCATGCGGCAATGCCTTCGCAGCATTCGATCGCAAGACCGGTGCGCCGAAATGGACGGGCACTCGTGCCGATCTGGTCTTCGGTTCCAACTCGATTCTGCGTGCTCTCGCGGAGGTATATGCCTGTGCGGATAGCGAAGCGAAGTTCATCCACGACTTCGTCGCGGCCTGGGACAAGGTGATGAACCTTGATCGTTTTGAGCTTCGTTGATGAAGGGAGCTAGCCCGCGACAGCTACTAGCACTTTGGACCCGCTCGAGGATTTCCGCGAGCGGGTCTTTTGCGCTGATAGACCCGATTTAGGAGTTCCGGGTGAGACGCTCGATGCTTCTCTTATGATATTGCTTTTGCATAAGCCGACTCACGAAGCTCCGGCGGCTGGGGGGGTGATAGGGGGTTCTGGATTCCCTCCACGGTCTAACCGCCCCAGCTCCATACCCACGCCAACAAACCGCACAGCGCCACCCCGATCACCAGCGGCATGAACGTCGCCACCACCGTCCACTTCACGCTGTGGGTTTCTTTGTAGATGGTGTAGATCGTCGTCGAACACGGGTTGTGGCAGAGCGAAAATACTAGGACCGATACCGCAGTTAGGGTCGTCCAGCCTCCCGCCCGGAGCAAGCCGGAGAGATCCCCGGGGTCGCACTCGAACATCACCCCGGCCCCCTGCGCGCCTTCCACCGCTGTTCCTGTCACCAGCACCGTTAGCATCAGAATCGTTGGCACCACGATTTCGTTCGCCGGAATCGCGACGAGATAGGCCACGAGGATCACGCCGTTCAGTCCGATGAGCACGGCGACGGGGTCCAGCCAATCGACCAACCATTCTGCCGCCGACACGTCTCCAACCATGATGTTCGCGCTAAGCCAGATCACCGCCCCGGCTGGCAGCGCGAAGACGACCGCCCGCCATAGGACGAAGAGCGTCCGATCGATCAGCGAGGTGTAAAGCGTGTGCCAAATCCGTGGCGGACGATAGGGGGGAAGCTCCAGACTGAAACTCGACACCTGTCCGCGCAGCACGGTCCGTGATAAAAGCCACGACGTCGCGAAGGTCAGCAGCACGCCCAGCATCGCCACTCCGAAGACCGTCCCCGCCGCGACCAAGCCGGAAAAAGCCGCGGGTGCCAGCGACCCGAGAAACACCGTCGCGATCAGGATCTGCGTCGGCCAGCGTCCGTTGCAGAGCGCGAAGTTGTTCGTGATGATCGCGATCAGGCGTTCTCGCGGCGAATCGATCACGCGCGCCGCCACCACCCCAGCCGCGTTGCAACCGAATCCCATCGACATCGTCAGCGCCTGTTTCCCGTGCGCGCCGACGGATTGAAAAATGCGGTCCAGGTTGAACGCCACCCGCGGCAGATAACCGAGATCTTCCAGAATCGTGAACAGCGGAAAAAAGATCGCCATCGGCGGCAGCATCACGCTCACCACCCACGCCGTGGTCAGATACATTCCGTCGACCAGCATCCCGTTCAGCCAAGCCGGGAGATGCATCCACGCCGCCGCGTCCTGCAGGATGGGATGGACCTTCCCGATTAACAGTGATGCCAGCATCGTGGACGGCCCGTTAGCCCCGATGATGGTGATCCACAGCATCGCCGCAAACACCAGCATCATGGCCGGGATGCCGGTCCAGCGGCTTGTCAGGATTTCATCCATGCGCTTCTGCCAGCGCAGACGCGCGGAGTCTTCGGGGGTCCGGACATACTCCCGCGCCAAGGACGCCGAATGCCGGTAGATGTCCTCCACTGTTTTGTCATGAAAACCACGCGGCACGGTCCAACGCAAGCGGTCCGCCTCCTCGATCAATGCCGATTCCGAGAGGCATCCCTCCTCCGGTTCTTTCTCATCATCCGCCGCCAGCGAGTGGAGCCGTCCGTCCAAGACCGCTGCTTCGATCGAGCGGTCGCCCTGCAACAGGCGCAGCGCCACCCAGTCCGAATGACGCAGACCCGGATAGCATGCCTCCAAGTGCTCCATCAGTGGTGTCAGAGCCGCCTTCAGCCCCGGCACGTCCGGCATCCACTGCCGGGGCCGCGGTTGCTCTTTTCCCGACGCCACGTTCTGAATTGTTTCCAGCAATTTCGGCACGCCGACTCCCTGACGTGCCGCCATTGGCACCACTGGCACTCCCAGTGCTTTCGAGAGGCCTTCCACCTCGATCTCGATCCCGTGCATCCGCGCCTCGTCCATTAGGTTCAGGCAAACGACCACCCGCTCCGAGATCTTGAGAATCTGCAGCGCCAGATTCAGGTTTCGCTCCAGCGCGGTCGCATCGATCACGACCAGCGTCACATCCGGCTGCCCGAAAAGAATGAAGTCCCGCGCCACCTCTTCGTCCGGTGAGGCGGATAACAACGAGTAAGTCCCCGGCAGATCCACGATTTTGTAGCGGCTCCCGCCAAAGGAGAATCCGCCTTCCGCGCGTGTGATCGTCTTGCCCGGCCAGTTCCCGGTGTGCTGGTGCAGTCCGGTCAAGCGGTTGAAAATCGTGCTCTTTCCGGTGTTTGGATTGCCGGCTAGGGCGACCACGTAATCGACCCCAGCGGTATCAATCCCGAGTCGTTGCATCCTCGCCGTGGCCACTGGACAACTCGCACAGCCACTCGTCCCGCAGCTGCTCATGATGCGGCGTCCTCCATCACGAAAATGTTCTCTGCCTGGGCATGCCGAAGCCCCACTAGAGTTCCCCGGATCCGGTATCCCCGGGGCGATTGGAACGGACCGGTCAGGTCCACTTTAACCCGGCTCCCCGGCACCACCCCAAGGTCCAGCAGACGCATGCGTTCCGCCCCCCGGCAAACTGCGGACAGTGCCACGATCGTGGCCTCCGCGCCCTCTTTTAAATCCGACAGGCGCGACCATTCCGGCCGGATCTCCTCATCCAGCGCCGGGATCACCTGAATCTGCCGTGCTGCCACCGGATCAAGACGGCGGATTCGGCTTTCGGCTTCCAGCTCCACCTCCCGCGTGCTCACCTTTCGCACGCGCAGCACCACCCCCGGGGCCAAGCCCTGCGATATGATCTGCCGAAAGACCGAGGCCGGCTCGTCTTCGATGTGCGTAATCTGCACCACCGTGTTCTCGGTCACCTCCATCAACGCGCTCTCTCCCATGTCGGGCAGCGTCAAGTGGCGCGTTGGGATCGGATCGCCGTGCGGATCGAAGCGCGGCTGTCCGAGGCTCTCCGCCATCTCCTCGATCTCCTTTTCCGAAAGGAGGTGTTCCGCCTTCTCCGCCATCCGGTGCCATTCCGCCGCGTCCGTTCCGGTCTTGCGGGCCAGCCACGTCTCGAACATCCGGTGCGCCCGGACCACCTGCAACGCGTAACGCCGACCCGGCTCCGTGAGATCAAAGCCACGCCCTGACGCTTTAATAAAGCCATCCTCCTGCATGCGTTCCAGCAGCAGCCCGGCTTCGACCAGATCGTGCACCACCAGTCCGGCGAGGACTTCGATTGTCACCAGCCATCCTTCGTATTCTGCCCGGTGGAACTGCTTCAACGCGTCCTCGATGTTGAAGCGTTGCTTCATTCTTGGGTTAATACCCTATCCATCCTGATATCCCGATGCAACCCCGGCGTGAAGGATCGTGGATCAGCACGATCAAGCGAGGGGAAAAGCGCGTGAAAAACGGACGGCCGCGCTAAGGGCGCTCAACACCGATAAGGACCGCATGATGGGCGTCGTCGCGCATGACCTCAGAGGGCCGCTTGGCTCCATAAGGATGTGCTACGATGTGATTTCCGATGCCTCAAATGATGATAGGACCGAGGAAGGCCGATGATGATTCCGCTGGAAGAGCTTTCTACGGAGTGGTGGTCGGGAGTCATTGAGAAGGAGTATGGAGCGTGCCTGCGGATCGGTTTCGTGGGCCGACTTCAGAAACGGGATGGGGAGGACTTGTGACTGGTTGTCGACGTATGGAGGGTTGATCAGCTTGCAGCGGCTGCAGAACTTGCAGACCAGTTCGCGGGTGGGGACCCGGGAAAGACTGGAGGAGTTGGGAGTTTTCACGGAGCAGCAAGGCTTCCGGAATTGGAAGGGCTTGCCGACATGAGCCGGGACATTGCCGTCAGGAAGTGGGCAGAATTGGATATCAGCGTCGATCGAGTTGCGGGAAATGAGTGTGGTGCCGGAAGTCGCATTCGACTTGGAGGCCGTGCCAGAAGGTGTCGGATCCTCCTTCGCCGAGGCTTCGGCGGACAGGTTGTCCGAAGAAGGCACCGAAGCGGATCGACATGGCGGGCGTGATGGAACGCTTGCCGTGGACGATCTCGTTGATGGCGCGGGGGGGCGACGCCGATGGCGCGGGCCATGGCGTTTTGGGAGATGGTTATGGGGTTGAGGTATTGACTCGGAGTCCCCCGCTCGGACCCCTCGCCCTTCGGGCTCCGCTCTGCTCCGTCTAAAGCGCCTACAAGCCTTCGGCGCTTTTCCTCAAGGAGGATTTCGCCGGGGGTGACTCGGAATTTAGAGGGGGTTGGAAAAGCGGTGTCGACGCTCAGAGACTCGCTCTGCCACCGCAGTCCAAATTTTGCGATATGGAGAGCGCGACGCTGTCGCGCTGGGCTGGTTAAGCCGAATCACCTCAGCGGCCTATCCTACCCCTCGGGCAGCTCAGCGCGACAGCGTCGCGCGGTCCATGGGCTGGGGCCCATGGGGGGAAGCCGGGGTTGATAAAACGACAAGAGTGTCGTTGCTCCTTACGGCGGCTTTGCGCCGCTTGGCTAAGATGCGGGCGGGACGCCCATGCTCCCCTCAATCGAAGAGATCCAACTGCGGGGCGTTGGATTCGGGCATGTCGTTCTGGCGGGTGTTTTTGGCTTTGGGGCCGTGCTTTTTGGCGTCGGGTTTGGTCGAGTTGAGTTCGAGGTGGCTCAGGATGCTTTTGGCGCGCTCGATGATGGGTTTGGGGAGGCCGGCGAGGCGGGCGACTTGGATGCCGTAAGACTTGTCGGCGGCGCCGGGGAGGATCTTTCTTAGGAAGATGATCTCTTCGTTCCACTCGCGGACGGCGACGTTGTCGTTGGTGAAAGGCTTCATCTTGAGTCCAAAATTATGAAGTGGAATGCCCACCGGATTTGATGGTTGTTTCGAGACTTTCAGTAGGAAAGAAGATCATTTTTCGACCCTGTTTGTGTAAGTCGAGAAGTTGTTCTTCGGCTAAAGCCAGAAGATCAGTCCTCGCAGTATTGTAGGAAGTATCGTGGCTCGTTTGATGACCTTCGATCGTATAGGCGAATCCAGGATGTCTCAGAGCGTGCGCAAGCAATGCTTGCTGGCGTGGGTTGAGGTGTCTCCAATTTTTCAGGAAATGACGGGTGTCGCGGATTTCAATGCTCTTCTTGGCGATGTGTTCGTGAAGGCTCGCGATGGCCTTGCGGATCACGTCAGATTGATGGAGGAGAAAATAGGTGAGATCGTTTTCGTCCGTCTCTGAATAGAGGAATGCCCGGTAGTATTTGGTGGGTGCCCGTTTGAGAATGTCCGAGATGGAAATGAACTCGAAAAGCCAGTAATCCGCCCGGAGCATCGAGTGGTAGAAAAGGGCACGGGCGGTTCTTCCGTTCCCATCGACGAAGGGGTGATCATACGCGAGCCAGAAATGGAGAATCATGGCACGAATGACGGGATGCACAAAGGGTTCGATACTGTCGGAATTCGCAAACGAGCACATTGCTTCCATTCTCGCGGGCAACTGGGTTGCTTTTGGAGGGAGATGCATGATTTCTCCCGCGTCATCCTCAATCGTAATCAACTCTTCCGGGGTTCGAAAACGCCCAGCCGCACCGGGTATGTCCAGCGTGTCTTCCGTTACCATACGATGAAGTTCGAAGACGAGCTCAGGTGTGAGCGGTGCTTGTTTGAGATCCCTAATCCGTCGCATGGTCCTGTAGTTGTTCAGGATCATTTTTTCGCTTTTGTCTCTCGGGCTACGACCGCTTCTTAGCATTTCCTTGGCGACTTCCCGGGTCGTTACGGCACCCTCCAATTGGCTGGAGGTGATGGCCTCCTCCATCAAGGACCTGATCAAATACTGATCTCTTTGGTCCGCGTTGGCGACGAGTTCAGGGATTCCGATCCGGCCGCCAGCGCCAAGATCAATTTCGTGGAGTTGCCGACCGATGGTGTCCGGTACCGAGAAGGAAAAGGGTTCTCCGTCCGGCCCGAATAGAGGGATCTGCTTTTTGGTAGCAAAGCGTTGTAACTTGAGCGCGCACCACCATTCATCACGGCTGAGCCCGTTTGGGGGGCTTCGGTGTTTTAGTTCATCCCAATGTCGATAGTCGTCCGGCACACCGGGCCGAAGGGCTCTTGCGAGACTTTCGGGCGGCAATTTGGAGTAAATTTCAAGAAATGTCGGGGCGATTGACGGGATTTTCATGGAATTCTCAAATAATCTCAAAAACTACTAAATTGAGATTAACTTAAACTAGAGGCTCTGCAATCTCAATTTGAAGAATATTGAGAGTTTTTGAAATTCTTGGACGATAACCGTTATGTTTATGGTGGGGAGTGACTTAGGTGTTTTGGATGAGCTAGGGCGACGGGCTCATAGCAGTGAAAGACAAGAAGGATCCGATCACAAAGATCGAGAGCTTTCGCCGACCTAGTCGAAAAGATCCAGCTGCGGGGCCTTGGATTCGGGCATGTCGGGTTGGAGGGTGCTTTTGGCCTTGGGGCCGCGCTTCTTGGCGTCGGGTTTGGTCGAGTTGAGTTCGAGGTGTGTGAGTGGTTGGCGGGTGTTACATCGACCGGGTCGTGAAGGGCGAATGCTGGAAAAACGGGACCGGTACCGTTCAAACACCGTCCGGAGCAGGCGGGCGGGCCCGTGAGGGCCTAGCCCGGCCGACTGCTCCGGCGGCGGCCGCGAAGCTCTGTTAGAACGTCGTTTCGTGGCAGGATCATTTCGTCATGAA
>CAZVMS010000304.1:0-30956 GCA_964628795.1 uncultured Haloferula sp. | reverse complement strand
CGCTTCAACTAAAAATTCGAAAATCACCCTGCCCGAATGGCTTTTCGAATAGGGTCTAGTTAGCTCCCCGGTCCCACACCACCCTGCGTACGGCTCCGTACAGGGCGGTTCCAATCAGACTCGGGCGTCTGGCCCGTAGTGCAGCTTGATCCAGATGGCCCTCACATCAGGCACCCCCTGCTCCTCAAGCCAACGGTTATTCAATGCGTGTCGCACGAGTGACATTTGGCTCATCCGCCAGTAGCCTTTACGACTCCGCGACGCTTTGTGCACCTCACCCGGAGCGATGCCCAAGGCGATGAGGTTGCGGCGACGCGTGCGCGGCTGCTTGCCTGCCGCACGGCCAAGCAGAATCCACCCTCCGGGCTGCTTTGAATGAATGTCCTCCGGACATGGCTTTCCATTGTTTCCAGTAATACAATCGCACCCTCCGCCTGACCCATTCCGCTAGTCGCTTTATGACCGCATACATTTTGCCTGGCATTATCTTCGGCATTATCTTCCCGACTCACACCCGCAGAAATCAGAAATGATCTAACAATACCCGCGACGGTTTCGTCATATTTCCGGACTCAACCTGCCAGCAGGGAGCATGCCGGACAGTTCTGCGCCCAAACTTAACACAGCCCCCTTCTATTCCTGGCACTAGGCGCGACTAACTAGTCCGCTGCGGGGCTATCTGTCACGCGGTAGAATCGGCGTTCGTAGCCCGAGGGCATGGTAACGGCGCGCGCTTCGATATTTGAAGCCCGTATCGTCCAATCTTCCAGATTATCACTTTCCTCCAGAGTATAAGGGGGGGGAACCCCCATCCCAGCCAAGCGAAAAATAGGGGCCGTCGAAGTCAGTCCGGCTGATGCGGAGGTCTCCGGATCCGTCGAAGATCGTGAAGTTCAGGCGACCGTAGAAGACGTTTTGCAGGGAGTTAACGTAGTAGCCAAAGCGGCCGATCGGGTAGGTGCCATCCTCGACCGTCCACGACTCCAAGACCGTCTCTCCGTTCTTGATCTCAAGGGTGATCAGGCCGGGCTCGAGGACGATTCGGTAATTGTAGAGGATATCAGCCTCCCAGGGAATGTTGTTCTCCCGAAGGACGGTGACGTGCTGCGGATTCGCCGAACTCCAGAAATCTCCGCCGGTTGGATCCCCGGCGACATGGAACTTGCGGAGCCGCATACCGGCCGACGCGACCCCGAAGTCCTGATAGCTCGCGGTGACTTTTTTCCAGTCGAAGGAGTAGAAGCGGCCCCGATCCTGAAATCCAAAGACGAAGCCCATAAAGTCAGGGGCTGTTTCGGAGCCGATCTCGCCTTCGATGATTCCCCGGGAAAAGGTGGCCTGGCTGAGCAGGATCGATGGGTCGCAGTTCACGAGCTGGTCCACCGATAGGCCGTCTGTTGCGATCGTCCAATTAGCGTCCGGCTGGGCGAAGACTTCGTATTGGACGACATCCCAAGTGGAGAAGTCGACCGCTTGGGCAAGGCGGTAGCCCGGCCGCCCATAGCGTGCGAGCAGGTAGTTTTCGACTTCGGCGCTGGCCCGTGCGTCGAGAACCTTATCGTAAACAATCAGCTCCGCGAGGTCACCGATAAAGCGGTAGCTCCCGCTGGTCCAATTCCGGATGCGCAGGGTTCCCGAGTTGACCCGTAATCGCCTGTAGCGACCGTACTCTGGATGATGCGGCTGTCGAGCGTCCATTTTTGGACCCGCGGGTTTTCGCCGCCATATTCCTGGATCGAGATGAGGAATCGGGAGCCGGGGATCGTCCCGAACTGGTTCTGCCGTGAGCCGTCGTAATGGTAAGCAATGTTCCCATCGTCCCGCGAGAGTGTGAATTGGGATCCGGAGCTGCCGGAATTTCCAAAGGCGTAGAGGTAGTCGTTGTTGGACGGCTGAGTGTAATTGAAAACCGCAAAGACGGTGGCCTCCGTCAGAGTGTTGCCGGGAACCGAACCGTTGAGCTGTTCTGATCCCGCAAAGCGGAGCACGGGTTGGTCTCCCGCATCAGGGCTCTGCGCAACGGCGACAGGCCCCACACCGGAGGGGGTAAAAACGGTGCCGCGGGGCGATTGGTCCGTCCAAGCGGTCACGCGTCCTTCCGTTGTGGTCACGCCTAGATCAGCGCGCAGCCAGAGGAACTGGTCCGCCAGGTGGGGCTGGACAGGCTGAGCGGTTAGAAATGCGACCGTGCGAAGCAGGCAGGCCGCGATGAGTAGACGAGAGCAACGATTCATCGGTTTGGCAGGGCTCTGGGCTCTTGGTTAGCGGGTTTTGATTGGAGGCTCCTGCGTGGGCCAATGGGCCGCGCAGGAGGCGGTGAAACGAGAGAAAAAGAGGAAAAACCTTCCGGGCCACGCGTGAGCATCGAAGCAAAACGCGAGGTAAAGGCGAAGTCGCAATGCCCAGTTGGAGCTGTTACATTCTCGATCATTATGGCTGACGATACGAATACAGACTGCTTTGCCGTGATGGTTTTGCCACATACTGAGGCGAATTCTACCCGCCAAAGTCTTCTTCCAACGGAAGGTAGAAAAAGGGGGCATCTCCCGCACCACCGCCACCAAATATCTGAGGCAAAACGACTTCACCGGGCAAACGCCCGCTCCACACAATTGGCGGACGTGCAAGAACCCCCTCGAAGCCATTTGGCCGAGGGCCGACGAGATGCTCCTCGAAGCCCCGGAACTCGAAGCCAAAGCGCTTTTCGAGCATCTGGCTTACTTGTGAACTCCCACCCTCTGGGCGGGTTTTCATGGTAAAATCGACCGAATTGACATCGACACCTTCCAACCAAAAGACAGCGACAATTCGGCCGAGGACATGATTCTTCTCCTCTCTTCCCGGCACCCTGATCCTCTGGATCCTCATGTATCGATTCATTCCCCATGTCGACTTGGCCGGATGCGAGTTTCCGAACTTCCGTGCAGCAGTGCTTTCAGAACCCTATCCCCATTGTCAGAGAACCGGGGCCTCAGTGGCCGAGCATTTCGGCCACGCCCGAACTCATCATGAATCCTCATCGGGAGCCGCGACCATGCCTCCCGAAAACCCTACCCTCAGAGCCCGCAGCTCCTCTAGTCTCAGGTTCACCGGTCCATCGTACTCCGGAAAAAATCGTACGACGCCAGTGGTAACGGAAGTCGATGACAGCATGGAAATCAGACCAAAATCTGTACCGTTACAATTTGGTAATCTAGTAGGATATCAATTTGGCGCGTAACACCGAACGAGCCGGGCCGAAAGACACCGAAGGTGTCGGCCCAACTCCGGACGCTCAAAAATCCGACTTCAAAAAAACACTGGAAACTATCTGATACGAAAAGGTGGTCGGCATGAAGTGGCTGATGGGCGGTGGAGATCCTGTTCCGCCGGTGGAAGCGATCGCTGAACTGGTGAAAAATCGGAACGATGCGATGTCATCGGCGAAAAGTAGCGTCCGCATTCCCGCGACACCGACCTTGCCACGCCGGACTTCTATGCGGAAAGTCCCGCTGCCCATGAACCGCATCGATGCCGCATTTGAACAACTCCGCTCCGAAGGAAAAAAAGCCTTTGTCGCCTACGTCGCCGCCGGAGACCCGAGTTTCGACGAGTCGCTGAAGGTCATCCAAGGCCTCGCCGATGCCGGAGCCGACATCATCGAGCTAGGACTCCCCTTCTCGGACCCCCTAGCCGACGGAATCGTCAACCAGATGGCCGCGGAGCGCGCCCTCAAGGCTGGCATGAGCACCCCACGCTCGCTCGACCTCATCCGCGAGTTCCGCAAGACCCACGAAACCCCGATCGTGCTTTTCACTTATCTCAATCCGATCTTCACCTACGGCTTCGAGAAATTTCACGCCGATGCCGCCGCCGCCGGAGCCGATGGCATCCTGCTCCTTGACCTACCACCCGATGAAGCCAGGCAAAACGCCGACCTCGCCAAAGGCGAGGGCCTCAAGCACATCCGCCTGATCGCCCCAACCACTCCCGACGCCCGCGTTCCCCTCCTCGCTGGAGACGCCGAAGGCTTCATCTACGCCCTCTCCCGCACAGGAGTCACCGGAGGCCATGGAGCCCCATCGGAAGACATCGCCACACAAGTCGCACGCATCGCCGCCCACACCAAAACCCCCATCTGCGTCGGCTTCGGAATCACCACACCGGAACAAGCCAAAATGGTCGCCCAAGCAGGCGATGGCATCATCGTCGGCTCCGCCATCGTCAAACAAATCGAACTCCACCCCGAGCGCGCCGCCGAAGCCGTCGTCGAATTCACCACACCGCTCATCGAAGCGACGAAGTCGCTCTAACCGATTTGAAGTTTAAAGTTTAATTCTTAAAGTTTCGCCATGCTCCTCCACTTCTACAAAATGAACGGTGCCGGAAACGACTTCGTCGTCGTCGATAACCGCGACCTTTCCCTGAACCTCACCCAGGATCAAATCGAACACCTCTGCGACCGCCACCGTGGCGTCGGCGCGGACGGACTGCTCGCTGTCGAACCCGCTGAAAACGGTGCTGACTTCAAGTTCCGCTACTACAACGCCGACGGCGGAGAAGCCGAAATGTGCGGCAACGGCGCGCGCTGTTTCGGCCGCTTCACCTCAGCCCTGTTAGACGAACCTGCCGATAGCGTCAGCTTCGAAACCATCGCCGGCACCCTCACCGCCGAACTCGTCGATGACAACATCCGCATCGCGATGTCGGAACCATTCGATTATCTCCCGGGTGGAGTCAATGACGAGGATGGGAACCCGATCGAAATTGAGGGACTTGCTGCTGCGGTCCGCTTCGTGAACACAGGAGTCCCTCATGCAGTGGCTTTCGTCGAAGATCTTGAGGCCATCGATGTTGTGAAAACCGGTTCGCTGATTCGGCATCACGACGCTTTTTCCCCTGCTGGCACCAATGCCAATTTCTTCAAATCCTTAGCTCCCGACCATATCGCCGTCCGCACTTACGAACGCGGCGTGGAAGACGAAACTCTGGCCTGCGGCACCGGTATGGTTGCCTGCGCTTTGATGTATCACGCCATCACCGGCGCCCCATCACCCATCAAGGTCGACGTCAAAGGCGGCGACACCCTCGAGATCGGATTCGAAAAAGACGGCGACGAGGGCTTCAAAAACGTCACCTTGACCGGCCCCGCCGATTTCGTTTTTGAAGGCGACATCGAGATCTAACAAATGCCCAAGCTGACTCTCATCGGTGGCCCGAATGGGGCCGGGAAAACAACCTTCGCCCGAGAGATCCTCACCTCGGACCTCAAAGGCCTGCGTTTCCTTAATACCGATGAGATCGCCCGCGGCCTCTCACCTTTTGATCCCGATAGCGTCGCCCGGAAAGCGGGTCGCATCCTTCTCGACGAAATCGCCGAGCTGGTCACAAGAGGTCAGGATTTCGCGCTCGAATCCACGCTCTCCGGTCGGACCCATGCCCGGATACTCCAAAGGGCGAAGGCCGCAGGCTACACCATCACCTTGCATTTCCTCTGGATTCCCGACGCCAGAATTTCACTCGCCCGTGTTCGCCAGCGAGTCAAAAAAGGCGGCCACGATGTCCCGGAAGCCGATATCATGCGCCGCTATCCGAGAATCATGACCAATCTCATCGAGCTTTACGGGCCCTTGGCGGATTTCTGGATTCTCTGGGACGCCCAGGCAAGCCCAGTCATCCCCTTGGCAAGTTCTGAAAGACATGCTATCTACGACCTCGAAAGATTCTTGAATCAGTAATGATCGATAGAAAATACAAAGAGTTGGCCCCGATGAAGATATCCGAACTCTGCGAAGAAGGCCAAATCGCCATGCGCGCCCACCAGCGAGCGGCCCGCAAACTCCGCGCCGAAAACAAACGCCTCGGCCTGCCCCTGATCGTCTGGGAAAACGGCAAGCTCATCCGCAAAAAGCTGTAGGCTCCCCGCTGGCTCCCGGCTTTTCTCACCAATCCCGCTCTTCCGGGTTGGACGAACGCCCGTGGCGGTACATTCTCCGCCCGCCATGACCTTCCAAGGCACTTACACCGCTCTCATCACTCCGTTCCGCGACGGCCAAATCGACCGCCCTGCCTTCAAAGCGCTCATCGATCGCCAGATCGAAGCCGGCATTGATGGCATCGTCCCCGTCGGCACCACCGGCGAATCTCCAACCCTGACTACGCCCGAGCACATCGAGGTAGTCCAACTTGCCGTCGAGTATGCGGCCGGACGCTGCCAAGTCGTCGCCGGCACTGGGGCCAACGCCACGGCAGAAGCGATCGAGCTCACCGTCGCCGCCGAAAAGATCGGGGCCACCGGCACCCTTCAAGTCTGCCCCTATTACAATAAGCCCTCCGCAGAAGGCCTCTATAAGCATTACAAGGCCATCGCCGAAGCCACCGCGCTCCCCCTGATGCTCTACAGCGTGCCCGGTCGCTCGGCCATCGAGATCCCGGTCGAAGTCGCCGTGCGCCTCGCCAAGGACTGCCCGACCATCGTCGCCATCAAGGAAGCCGGCGGCAGCGTCGATCGCGTCAACCAACTCTACAGCGCACTCCCCGATCACGTCGCCATCCTTTCCGGAGACGACCCACTCACCCTGCCCTTCATGGCCTGCGGTGCCGTCGGCCTCGTTTCCGTGGCCTCGAACCTCATCCCCGACGTCATGGTCCGCCTCGTCCGCGCCTGCCTCAATGGCTCCTACGACGAAGCCCTCGCCATGCAAAAGCAGTACTATCCGCTCTTCCGCAACCTGATGTCGATCGAGGTCAATCCCGTGCCAATCAAGGAAGCCGTCGCCCTCCAAGGTCACTGCACCAACGAGTTCCGCCTTCCTCTCGTCGGCCTTCAAGACGCTCAACGAGCCCAGCTCAGAGAGCTACTTGGCGCAAATGATCTCATCGATTGATGCTTTTTGATGATTTTTAGCGTTTGACTCTCATCTTTTTTCATCATATCGAAATCCTATGCGAATCACGATCGATATCGAGGAGGGACTTCTCGAGGAAGCCATGCGCCTCACTGGAGAGAAGAAGAAAGGACCAGCCGTCGTCAAGGCGGCTCAGGAATTCATCCGCCGCCACATGGCCAGCGAGTTTGGTCGCAAGCTGATGGAAGGGGAATTTGGTGATTATCCAATGACCAACGACGAAATCGAAGCCTTCGACCGTTGATTCCATGGTTCTCGTCGATACCAGTGCTTGGATCGAGGCCCATCGCACCAAGGGCAGCATGGAGGCAAAACTCGCCGTTCGGGGTTTGCTCGATGCTTACGAAGCCACTCTCTGCGGACCTGTAGAAATGGAGTATCTCGGAGGGGCCCACCCCGAAGAGGTCGAACGCCTCAAAGGCTGGTGCTCCGTCATCCCCTACCTCCGTAATGATCAGAAAATCTGGAGAAAGGCGGGTGACCATTTTGCAAAGCTCCGCCAATCAGGCTTCAAGATTCCTTGGAATGACGTCCTCGTGGCAACCCTCGCGCTCAACGAGGATTGCCGAGTTTACTCCGTGGACAAACACTTCCCCGTGATGGCAAGCATTCTCGGCCTACGCCTCTACACGCCCGGCTACGCGGGAACCTACCGACCAGAAAACGAAGAATTATGATCAACATCCTCGTCACCGGTGAATCCGGACGCATGGGCCAGGCCATCATCGCCGCCGCCGAAGCCAATCCGGACGCTTCCATCGCCTCGACCCACGATGCCGGCCAAGACCTAACAGCCGCCATCGCCAAGGCAGACACGGTCATCGATTTCACCATCCACTCCTTCACCAAGGAAGTGCTCGACGCCGCACTGAAAAACGGCACCCGCCTGATCATCGGCACCACCGGTCATAGCGACGAAGAACGCGCCGCCATCGTGGAAGCCTCGAAGTCGATCCCGATCGTCTGGGCCGCCAACTACTCCGTCGGCGTCAATACCCTCTTCTGGCTGACCCGCAAAGCAGCCCAGGTCCTCAAGCAGGAAACCTTCGACATCGAAGTCGTCGAAATGCATCACCGCCACAAGATTGATGCCCCATCCGGCACCGCCCGCCGTCTGTTAGAAATCCTCAACGAGGAAACCGGCACCTCCTATGAGGACGACATCAAACACGGTCGCTTCGGCATCACCGGTGCGCGCACCCAACGTGAAATCGGCATGCACACCCTGCGCGGTGGCGATGTCGTCGGCGACCACACCGTGATGTTCGCGGCCGATGGCGAACGCGTCGAACTCACCCACAAAGCCTCCTCCCGCATGACCTTCGCCACCGGAGCAGTTAGAGCCGCCATCTGGCTGGCCGACAAGCCCGCCGGCCTCTACGACATGCAGGACGTGCTGGACCTCAAGTAAGGGAATCACGAGCTTCCCTCCGATATTCCTCAATCACCAAAATGCGCGCCGGCATCGCCCTCGGTTCCAATCTTGGAAACCGCCTGCACCACCTCCAGGCAGCCCGTGATCTCCTGAAAAAACTCGCGCCCAAGGGTAGTGAATTTCTTCAGTCTCCCATCTATCAGACAGCCCCGGTCGCCTGCCCGGATGGCTCCCCTGATTTCTACAACACCGTCATCGAAATCGAATACCCCGGCACCCCTTACGAGCTTCTCAATGCCACCCAATCCATCGAGTTCCACCTTGGACGAGTCCCGGGGACCGAGCGAAATGCCCCGCGCATCGTCGATGTCGATGTCCTCTACCACGGGGAAGCCACCGAGTCCGAAGGTCTCCTCGAACTCCCCCACCCTCGTCTCACCTCGCGGCGCTTCGTTCTCCAACCCCTTGCCGACATCCGGCCGGACCTCATTCTTCCAGGCGACTCCGCCACCATCGCCGAGCATCTCTCTCACCTCGATACCGAGGAACCGCCTCTCGCCCTCGTGCAGAGCGCCTGGTAGCCGAGCAGCTTGTAACTTTTCCCACCAAGGACCAATCTTCCCCCCGTGACCGGCATCGAAAAAGCCCACGCCATCCGCCAGCGGAAAAACGGCACCCGCCTCGCCACTCTAACGGCCTACGACTATCCGACTGCTCGGCTTCTCGATGAAGCCGGCATCGACCTCCTGTTAGTTGGCGACTCCCTCGGCATGGTCGTGCTCGGCTATCCCGACACCACCCACGTCACCATGGCGCACATGCTTCATCACACCGCCGCCGTCGCCCGCGCGAGGACGAAAGCCCTTGTCGTCGGCGACCTCCCGATCAACAGCTACGAAACGCCGGACATGGCCTTGGCCAATGCCGAGTTGCTCATCGAAGCCGGGGCCGACGCCGTAAAGCTCGAAGGCGGCATCCGTCAGGCGTATAAAGTCAAAGCGATCACCAGCGCCGGCATCCCCGTCTGCGGCCACCTCGGCATGCTTCCCCAGCGCGTCCTCGAAGAAGGAGGCTACCGAAAAAAGGGCAAAACCCCTGAACAAATCAGCGCCCTTCTCGAAGGAGCCAACGCACTTATCGCAGCTGGCGTCTTCGCCATCGTTCTCGAGAGCGTCATTCCCGATGCCGCCCGCCAACTCACCAAAGAGCTCAGCGTCCCCACCATCGGCATCGGCTGCGGCGGCGACACCTGCGACGGAGAAATCGCCGTCATCACCGACCTCCTCGGCAGCTACCCCTGGTTCGTGCCTCCTTTCGCCCAGCCCGAAGCGGATCTTGCCTCAAGCATCACTCAAGCGGCCACCGCCTACAGAAGCCGAGTCCAAAAGCCTTAAACTTTGCGTTCTTGGCGACTTGATGTTTCATAAGCTAGCACATGGTGAGTCCCGAAAAACAAGCCGCACTCGATGAGCGCATGGCAAAGCTCGGTATCCTCGAAGCCGACCTAACAGAGAAGTTCATCCTCGGATCTGGCTCCGGTGGTCAGAAAATCAACAAGACCCACTCCTGCGTCTACATCAAGCACGAGCCCAGCGGCATCGAGGTCAAGAACCAGTCGTCACGCTCCCGCGAGATGAACCGCTACGCCGCCCGCCGCGACCTCTGCGACACCTTCGACGAAATCCGCCTCGGCAAAGCCTCCAAGCGCCAACAGGAAATGGAAAAGGTTCGCCGACAAAAACGTCGCCGTTCACGGAGATCCAAGCAACGCTCCGTCGCCGACAAGCGCATCCTCTCAAACAAAAAAAGCCTGCGCCGCTCACCCGGCCGCGACGAGTGAACAAGGAGAAGGAGTTGGCACCCAGTCGTATTCGGCGTGGATGCAAGGTGACGAATTGGTCATCATTGGAACCCCTTCACTAACTGCCTAACTCGATCAACCATCAACCCGAATGCTCACTGATCTTCCGTGCGCATCAAGCCCTTCGATCCGCGCGAACTCCTCCACCGAGGCCAACGATTTCTTCACCGCCTTCGCACCAAGCTTCACCACACTCGTCCGGCGCTGGAACTGATCTGCCCGCAAGCCAGAGAACGAACGCCCACCCCCACCCGTCGGCAAGGTGTGACTCGGCCCCGCAAGGAAATCCCCCACCGCCACCGCAGAAAGATTCCCCACATAAATCGCACCCGCCGTGCGAACTTTCTTCAGCCACTTCTTCTCGTCCGCACAAATCAACGACAAGTGCTCAGGCGCAAAATCATTCGAAATCGCCACGCCATCCGCGAACGACTCCACGTGTAGCATGAAAGTCTCCTTCTCGATCACCTCTCGGATGTAGTCTGCACGCGACAAGCGCTTCAACTGTGCCGCAATCGCCTTCTGCACCTTTCCGATCAGCGACTTCGAGTCACTCACCAATCCGATCACACTATCTCCCCCGTGCTCCGCCTGCGCCAGCAAGTCCGCCGCAATGAACTCTGCGTTCCCGGTCTTGTCAGAAAGCACCAAAATCTCACTCGGTCCTGGCAAAAGATCGATCGATACCGCTCCGACCAACTGCCTTTTCGCCTCGACCACAAACTTGTTTCCCGGACCAAAAACCCGATCTACCGGTCGCACCGACTCCGTTCCCAGAGCCATCGCCGCAATCGCCTGCGCACCACCCACCTTGATCACCTCGCGCACTCCGGAGGCATGCAGGGCATAGAGTAAAGCCGCATTCACCTTCCCATCCGGCCCACAGGGTGTCGCGCCGAGAATCTCGGGAACCTTCGCCGCCTTGGCAAAACCCGCCGTCATCAGCGCCGTCGAAACCAAGGGTGCCTTTCCACCCGGCACATAAACCCCCACCCGGTCAAACGGCGTAAATCTCTCACCCACACGAGCTCCTTCCGCATTCCGATACGACCAGTCCTTGCGCATACTGCGCTTCGCAAACTCGGTGATATTCTTCAAGCTCGCCGCCACTGCCATCTTCGTCGCAGGCGACACCGCTTTCTTCGCCTCGGCGAACTCCTCGTCCGTCACGAAAAGACTCTCCTCGGAAAGCTCCACCCGATCTAACTGCTTGGCGTAGCCAAACAAGGCCTCATCCCCCTTCGCCGAAACCTCCGAAATGATCCCCGTCACCAGGTGCCGAACATCATCCCCCGGAATCGCCCGACGCTTCAAACCCTTGACGAACTCCGCGTATCCGGGATCACGATAACTAAGAACTTTCACAGCCGGAAATCTGTCTGCACCAAGCCACTTGGCCAAGCTTCAATAGTAAGGCCTGAGCATCAAATAACACACCGGCCCCGTCACCGCGACGTAGAGCCACAGCGGGAACACCCAGCGAGCCAAACGACGGTGATCAGAGAAGCGATTCGTCAAACCCGCCACGAAGGTGAAAAGGATGAACGGAAAACTCACTGCCGCCGAAACGATATGCGTGATCAGTAGGAAGAAATAAACCGTCCGCATCGGCCCCTCGCCACCATAGCGGGTCGGATCGTTTGTCATGTGATACGCCACATAAGAGAGCAAAAACAGCACCGACAAACCCATCGCCGCCATCATCGCCGCCCTGTGTGCCGCGACCTTGCCTTGCTTGATAAATACCAGCGCGAGGATCAGCACCAGCGCCCCCGCCGCATTCACCCCGGCATGAAATGGCGGCAGCATCGAAGTGCTCCAACCATCCGGCAGAGGCAACCGCACTTTTTGCATCACGACCACCAACAAAAGCACCACCGTCGACAGCACCCAGGAAACCAACTTCAGCTTTCGAGAAAGCGCTTCATTTGCGGGCTTCGCCAGCCACTCGGATCTTTCGTCACTCATTGGTTGTCGAGTTCTTCGCGGATGCGATCATACATTTCAAGTTTCAGCTTTCCGTAGAGTCCGGGATCGCGTTCCACCGCCTCATCCGACCGAGCATCGACCAAGGGCCATTTGCCGATCACTTCGAAATCCCGGTTCACCAGCATGAATCCCATGTCATGGGAATAGCGACCATTGCTCGCGATATCCACTGGGTTCCGCCACTTTTTGATTTTAAAAAACTTCAGGGTGTTCTCGAGGTAATCATGCACCACCTCATCGCTCTCGCCGCGGACGAACCACCAATTCCTCGGATCCGCCCCAAGCGAATCTCCATAAGACTTCAGTTGCTCGACCTGATCGACCTCCGGGTCCACACTGATGCACACGATCCTGAATTCCGGATGATCTCCGAACTGTTTGTAGATCTCCACCAACTCCTTCCCATTTCGCACCGCGCAGTGAGGACAGACGGCGAAAAACTCGGCAATCAGAGTCACCTCCCCCTTGATGTCCGATAGCTTCACCGCCTCACCCTCCTGATTGGTGAGATCGATGTCTTTCTCAATCGGGAACATCATCACCACGTCCTCTTTCCCTGCATCAGAAACGATCGGCAAGTCTGCGGTCGGCACCTGCTTCCCTAGGCTGATGAAGTAGATGATCATCGCCAGCGAAAGACCGGTGACGACAGAGTAGATGGCGACGACTTGGGCTTTCTTACTCATGGCTTTTGTTCAACACCTCGGGTTTCGGCGGCAGGCTGAGCGAGCAAATCATCGATTGTCTTGAAGAGAAGATCCTTCATGGTTTCCACGTTGCTCTTCTCGAGCCCTTCAGATCTCCCCTCAGCATCCCACGCAGCCGCTTGCTCGAAATCCATTGGCACCGGATTTCTAAAATTCAACTCTTTCCCCTTGGCATTCTTGGCGCGAACCGTCGCCTGACGAAGGTGACGATCGCGATCCACGATCACCAACGAGCGATCATACTGCCACTCGCCATCTTTCTTGTGAGGCATGATCTGCGCCTTGAGACGGTTCTTGAGAAACTTATGCGTGCTTTCCTCGCTCGCCCCGACCAGCCACCAGAACGGCAACTCCGCGCCAAGCTCCTCGGCGTAAGCCGCGAGCTTAGTTGGCGGCTCGTTCTCGGGGTCCACCGTGATCATCACAAGGTGAAAGTCATCACGCTCACCGTAGCGCGCCTTCAAATCGCCGAGCACCTGGCGGGTCGCCACCCATCCCTCAGGGTGTTCAAAACTCACCGGAGAAATCACGAACACCTCCCCCGCCATGTCGAGCAGTCCAGCCTCGCTCTCGTCCTGACGCCAGACGCGGAAATTCTTATCCAGACGCCCGGTGCCCAGCGCCGGACGATCATCGCCCGCCTGTCGCTTCGCCGAGCGGTTGTAGGCGATCAGGATTCCAAAACCGCTGACGAGCATCAGCACGACCAGAATGATCCCGGTCAGGCGTAGTTTTTTCGGGTCGCGAACCGCAGGTTCGAGGTCTTCAGCAGGATACCGCTTCATGGGGCGGCGGAAACTAGACTACCTCCATGCAAACGCAAGCAATCCGAGCTCAAGCGGCAAGTAGAGCAGCGTAAAGAGGAAAAGTTTCCGAAACGAGCTGCGTTCGCCATCACGCATGAAGCGCCCGGAAAGCCCAACCATCACCAGCCCAAGGAGCACACCACCACCCAGCGCGATGTGCCCTGGCAGCCCCGGGGTCAGCCCCGCTAACCACGGCCAAAGCGGCAGCACCGCCAGCACCAGCGAGAAAATCGCACTCAGCAGCGCACTCCGACGCCCCGACACATCGCCGTCGCTCCACATCTTGTAACCCGCTGACTCGTATTCCTCCCGGCAAAGCCAGTTGATCGCCACGAAATGGGGCAGTTGCCAAAGAAACAGCAGCGCAAAAAGAAACGCCGCCCCCTGATCAAGCCCATGCCCCGGCACCGCCACCCAACCCATCACCGGCGGAATCGCCCCCGGAATCGCCCCAACCAGAGTGTTGACGCTGCTCATCCGCTTCATCGGCGTGTAAATGAAGACGTAAAGTGCCACCGTCCCCGCCGCCAGCACCGCCGCCACCGTGCCCACCTTCGCTGCGAGGTGAATGATTCCCGCCGCCGAAAGCACCCAGCCCACGCCAAAAGCAAAAAGCGGATCCATCCGCCGCGATGGCAGAGGCCGGTTCGCCGTGCGCTTCATCCGAGCATCCAGATCGACTTCCATCAGCTGATTGAAAGCGGCCGAGCCGAAAGCCGCCGCCGCCGTCCCGATGAGCGTGTGCATTAGCAAAACCAAGTCAAAAGCCGTCCCTTTGGACGCAAGCAGGAAACCGAAGAAAGTCGTGATCAGCACGAACACGTTCAGCCGGACCTTCATCAGCACCGCCAGATCCTGACGCAAACCGGGGGCCTCGTTCTCTTCGAGCTCTTCGCTCATATTGGTAGGTTCCTCGCTCATCGATTCCGCTGCGGGAAAGGAATGCCCCATTTCAACCGGCACGCACGGAAAATCGAACCCCATCGATCCGACTTCCGGCAAACCATGATTGCGCTTCGCTGAAATCACGCCTGACTGCCGGAGGAAACCTATGAAAAAACTCGCCGACAACCTCTGGCTGCTCACCTACCCGCTCAAAGTGATTGGTGCCGACATCATGCGCAATGTCGCAGTGATCCGGCTGGCATCCGGCAAATTGCTCATTCACTCGACCGCCCCTTTCCTGGCCAAGGATATCGAGGCGATCCAAAAAGCAGGCGAGCCCTCATGGCTGGTTGAAGCGATGCTCGATCACGACACCTTCAGCAATGCAGGCCGCAACACCTTCACTGCCATCCCCTTTTTCGCACCTCCGGGCTTTGAAAAACGGGTTTCTTTCCCGGTTCAATCTCTCGCCGAGCCTCCCGAAGAATGGTCACCGGAGATCGCAATCATGAAGATCGAAGGCAACCTTTCCTTCAATGAATACATCCTCCTTCATCGTCCCTCACGGACCCTGATCGTCGCGGATCTCATCTTTAACTATCGCAAGGCTCCGAGCCGCTGGACGAAGCTCCTGCTTTACCCCGCCTTGGGATTCAGACACGCACCCGGCATGTCGAAACGTTTCTGCGGAGCCATCAAAGACAAAGATGCTTTCCGCCGATCTCTTGACCAACTGTTGGACTGGGATTTCGAGCGAATCATCGTCGGTCATGGCCAAGTGGTCGAGCCACATGAGATTGATGCCGTTCGCAAAATGCTCAGCAGCCTCTTGCCCAGTAATTCCACGCATCGAAAAGCAAATCCGTTGCCCCATCCTCGTCCCCGCGTTTGAATCCTTGCATGCCCGACGCCACCCGCGAATCCCTCGCCGCCGTCCTCGACGAGATCGCCCTGCTCCTCGAAGTTGAAGGAGCCAACCCTTTCAAAACCCGTGCCTACCGCAACGGTGCCGAAATCGTCCGCACTTCCGACGACGACATCCTAGCCCTCGCCAAGTCCAACGAACTTAGCGGCATCAAAGGCCTCGGCGAAGCTCTCCAGCAGAAACTCCACGAACTCGCCACCACCGGCCAACTCGAGTTCCACGAAAAGCTCCGAGCGAACTACCCCGACTCCTTTTTCGACCTCTTCGACCTCGAAGGCATCGGCCCCAAAAAAGTCGGAGCCCTCCACAAGAAACTCGGCATCGACTCGATCGCCTCGCTGAAAGCCGCCTGCGAGGAAAACAAAGTCGCCTCCCTCTCCGGATTCGGCAAAAAGACCGAACAAAAAATCCTCGAAGCCATCGCCCGGCGAGAGCAATTCGCCGACCGCTTCAACCTCTTCGTCGCCACTCCGATCGCCGAGGAAATCCTCGACCTCCTTCGATCGCACCCCGAAGTCATACAGGCACAGTATGCCGGATCCCTGAGACGTTCCAAAGAAACCGTCGGCGACCTCGACTTCATCGTCGCCACCAACCATCCCGCCGAGCTCACCGATTACTTTTCCAAGCTGGAACTCGTTCACGAAGTCATCGTTCACGGCGACACCAAGTGCTCGATCCGCCTCGAAAATGGCCTTCAGTGTGATCTCCGCGCGGTCTCCAACGCTCAATTCCCCTTCGCCCTGCAATACTTCACCGGCTCCAAAGAGCATAACGTCGCTATCCGCTCCCGCGCCCTGAAACAAGGGCTTTCACTCAACGAATACGGCTTCACCGGCGATGGTGAGCTCCCCGAAGTCCACCAAGAGCGCGACATCTACAAAGTCCTCGGTCTCGACTTCATCGAACCAGAACTCCGCGAAAACCGTGGCGAAATCGAAGCCGCTGACGCCGGCGAACTTCCGCAACTCGTCAGCTGGGAAAACCTGCGTGGCACCTTCCACAACCACACCACCGAGTCCGACGGCAAAGCCACCCTCGAAGAGATGGGCAAAGCCGCCATCGAGCTCGGTCTGCGCTATCTCGGCATCGCGGATCACTCGAAATCCTCACCTCAAGCCAACGGACTCTATCCCGACCGCCTGCTCCGCCAGGTCGACAAGATCCGCGTCTGGAATGAAAACCACGGCGACGAACTCCACATCTTCGCCGGCTCGGAAGTCGACATCTTGAAAGACGGCTCTCTTGACTTCGATGACGACATCCTCGCTCAACTCGACTATTGCGTCGCCTCCGTCCACAACGCCTTTTCCCTCAGCGAGGATGAAATGACTCAGCGCATCATCCGCGCGATGGAGAACGAGCACGTCACCATGATCGGCCACCTAACCGGTCGGATCCTGCTCCGTCGTGATGCCTACGCCGTCAACCACGACAAGATCATCGACGCCGCCGTGCGCACCGGCACGATCATCGAGTTGAACTGCAATCCGAAGCGTTTCGACATGGACTGGCGCTGGTGGCACAAAGCCCGCGATAAGGGCGTGCTCACCTCCATCAATCCCGACGCCCATCACCCCAGCCAAATCCAATTTCTCCGCTTCGGCGCAAACGTCGCCCGCAAAGGCTGGCTCCGCAAACAGGACGTGCTCAACACACGCACGCTCGAGGAAGTGAAGGAGTATTTGGGCGTGTCGTAGCCTTTCGGCGCGCAGGCGCACCACTACCAAGGCAAAATCGTCTCCCACACGCTCGCCTTCGCGCAGTCGACGATCGCCTCCTCCTCGCTCATCCGGCGGAGGCCGCCCTTCTTCTTGAACTCATCGAGCCCGCGCCTTACCGCTTTCAATTCGACGCCCAGCCCGACGACCCGCTGCACCACATGCAGCGCGATGATCATCAAGCCAATCGCCAGCACCCACTTGAAAGGAACTCGCTGAAAAACCGCAGCGAACACGCAGATGATCGCCACCAAAATGGGCAAGATCTTGAGGCTCCACCATCCGGCACGGCGCTTCTTCGCCAGCAGCAGACCATCCTTCTCCAATAGGCGAAGTCCACAGTCCCTCAGAGCACTGCCCAAGGCCGCCGCGTCTTTGAAATCATTCGGCTTTTTCCTCGGCTGCCCCAGTCGTTCGCAAAGTTCAGAGACCGTCATCGAACACTCCATCCTCCGGCCCCTGTCGCGCTCCCGATCCCAAAACCACCAACGCGCGGCAAACGCCGCAACCAGCGCGAAGAAGGAAAGAAAGATGAGCAGTTGCGGAAACACCCACCTAGCTCACTCCATTCCTGGCACCTCCGCAACCCGGAATCCACTGGGCTTCCCACTAAAACCTACCTCCTTCTCCGCCCCGGTCGCTCGTAGACCCTCTCCATGGTATCCAGATACTTGGAGATCGGATCTTCCCGCTGAGGCCGAGGTCGCTCCTTCAACTCATCGATCAGTCGGATGTAATCGTCGAAGCTCCCACTGAGTTCGGTAGCCTCAGCGATTTCCTTAAAATCGAGGTAGTCCCTGGCCCTAACAGAGCGTCCTAACATCAAGGTACGGCTCTCGGAAAGATCTGCAAGCAGCTCGTTGAGATCATCCAGTTTGCGAAAACTCGCCCAGTCGATCAGCGCCTGATGGTAATCCAAAATCAAAGGACGATAGGATGGGAAGCAACGATAGCTCAATCGGTTCAAGGATTCCTGGGCCGGGCGAACGGCGGCGAAGCGCTCCGTTTCCTCATCGAGCAGAACATCCTCCCACTGCTCAAAAGGCAGGCTCGCCAAAACCGCATCGTCCTTCCGGTAGCGAATCCGCAATGCCTCCAAGAGCAAGCTCTCGGTCTCCGCAATACCCAAAGCTTCGGTCAGCGGGGCATCGGCGAGCCTGGCGAGCGTGAGCGCCCACCACTTGGCAAGACTTTGCTCGGAAAGGTTCAGTTCAGGGAAATGCTGGCGCAGAAGAATCGGCATTTCCCCATCGAAGCGCGCCACTTCATGGCAGAAGCTGACGAAAGATTCCTGTCCTCGAGGTTGCTCCAGCAGCGCCATGACCATGGCACCGGAGAGCGCGCGGAAGCCAACGTGCGAGGCACCATCAAGCCTCTCGAAACCGGCCTCGTTCATGCTCATCAGCTGATCCAGCGTGAACATTCCGCCCTGTTTGAAGACCCCTTCGTAAATTTTCCGATCACCCTTGCCGGCACGCCATTTCTGCGTCTCACGAAGCCCCTCCACCAGCCAGATCGGAACCAGCAGTCGCGAATCCAGCGTGCCGGGTTTCACCTCGATCAGACTGCACTCATAGAGCAGTCCTGAAAGAATCGCTCGCTCCATGCGATCGCGGTCGATGCCTCGGGAGAGATCGACGTGAATCTCTAACAGGAAGATATCCTTCGTGAAGCGGAGTTGATACGCCAAAGGCCGCTTCCTTGGTGGATCCCCCGCCTTGCCGTGGAGAATGATCTCGATCGGCACCACCACTGGAGGATTCTCGAGGCCGAGCAACTGGTGGAAACCTGTACGAACTTCCTCGGCCTCCAGCGCCAGGGAGCCACGCTGTCCCATCTCTCCGCCCGTCACGGAAAATTGCTTGCTTGCGGAGATCGCCCGCTCAGCCAGCTCAATACCCTCATCGACTTTCGGCTCCTCAATCTCGAACGCTACCATTTCATCCTCAGGCAGAATCGCCTCCACATCGAGCAGCGGCACGGCCTCCTCCTGCGCCAGCGCGGAGGTCGCGCACAAGAGCAGGAGCGAGAATGGAATCGCACGCTTCATCAAAACACTCCGGGCCCCATCATCTCGCCTGTATTCGGTCGCGGATCCAGAACCAGTTTCCCATCGATGATGGAAAACCGGGCCATTTCCTCGATGAAATCCATTTCTTTGACGGGCTCCTTTGATCCCGTATCCCGGTAGACCGCCGCGAGTTTTTCAAACGCCGGCATCACCAGCAGAATGAACCCTTCCGGCACCGGCAACTTGCCAAAGCGGCCACCCACACCCGGACGAGGAATACTTTCGTGGTAGGGACCACGATTGCGCAGGACTTCCTTCAGAATCGCCCCATTGGGAAGCTCGCTTTGCTCGACGCGCAGATACATCGAGAGCGTGAAGGGATATCCCGCAACCGTCCGAACCATGATGATCTCGGCGTAGTCATCCTTCAGTCTTATCGCAACGTCATCCAAGCTCACCTGACTCTCAAGGAGCCCACCCTGTTTCACTTTGAGCGTATCGCGAAGGTAGAGATTCAGATCATGCTCGGTGAGAGAGAGTTCATAGCCACCCTTGAGCGAGTTTGCGAGGACACCCTTGAGGTTACGGGCCGACTGCCCGGCACCGCGCGGACCATAGCCCGCAATATCCGACATGTCCTGAGGCTGCGAAATCTGGAAAAGCGCCGCGCCCAATCCACCAACGATCAGCAGCAGGAAAAGCACGCCGAGCTTTCCCAGACAGCCGCTCTTGGACTTCGGTTCTTTTTCTTTATCAGCCATAAGTTAGCGCTAGCAGAAAGGATCGGGTGTGGGAAGCGCCTCGTCAGTCCGCAGACTTGGGCGAGGCGGATGGGGCACTTGGTTTCGATTCCGCCTTCGGCTCGGTCTTTGGCTTTCCGGCCTCGCTCTCCTTCTTCGCACCCTCCTTGTAAGACTGGGAGCGATAGTCGGTCTGGTAAAAGCCGCCGCCTTTGAAAATGAGACCTGACCCGGTTCCAAGCAGGCGCTTGACCTTTCCTTCACATCCCACCTGCGGACAATCCTCAAGCTTGGGATCATTCATGCTTTGGAACACCTCAAAGACGTCACCGCAGGTCTGGCACTTGTAGTCGTAATTCGGCATAAATTCGTGGATTCGGCCCGTTCAATAGCACTTCGTGGAGCCCTTGCAACCCCCGTCTCACACCTTGACCATCAGCAAAATGCGGTTATCAATCCGCCACGCCCTATGCCACCCATGAAAGCCGCCTTTTTCCTCAGCCTGCTCGGCCTTGCCACCACCTCCTGCGATTGGACTAACTCAGTCGGCGGTGGCGGCGAAAGCCGCTACCTCGCCGCTTATGGCCCAGCCCAAGAGCAGCAACGCGCCCCCACGGATCCAGGCGCCGCCCTGCCCGATGACATGTCCTACTGGGCGGGCGACGGAAAGACAGGAACTCCCTTGATCAAGATCAACCGCAAGCAGCAGAAGGCCTACTTTTACAAAGGCTCGGAGCTCGTCGGAGTGTCCCGAATTTCCTCCGGTGATGAAGGATACGACACCCGCGCCGGAACCTTCAAGGTGACCGAAAAAAGCCGTGACCACCGCTCCAACCTCTACGGCGTCTTCAAGGAAATTGGCACCGATCGCATCATCAATGACGACGTGAACATGAAAAAGGACAAGGTCCCACCCGGAGCATACTATGTCGGTGCACCGATGTGGAATTTCCTTCGCTTCGATGGCGGCATCGGGATGCACACCGGCTATCTTCCCGGTTACAACGCCTCGCACGGCTGTGTCCGCATGCCCGACAAGATGGCCAGGAAGTTCTTCGAAAACGCTCAGGTCGGAACTACCGTCATCGTCGAGTGATGCCTGAATCCAGCCTCCCCGATCCCGAGTCCGGCTTCGAGCTAACAGTCGAGAAGGTCAACGCCCTCGCTGCCGCCATCGCAAATGACTCGATTCAATTGATCGACTGCCGTGAGCAGGATGAGTGGAACTTCAACCACCTTCCGCACGCCCGCTTCGTCCCTCTCTCCAACTTCACGATCGCGGCTGAAGCCATCATCGAGAAGGGCAAGCCAAGCATCGTCTACTGCCACCATGGCATGCGCTCGCTCCGCGCCACCGCCTGGCTGCGATCATGCGGACTCCTCCCGGCATGGTCGATGAAAGGCGGCATCGATGCCTGGTCCGATCAAATCGATCCAAGCGTCCCAAAATACTGACTGCCCGTGCGTGTCATCATCCAGCGGGTCTCCGAAGCCTCGGTGACCATCGACCACCGGGTCGTCTCAGCCATCGGCTACGGCCTACTCGTCCTACTGGGCATCGAGGAGGGCGATGCGCTTTCTGATGCCGAATGGCTCGTCGGGAAAATCTGCCGCATGCGGATCTTCGGCGACTCCGACGACAAGATGAATCTTTCCCTCGCCGACATCGCGGGAGACGCCATCGTCGTCAGCCAGTTCACCCTTCACGCCCTGACGAAAAAGGGCAACCGCCCCTCTTTCATTCGTGCCGCGCGACCCGAAGTTTCCGAGCCACTTTACGAATCCTTCTGCAGCTTGATGGAAAAGGAACTCGCTAGGCCCGTTGGCCGCGGAAAGTTTGGTGCCGATATGAAAGTGGCCCTGATCAACGACGGACCTGTGACGATCGCCATCGATTCAAAAGCCCGGGAATAGAGCTCGCTTGCGGTTCCGGCCTTGGGGAAAAGGGTTCAGGATTCAGGGATCAGAAAGCCAGCAGACACGGCCCCCCTTTTCAAATCTCAGATCTCAGATTTCGAATTCCAGCTGTTCCCCTACTCCTTAATCCGGATCGACGTGCCGCAGAAGGTGCAGTTGAACCAGCGGAAGAGCAGCGTCTGAACCGCGAGCGGAAGCACGTAGCCCAATCCTGGAATATGATGGGCCTTGGTGTTTTTTCGACAGTGCCGGTGAACCAGCACCTTCTGCCCACAAACCCGACACTTTACGCCGAACGAGACCGTGAAATAAAGAATTCCTAAAATGGGCAGCGCCAGAGGAAACACAATGATCCATGACGGCACCCAGCTCAACTTCGTCGGCGAGTGCTCGGAAATCATTAGCAGCACGGCAGAAATGATCGAAAGCGGCACCGTGAACTGGAAAAGAATCACGATCAGACTGCCAAACCAAACTTGATAAGGCCGATCATGAAGAACCCCGCGAATGTAGCGACGGGTCCCCGGTTTTTTCCCACGGTTGGTGCTCTCACGGGTCGTCCGAAGCAGTGTCAGCCGCTCGTCCCGGCTCTGCCTTCTTCGCTCATTTTGAGAGGAATCAGGCTCCTCATCGGACGGCTCTATCGTCCGCAGCCGCGAAGTATCGAGCCCTCTCCTGCTGCCATCAGTGAGACTCCGACTGGAGTCCGCGACCTTGACGACGCCTCCATGCCGGCCTCTCGGAGAGTTCTGGCTGACCGGAGCTCCAATCCGCCGCTCTCTCGCCGTCACACGGACTTCTAAATCGCTCTCTGCTCGATTAAGCACCGGCGCGATTGCAATCTCCGACGGAGAGATCCCCTTTTCCGCAAGCAGCCGATTGGGAAGAGGAAGCGCCATTGGTGCCAGCTTGAGCATTTCCTGCACGTCCGGATCCGCCTCGTAATTCACGGGGCCAGCGGGGCCGACTTCAGGCTCACCATGAAGTTCCACGGTGTCCGATGACTCCTCCTCGGTTTCACCCGGCGACTCACCCGTCAGCTCCTGCGCCTTGGCGATCCATCCCGCAATCGCCGCGGTCTTGGGGACCTTCTTGACCAATTTGAGGATCCCATTCGCCTTCACCAACTCGGCAAAGACCTCGTCGGCAGTGGCTTGTGCCAGCTGACGCGGATCCAGCCAACCCGCCGCTTCGAGAAGCTCGCGGTCATCAGGCTTGATTCCTTTGATGGTTTCCAGTGTCTGCACTTACGGCGGAGTTAAGAAGCGGAGATTAGCGTTCGCAGCATCGGTTACAAGACCTCATCCGAGCCCCTTGAGCATCTCTTCAAGCTGAGCAAGCTTCGACCGCCATTCTTCGAGGCGGAGTTTCTCCTGCTCGACCACCTCCGGCGGCGCACGATCGACAAAGCTGGCATTCCCGAGCTTCCCTTCCGAGCGTTTCAGTTCCTGCGAAGTCTTCTCAATCTCCCGCGTGATCCGAACCCTTTCCGCCTCGACATCCAGCAGGCCATCGAGCGGCATCGCCACTTCTCCGATCCCCGTTAGAGAAATCGGTGTGCCCTTCGGCGCATCGAAGTCCTCATCCAGCACGATCTCCCCTGCTCCCGCAAGCAAAGCCAGCACGTCCGTCTCATTGGCTAACCACTCCGGCGACCGCTTGATCACGAAACCCACATCGCGACGGCTCGCCACGTGGTACTCCGCCTTCAGGTTCCGCAAACGACCGGCCGCTTCGTAAACCGCAGCCGCTTTCGTTTTCTCCGCAGCAATCTCTTCGTTCGAAAGCCCGATCAGCAACGGCTCATCAGGCAGCTCAGCATTCATCAGGAACTCACCTTCCATCATGTAGCCCATCTTCTCCGAAAGTTCTTCCGTCACGTGTGGCATGTAAGGATGCAGCAACTGCAGATAACGGCTCATCACCGCGTCAAAGACGGTCACCGTCACCGCACGAGCCTCAAGCGTCGCCGAGTCACGCAGGTCACCCTTCACCGCCTCGAGAAACTTGTCGCAGAACTCATTCCAAAGGAACTCATAGAGCCGCGCGGCAATTTCGCCGAAACGGTAGTCTTTGTAGATGCGTTCGAGATCGGCGCTCAGTTCATCGAGCTTCGCCATGATGTCCAGGTGGTAGCAACGCGCATCACCCACCGCTTCAAACTCCTCTTCATCATCCGCATCATCGCTCTCCGGCAGCTCGACTTCACCCGCCATCTGGCGGAACCGGCAGGCATTGAAGAGCTTGTTGGCAAAGTTCCGGCCTTCCTCGATCTGCGATTCGTCGAAACGCACATCCGATCCCACCGGCGCAATCCTCAACAGACCAAAGCGCAGGCCATCCGCGCCATACTTGTCCATCAGGTCGATCGGGTCCGGCGAGTTGCCGAGCGACTTACTCATCTTCCGGCCCTTCAAGTCGCGGATGATCGTCGTGAAATACACGTTCTTGAACGGCAGTTGCTCGGCAATTCGGTAGCCAGCCATGATCATCCGGGCGACCCAGAAAAAGATGATGTCCGGACCAGTGACCAAGTCAGTGGTGGGGTAGAATTTCTTCAGCGTCTCGCTCTGCTCACCCACACCCGCCATCGTTGCAAACGGCCACAGCCATGAGCTGAACCAGGTGTCCATCACGTCTTCATCGCGCACCCAGTTTCCTTCGTCTGACGGAGGATCAATACCAACGTGGATGTCCCCGGCTTCAAGGTCACCCATATCCAGCGACTCCGCATCCTTCAGCGAATCCAGCTTGTCCTTCCGATACCAAACCGGAATCTGATGACCCCACCACAACTGACGGCTAATGCACCAATCCTGCAGGTTCTCCATCCAGTGCGCGTAGGTCTTCTGCCAACGCGCCGGACGCATCATGATGTCACCATCGGCCACCGCATCCGCTGCCTCCTTCACGCAGGGATACTTCAGGAACCACTGCATCGAAATACGCGGCTCGATCGGCACACCCGCACGCTCGGAGTAGCCGACGTTATTGTCGTATTCCTCGACCTCTAACAAGAGCCCCATCTCCTCCAGTTTTGCTGCCGCACCCCGGCGCGCGACAAAGCGATCCAACCCGTCAAACTCGGGACACTCAGGGCAGTTGATCGTACCATCCGGATGGAGCACATCGATGATCTCAAGACCGTGCTTCATCCCAATGTCGAAGTCAGCCTTGTCATGCGCCGGCGTGATCTTCAGCGCACCCGTTCCGAACTCAATGTCCACATGATCATCCGCGATCACCGGAATCTCCGCCTCAGGAAACGGACGACGCACCTTGCGACCAATATAATCCGCATAACGCGGGTCCTTCGGGTTCACCGCCACCGCCACGTCACCCATCAGCGTCTCCGGACGGGTCGTCGCGATCTTCAAAAACTCACCCGGCGCATCCACCAGCTCATACTTCATCGTATAGAGCTTCGACTTGCGCGGCGTCATGATCACTTCCTCATCCGACAACGCCGTTAGAGAAACCGGGCACCAGTTCACCATCCGCTTGCCTCGGTAGATGAGACCCTCCTTGAAAAGGTCGACGAAGACCTGACTCACCCACTCGGTGTATTCCTTGTCCATCGTGAATCGCTCACGCGACCAATCGCAGGAGCAACCCAATCGCTTGAGCTGCTTGATGATGATGTCGCCGTGCAGATTCTTGAAATCCCAGACTTTCTCAAGGAACGCATCGCGCCCAAGATCACGGCGGGTCTTGCCTTCCTTTTCGCGCAACTCGCGCTCGACCTTCGCCTGAGTCGCAATACCGGCATGGTCGGTGCCAGGGAGCCACAGAACCTCGTGACCCGTCTGACGTGCCCGGCGGGCGAGAATGTCCTGCAGCGCATTGTTCAGCACGTGCCCCAAATGGAGGATCCCCGTGACGTTCGGCGGCGGGATAACAATCGAGTAAGCGGGTTTGTCGGACGAGGCATCGGCTTCAAAGCACTTCCCCTCCAACCAAGCCGCATACCACTTCTTTTCCACCTCTTGGGGTTCGTAAGCCTTGGACAAATCTGACATCGCGGCGGATGGATGCCAGAGGGCCTAGGATTTGTAAAGAATGGCAGTTTGTCGTGCCGCGTCATTCCCGCCGCCCGATCTGCCCAGCCGTCATGAGATGGCCTTTGAAAACCCCTGACCGCGCCCCTTGTCGGAGGCTCAAGGACCAAAATCGCCCTACCCCGAAACGAAATGAGGCCCGACCGCTATTCCCTAGGAAAAAACCCAAAAACCTAAGGAACGCTCGATCGAGCCTCTGGCTTAAAGGCCTGAGCCTCTCAGCAAATTTCGTTAGCCCTTTCGCGTTCGGGCTTACAGAGATATAAACGACGTAGAGGCGAATATATTTCTTAAAATGAGTCAAATTCGTCAGATTTCTTCATATCCGCCGACTTGAGCATTTCCCCGCCCCAAAAGAGCACCCGATCACCCTTTGATTTCCAACAACATCTGAGGATTGTTGGGGAATTTCTTCAGGAAATACAGCAGGCGCTCCATCGCCTCCTCCGGTCGATGCCCGGAAAGCCCGCGCCGGATCATGTGAATCTTGTGCAGCGTATGCGCCGGAAGCAGCAATTCCTCGCGCCGCGTCCCCGATTTGAAGATATCAACTGCCGGATAAATGTAGTTCTCCGCGACTTTCCGATCAAGCACGAGCTCCATGTTGCCCGTTCCCTTAAACTCCTGGAAAATCGCGTCGTCCGCCCGGCTGTTCGTCTGAATCAGTGCTGTGGCCAGAATCGTCAAAGATCCTGCCTCGCGGGTGTTCCGAGCCGCAGCAAAAAGGCGACGCGGCGTCTCCAGCGCTCCAACCATCACCCCGCCCGATCCGATTCCCCTCCCCGTGTTGCGCATGCCGCCATTGTAGGCGCGCGCCAGACGGGTGATCGAATCCATCAGTAGAAAGACATGCTTGCCGCCCTCAACGAGCCGCTTGGCACGCTCGATCGCAATCTCGGCAATCCGCGTGTGGTTGCGTGGATGATCGTCATTCGAACTCGCATAGATCTCAGCCTCTGGCAGACATCGACGAAACTCCGTCACTTCCTCCGGGCGTTCGTCGACCAATACTACCATCAAGTGGAGAGTCTCATCATGCAGTTCGCGCACCGCCTCAGCGAGGTGAAGCAACAGGGTCGTTTTGCCCGAACGCGGCGGCGAAACGATCAAACCCCGCTGGCCGCGACCGACCGGCGACATCAAATCCACCACCCGCGTCGTGTAGCGATCCTGCGTCGTCTCAAAAGAAATCCGCTTGCTAGGGTTAATCGCCTTGAGTTCTTCAAAGGCAGGGAGCTTGCGCGCTTCTTCGGGTGGCATGCCGTTGATCGAAGTGATCTCAACCAACTGCGGCCCACGGGGACCCTCCTGTGTCAAACCGTGAATCCACACGCCAACCCGCAGTCCATGCGAGCGCACCAGATCAGGCGAAACAAAGACATCATCCTTGGCTTGCTCGAACTTCTTCGAGGCAAGGCGTAGGAATCCAAAGCCTTTCGGAGCCATCTCCAACAAGCCATCGACTTCCACTTTCGGGCCTTCCAGCACGACCTGGCGATCCCGCACTTCGCTGTCCTCGCGACCACGTCCCTGACGGTCGTCACGACGATCGTCACGACGATTGCCCTCGTTGCGGTTGTCGCCACGATTTCCGTCGTTGCGGCTATTGTTGCCTTCATTCCGATCACCGCGACGGCGATTCCGACGACGCTTCCGACGGCGTCCGCCATCATCACGATCCGCATCACCACCACGATCGTTGCGATCGTTTCGCGGAGAGCGTTCACCACGGTCATGGCGATCGTTGCGCTCACCTTGGACATTCCGTTCACCTCGATCTCCCTGATGGCTCCGTTCGCCACGATCATTGCGTTCGCCACGCTCAGTCCGCTCTTGGCGCTCGCCGGAATCTTCACGCTCACCACGCGGCTCACGGCGCTCCTGCCTTTCGGGCTTCGGCTCGTCCTGCGAGCGATCATCGCGCTGCACCGGACCGCCACCGGGTACTCGTCCAAACTTCACAGGCTCTTCGCCCATACTAGGGTCCTCCCGGGCTTCCCTTTTCACGGGCGCTGGAGCTTGCTCCGGCTTGCCCTCTTTTTTCACCACCTTCTTCGGCTCGGGCGCATCGAAAGGAAGATTCCCCTGAGCATCGTCCGCAGACTTCGTTACCTTTTTGGCCGCTTTCTTGGCGGCCTTTTTGGCAACCTTCTTCACTGCTTTCTTGGCAGCTACCTTCTTGGTGGCCTTCTTTTTGACGGGGGCATCTTTCGCAGACACTTTTGGGGTCTTGCGTGCTTCCTCGGTGGTTTCGTCGCTCATGTGGAAAAATATCAGACTTCAAGGAGCTCGAGCACTTCGTCGGCTACTTCAAAATTGGTGAAAACATTCATGGGGTCGGCATAGCTCACCTCCTGAATCGCACAGGGGGTGATTCCCTGACGGAAGAATTCTCCTGCCATAAGAACCGTGAAAAAACGGGGATGAACGAATGCGATTTCCCCGGGAGAGGATCAATCCCTGACCGTTAGCCCAAAAGGAGGCAGCAGGGTTTTCAAACCCGGAGCACCAGACAAACCTGCAGGTGCTTCGTCACTCGAACGGGCGCAACATGCCTACCCAACACCCGTTTGGCAAAGCATTTTTCCTCTCCAGACTGATCAGGCCGAAAGTTCGGGAAGAATGAGACCAGGACGGACCGGATCAATATCAAGCCAATCCCACCGCTTTCCGAACCCGGTCGAGCACCACATTCGCCGCCTTACGCGCCTTTTCCGCGCCATCCGCCAGCACCTGATCCACGAATCCCGGATCCGCCATCAGCTCCTCGCGACGCGCCCGCATTGGGGCAAAGTAGTCCCAATAAGCTTCTGCTAGACGCTTCTTGAAGTCACCATATCCGATGCCGCCCTTCTCGTGATCCGCTACCAAACCCTCATAGGAGGCCGCGTCAGCAAACAACCTGAACAACGGCAAAATCAGGGACCCTTCAGTCGGCTTAGGCTCTTCCACCGGCGTCGAATCCGTCGGAATCCGCATCACCAGCTTCTTCGAAGGCTTCTCATCGCCGAAAAGTGGCAGTGTGTTGTTGTAGCTCTTGCTCATCTTCTGGCCATCGAGCCCCGGCACCACCGCCGAATTCTCACGAATCATAGGCTCCGGCACCACCAGCGTTCCCACGCCGTAGGCTTCGTTGATTTTGCCAGCGAGATCGCGCGTCACCTCAAGGTGCTGCTTCTGGTCCTTCCCCACCGGCACCAGATTCGAGTCATAGAGCAAGATATCCGCCGCCATCAGCACCGGATAGGCAAACAGCCCGTGATTCGGGGAAATCCCCTTCGCCACCTTATCCTTATACGAATGGCACTTTTCCAACAGACTCACCGGACAAACCGTCGAAAGAATCCACGCCAACTCATTGACTTCCGGTACATCCGATTGACGGAAAAAGACCGCCCTCTTCGCATCCAGACCACAGGCTAGGAAATCGACCGCCAACTCGCGGGTATATTCGCGCAGCTCGTCGGGATTTCTAACAGAAGTCATCGCGTGGTAGTTCGCGATGAAATAGAAGGCGTCGCCCTCTTCCTGCAACTTCACCGCCGGCTCCATTGCGCCGAAATAGTTCCCGACATGAAGTTTTCCGCTCGGCTGGAGACCCGTCAAAATCCGCATGGCGCGGACCATGGGAAGTCCCGCCCCGCCGGTCAAGATCTCCAATTAGGAGAAGGGCCTTGTGGGCCTTGAGCCCCACCAAAAGACACCCTTCCGAACCAAATTCCAAACTCACCCCCTTGCGCGTTTTCGCACTTCATCTATGCTCGACCATGCCTTTTGTGTGTCACGGTGCCCGCTGCCAGGTTCCTCGTTGGATCACCTTCACCCTCATCGCCGCCGGGATCTACCACATCCTCTTCGGGGTATGGGTGAATTTCTGGCCCCACATGTGCTTCGATTGGGCCGGCATCGCCCGACCGAACCACCCCGCCATCTGGCGAGGCGTCGGCCTCCTTTCGGCCGCTCTCGGCATCGGCTTTCTCATCTCAGCCCGCTCGCCCATCCGCCACTGGCCGGTTGTCCTGGCCGGATTTGCCAAGTTTAACCTAGTGATTCTTACCTTCATCTCATCTCTCTGGGAAAAAGCCGTTCCCACCCATATTCTCCTGCTCGCGACGCTCGATGACCTCATTTGGTGGTTCCCCTTCGCCGCCATCCTCTGGGTCGCCGCCCAAACCCACATGGGTCGCCCTCCCAGCCGGGAAGCCCCCCTCACCCTGGCTCAAGCCGCCAAAATCTATCAGCTCTCCTCCGGCGAAACCCTCGCCGAAGCCGCCAAAAAACAGACCCTCGCGATGGTCTTCCTCCGTCACTTCGGTTGCACCTTCACCCGCCAGATCCTGCGTGAGCTTCAGTCGCTGAAAGAGGAGGCCGATCGACACGGTGCCCGCCTCGTGCTCGTCCACATGCTCGCGGAAGGCGACGAATCCAACTACCTCGAACCACGCAAAGGGATCGCCCGCATCGCCGATCCCATGTGCGAGCTTTACCGTGCCTTCGGCCTCGGGAAGGGCGGCTTCATCGAACTCTTCGGCCCCCACGTCATCTTCCGCATGAGCGTCGCCCTGATCCGTGGCTGCGGCGTCGGCCACCTCGCCGGCGACGGCCTCCAAATGCCCGGTGCCTTCCTTTTCCGCGACGGCAAAATCATCAGCGCCCAACGCGCCCACGATCAATCCGAACTCCCTAATCTTCCCCGTCTCTTCGAAGGCTCGCCCGAGCCCACCTGAAGATCGCTTGGAAAACGGCGAAACTCTCAGCGAAGCACTCAAAGCCGGAAAGACGGTTTGGTAGCAAGAACCGTTAGCTTAGCCCGATGAGGCGGCTGCCGTTCACAAAGTGGTGCTCCACCCCGATGGACTTCAGGTCTCGCTCCGAAAAAACGCCGCGAAACGAATCCCACGCTTCAATAAACTAGTCCCTATTCGAAAAGCCGCTGACCGACCGAAAACACGTCGCAGCCTGCGTATGAATCATTCATTGAAAATAAAATAAATACCTTGAAAAGGTGTGACGCAACATGTTGTAATTCAATAACTTAATTTCACTCAGCAAATTGAATAAACCAACACGTGCG
>CAZVMS010000303.1:0-15657 GCA_964628795.1 uncultured Haloferula sp. | reverse complement strand
GGTGGCGAGTGGGATTTGGCTGTCGTCTGCGACGACGATGCGCAGCCCGCACTCGAACTCGACGCGCAACTGGCGGTCGGTGCGGTGGGTGATCTCGATCTCGACGAAGGTCACGTCGGAAACGCGCCACGGCTTGGGTATGGATTTCTTGGCCATCCAGCCAGCGTGGAACCGGCCCGCTCAGAAAACCAGATTTCAGCGAGGTGCGCGTTTACCCCGCTTACCGTTTACCCCGCTTACCGTTTACCCCGCTTACCTGGAGCCAGACCGGAGCCGAAGACATCCTGAGTCTCCGGTGCCTGGTTCTCGGCCCACACTTTAATGCGAATTGGAAAGCACGTCGGCAACTTCTCGAAGAGCAACAAGCTAGGTCCAGACGGTGGGCTCCTGATCAGACAATCCTACCCTCCTAACTTTTTTGTCCGGCACCGGGGCAGGATTCGGCCATTGGATCGCGGATGGGGCAGGCCAGGTCGTATCTTCCTCGATTGCCATGATCCATGGACATTGAATCAAAATGGATTCGATCTTCATCCGCCCATGGGCAGGCCTCATTCGTCGACCATGACCCGGGCTCCGGCCCAGCAGCCAAGGACGCCGTTGCCCTTGAACTCCAGCAGCAGGCTTTCAACATTCTGGATGTCGATTTCGATCTGCTTCGGCTCGTCACCTGGTTTCATCAGTCCGCTTTCCCAAAGCACCTGGTCGGAAAACCAGTCGCCGTTGAGCAACCGGAAACGTCCGCCGTTATCCTTGCCTTCTGCGGCATCATCATTCGCGGGCGCCACGCCGACGACCGCATGGAACCGCTTGGCCCGACGATCGGTCATGAACATGACGGATGTTTTTTCCCCGCAGCCGAGACCCTTCCCGTATGTCTTTCCGCCGAGTGCGATCGGCGTCCCGTCGGCCATGGTGTCGATGCCGGGAGGCTGGTTATCGAGCCAGACATAGCAGAGATCGCTGAGGTAGGTGGTTCCCGGCCGCGTTACGCGGTATCGCGCCGGAGCGAGCGGTTCCGGGCCGGGCAGCGGATCGCCCTTGCGGCCCACGCGGAGCATCCGCACACCGTGCAGACCGAGGCCTTTGGCGGTGAAGGAGTCCTTGTATTCCCCGAGCTCCTCGCGGGCCCACAGGTCACGCACCGGTTGTGAACCGCTCAGGCCGATTTCGTCCCACTTCAGGGCGAGATCGACCTTCTTGCGGCCTTTGTTGAGAAAAAGCACCGCTGTCGTGCCGTCTGCGAGCGGCTTGTTGTAGATCTCCACATCGCCCTCGTCGCGCACGATGCATCCCTGCAGCCCACGGGGGTCCTGGTTGACCGCGATCACCTCGGGAGCGGTGAGGACCTGCCGAACCGACTCGTCCATTGCACGCAGGTCGTTGCCCGCCATCAGCGGGGCCGCCAGAATGCACCACAGGCTGAAGTGCGCCCTGTCTGCGGCCTGCCTCTCCTCGTCCGGCAGCTCCATGTTGCCGACCTGCAGCATGTCGGGGTCGTTCCAGTGTCCCGGTCCCGCAAACTGCCACAAACCGTTGAACGCCGGGTGAATCCGCGTCGATCCAGACGAGGTTTCGGCGCAGGCGTATACCGAACTCATCTTCGCGCGGATGTCGTCGGAGGTGCGCCACAGCTGGGCGTTCCGGCCGCCGTCCCAAATCCACGCGGCGTTGCCGTAGTCCGCGATGCTGAGCACCATCGGCCGCCCGGTCTGGGCGATTGCGGCCCGGAAGATGTCGTAATCGTCCACGCTGGTGCGCCCGTTCTTCTCCGCGTAGCAGCTGTCCATCTTGACGAAGTCCACGCCCCAGTCGGCGAAGGTTTGCATGTCCACGTCCTCATGGCCGAGGCTCCCTGGCAACTTCTGGCAGGTCATCGTCCCGCGATCCTGATAGATCCCGTATTTCAGTCCCTTGCCGTGGAGATATTCCCCCAGCGCCTTCATGCCGGAGGGGAACTTCTTCGGGTCGGCCTGCAGGCACCCGTCCTTGTCGCGTTCAGCCGCCATCCAGGCGTCATCCAGGACAAGCAGCCGATAACCGGCATCCCGCATCCCGCTGTCCACCATCCTGTCGGCGATCTCACGGATTTGCGTTTCGTTGATGTCCTCGTGAAAGCAATTCCAACTGTTCCAGCCCATGGGTGGTGTCGGGGCCAGAGCCGCTTCTCCGATCTCCCGCGCGGCCAGCGCCGACGGAGTCGCCGCCAGCATCGCTGTCAGAAAGAGAAATCCCAGCCCCACGGCCTGTGGGAGCACACGCTTGCAAGCGATCATGGCCCGAGGAAAGGGCCGGGGCATGGTGGTCGTTTTCATTCGCTGTTCTTTCAATGGAATGGCATCCCGGGGCAGGATCGAACGGTTGGTGGAAAGCATTTCACCCGGGCTGCGCTTCGCCAAGGAATTTCCGGATCGCGGGTTCCATCGCCTCGGCCCAGACGCGGTATCCCGCTTCGTTGGGATGCAGGCCGTCGGGCATGAGGTCTTTGTTCATGGTGCCGTCTTCGTCGAGGAACACATGGCCGATGTCGAGCCAACGGACCGTCTTGTTGTCCACGTAAGTGCGGATGATCTTGTTGATCTCATCGTTGCGGAGACGGCCCGCATCCTCCGGAGTGTTGCCGCGGGGAAAGATCGGCATCAGGAGGATCTTCGACTCGATGTGTTAAAATGGTTTTCAGGATTCCGGCTCAACCAGAACGATGGGGAGCAGCGCATGCGTATGCAAGGTGACTGGACCGATGAGGCCGGACGGCAGCAATGGTGAGTTCGCCTTGAACATGCCGCGCATGTTGCTGCGGGTGATGTCGGTGTCGTCATCGCGCTGGGCATCGCCCACAAGGCGATTGTTCCAGGTGTTGGTGACGCTGATCGAAAGCTGGTTGGTTCCGGGTTTGAGGAATCCGCAGATGTCGATGCGGTAGGGGCTCTTCCAAAGCGTGCCGACATCCTTGCCGTTGAGGGTGACGGTGGCCACTTCGCGAACCGTGCCGAGGTCCAACTCGAGGCGGGCCCCACTGGCGATCCGGCCCAAGGTGGCAGCATCGATGGTGAACTGCTTGTGATAGGTGGCGGTTCCCGAAAAATAGCGGATTCCCGGGTCGTTGTGGGTGGTCCAATCGGCGAGTTGGTCGAAGGATGCCGTGGCCGGTGCCCCACGATCCGGCGGGAATTCAAGTTGCCATGGACCATGAATGGCCTGTGGGGCAGGTGGGGCCTGAAGGGTGGCCGATCCGGTCCTGCCAGTGGAGGTCGTCACGGTGTAGCTGCCGGGCTGGCGTGCCTGCAGTTGGACCTGCTTGCCATGGATGGCAATCACCCGGGCCAAAGGATCCGATGGTGCGGGCCGCTGGATGTGGGTGATGTGTTCCGGTGTGGCATCATCCGCCTTGCGGCTGAAGACGACGAAGATACTCGACGACGGCGCGAGTTCGAGAGGAATACTCGTGCTGTCTTCCCCAGCCTGATAGAGTAGGCAGGGCGAAACGCTGCCGTCCCCGGGATTCCAAAGCGATGGCAGGTGGCTGTCGCCAACGCGGAAGATTGCCTCGAACGCGAGGGGCTGTTCGGTGGAGTTGGTAAGGAAGTAGATTTCCTCCGTGCCGGTTGTCCGGTGGATGTAGTCGATCTTGCGGCCGTGGTTGTCGATGCCGCTGACGGAGAAGTCGGGTGCCACGCCCATTTCCGCGAGCACCTGCTGGATCGGGATGTTCCAAAACACACGGCCCTTGCCGTAATGGTGGGTCTTCACCCCGGCACCATCGCAATTTCCCCAGATGCGGTCCGCCAGTCCGCGGACCTTTTCGTCGCATTGCGGGTAGCCGAGCATGCTGTTGGAGCGATCCGGTTTCGGCCCGATGACGGTGGCACCGTTGTGGACGAGTTGGCCGATTTTTTCGAGCGCGACCGGTGAGATGGCCGTCGTGTCCGGCAGGACGAGCACGCGGTATTGCATGCCGCTTGTTAGCGTCAGGATGCCGTCGCGCACTTCCATGCCGAGCAGGATTTCCTCGTTGAGGTAATCGTAATCGTGGCCCTCTCCCAGCGATGAGAGATCGACGGGGTGGGGCCTGCCGCAGTGCCGGCATTTGTCATCGGTCCAGCGCGGCTTGTCCGTCGGGGCGATGCGGCGGGCCGGCACCAGATTGGGGGCGCCGTCACCGTAGTAGGCGCAGACATCGGCGACGAAACGGCCCTGCTGGAGCAGGTGGCAACTGCGCGACAAGGTATCGAGAAGCGGCCGCGCGTGGGGCCACCAGGTCAGGTTGACGTTGAAGTGTTCGCCGGCATGGTAGGCGAATCCGGGGAGTCCGGCGTCGGGCGGATTGTGGGCGAAGGTGTGGAAGGTGATTTGGTTGAGTCCGGCGCAGAAGGCGATGTCGGTGAGGCGTTTGTACATTTGCGGGCCATCCTGCCAGTGTTGCCAGCCGGTCATCGACTCCGCGTTGACCAGTGGTTTGCCATAGAGGTTGGCGGCGCTGGCGGCCTCCTTGACGCACCAGTTCTTGCTGTGGTTCCAGAATTCCCCCATCGGGATGTCGATGGCACCGAGCGCCTTGAGGGTATCGAGGCGGGCATAGCCGCCATGGCCGGCTTCGGCGAGCAGCTTGAGGCCATGGTCGTTGACCATTGCGCGCGCCAGGGCGTAGTGGTTCTTGATTGTCAGATCACTGACGAGTTTGCCGTAGTCGTTGCGAAAACGCTGGCTGAGTTCCGGATTGGTGACGGTTTTCCCGGCGAGCACCGGCAGCCATGGCAGCGGGTCGTAGCCATAGGCCTGCTGGAATGCCGGGCGGAAGTCAGGCGTCCAGTCGATCGGCGTCTTCACCTCGTAGCTGTCGAGCATGATGACCTTGAGCGGGCCGAAATCCTTGCGGCCGGTCATCAAGGCATCGAAGACATGGTTGAAATGTTTCTTGGTGGCAGGCGCACTGAGGTGATCGACCATCAAGCCTTTCGATTTCGGGCTCGGGCACATGAGTTGTTGGCCGGTGGCAGTGCTGAAGAAGGTCATGATCGACCATTCGCCTGCGGGGGCCGACCAAGTGAGTTTGCCGTCGGCATCGACCTTGTCGTCGAGACGGATGACGCGCTTGGAGTCGATGGTTTCAGCGCCCGCGGGGACGGCCATGACGGCGAGCACGCGGGTCGGATCTTTGGCCTTTTCCGGCTGGGGCAGGACGGCGGAGTAGGATTGCGGGCCGCTCACCGTCACCGTCGACCAGGCAAGCGTCTGGCATCCGTCGTCAGCGCCGATCCACGGGCCGCCGGCATTCCAACTGCTGGAAGCGATCAGTCCGAGTTCCAAACCGAGACGGTCGGCTTGGTCCATGGCGTGGTGGATGGAGCCCAAGGATTCCGGTCCGAGGAATGGCGGGCCCACCGGGATGATGCCTTCGGGATCCTTCAGTGCGCCCATGTCCCAGATGATAGCGCCGCGCATGCCCTTGTCCTTCATTTCCTCCAGTTCGCGAGTGATCTGTTGGCGGTCCACATGGGCATTCATCCAGGTCCACAGTGCGGACGGGCGGGATTCGAGCGGAGGTTCGCGGAACGATTCCCGGGACAGCTCCGCATGCAGGCTGGCGACGGTCAGCACGGCCATGCCGACCATCAAGGATGCATGGCGCAGTGGTCGGATGGAGCGCGGATGTGGAGTAGCAGGCAGGCGGTGGGTATTCATGGATGAATGTGGATCGGGGAGGGTGTTGCGTTCGCCCCACGTCGTCGAAGCAGGGGGCCGAATGACATGTGTTGTGCTTTTCGGATTCAAATAGAGTGCTGTGGGAGGCACGATTGTTGATCGATCCCATCTCATTTGCCGAGGAGTGTCACCATCTTGTCTCCGAGTCCCTTGCCGACGCGGAAATAGCTGCGGGCGTTGCCGTTCCAGTGGAAGCCCTGGTTTCTGGGGGACTTTTCAGGTGACTCGAAATATCCCCGGGTGTCGTCGCTGAGGACGTCGGCGGGTTTTTCGACGCCCGCGACCCACAGCTGGGCTTTTTCCACCGGATGGTAATTTTCGTAGGGGGGCGCGCTGGCTCCGGTGTCATAGCCCATCCCGGTGGTAGCGATCACGAAAGGCAGGTTCGGTTTGCCGAATTCGGACCGGATGGAGGCGATGAAGTCGGGCAGGTTGTGTTTGTATTCCTCCGCCACCTTTTTCGGATCCTTGTCGCTGGTTCCCTGATGCCATGCGAAACCGGCAATCTGGTAGCCCCGGCCCTCCCATTCGGGGAATTCCTTGCCGAGGAGGAAAAGCACCTCGCGCACATTCTCGAACATTTCGATGTAGGAGGGTCCGATCGCACCACCGCGCTTGGCCACCGCGTGGGGCGAGCGGAATTGGGAGACCAGATTGTGGCCGCCCCATGCCGGTTTGATGAGCAGCACGTCGTCGTTCTTGTAGAAATCGCCGACGGCCTGACCGAAGCCGAATTCAGGGCCGAACCACCGGCCGTTGCTGGTCAGCGGGCCGAGGTCGCCCTTGAAGACCTGGCCGCCGTATTGGGCGTTCGCACCGTTGCGCCACCACAGCTTGACGTTTCCGCGGGTTTTCCACTCGCTGCTTTCCGGCTGCGCGGGATCGACGAGGAGCGAGCGGTATTCGAATTCCGGGTACTCGGAATCATGCACCGCGAGATGCCTCAGGGTACCGGGCCCGGCATCGCCATGCTGGCCGGTTTCGGTGTGGCCGTAGCCGACCATGTTCGACTGGCCGGCGAGGATGAAGACCTTGACGCCCTTCGGGTCGTCGTCCCAGGTGCGCAGGGCCCCCGTCGTCTCGACCAGCGGATGGTTGGCGAGGTCGGTCAGGTTGCGGGTGGTGACGGTGTATGCCGTGTCCGGCTTCAGCGCTTGGCCGGTGGTCAGCGTGACCGAGCCGTTTTCGGGATCGAATGTGGCGGATTTCACAGGGACTTCTCCCCCACCCTCTTGGTTGATCATGTAGTTGCCGGCCGAGAGCGAGGTGGACGGAATCATCGCCTCGCTGAAGATCAGGCTGATCGTGGTGCCGTGGCCCCAGACCCGTTCGATGGTCGGCGGGATGGTATCCGGAAGGCCGATCTCGAATTCCAAGTCGGCCTTGCCTTGCACCGGATTGGCGAAGGGGCCGAAGGTGGTCACGCCCTTTTCCGGATCGGCTTCCACCGCGGCGGCCACACAGGGCCGGTAGCCGCCGGCGTCGTGGGCCGCGTAGATGCCATAGACTTCGCCCGGGTTGGATGACCATTCCAGATAGAAGCGGTCGCTCTTCGCGTCGTGGAGCCGCTTGGTGATCTTCACCTCCCGCCGTGGCGGGATGCTGCCGCTGATCACGCTCTCGAAGTCGGTGCCGATGCGGATCTCGTCGATCGCGTTCTGGCTCAGGATCGTGCCTACGGTCAGGACATTGAGTGTGTTCTCGTCGATGGCGGCGCTGGCGGTAACCGCGTTCTTCAGGAAGGCTTCCTCGGTCATTTCCTGATCCTCGGTGAAGTTCCAAGTGCTGACCTTGTCGGTTTCCCCGAACTCGAATTTGAGGATGACGATGTTGTCGTTCTGACTGTCGATGTTCGTGCCTGCAGCGCCGGCTATTTCCTCCCCCTGCTTCCAGATCACCGGATTGAGGCGCTTGCGTTCGCGCATGCCGCGGCCGTTTCCGGCACCGATGGCATCGGTCTTTCCGTGCATGGCGATCACCCGTTCCTTGAATCCGCTGTGATCGGAGGCAAGGGCAAGGCCGACAGGCGCGAAGAAAGATTGGCTTGGCATGTGGAACACCGCACTCATCCAGAGCACGCCGCCGTTCCCCTTTGCCATCGCTCCCGCACTGCGGGACAGCGTGCGGGTCGAGTCGAGCGTGGCGATCCTCTCCCAATCCGAGCTACCCATGTATCCGCCCATCGTCGGCAGGTTGTCGACCTTGCCATCCCAGTCGGGCTGACCCTCGCCCCAGTCGCCGTCGTAGAGGTCTTCAGGGTTGCCGCGCGGGTCGTAGACAAAGGCGAATCCTGTGGAGCCCGGCGTGTCCTTCCATCCTTCGGCGAAGCCGAGCCCGCCATTGCGGCCTTCGAGGCGTCCGGCGATTTCGTGGTTGTGCGGCTGGTAGTCGAAGGGCTCGTAGACGAGCAGCTCGGCATGGACGAACGAGCACGTGGCCGCCAGTGCGAGCGGAAGAAGGTGTGGGGTATGGTGTTTCGCGAACATGGGATGGATTTGTTAGATGATGATGGGATGAGTTGACCACTCGTCGGAGTGGAACGGTGATGCGGGCGGGCCCTCCTTGTTGTAGAGATTTGCTCCCGAAGGGTTCATGCGATAGGCATAGCGTACGGCAACTGGCTTTGGCAGGTTCTTGCTTGTAACCACCACGTTCCCTTCGATTGTGGCATCCGCCCGGCACGATGTCCCTGGTACCAGATGACACCCTTGATGGCGAGCGGGGTGAGCGGATGGATCATCTTGTTGTAAAGGGTGGTGGGAACCCGGCCGCCGGCACCAATCACGGGCACAGAAAAACGAGACAACAAGTTCCAAAGAGGCCGGCGGCCATGAGGTTGCGAGGGTTCCGCAGGAAGGCGGTGGGGCTTACAGATTCAATTCGACCAACTCAGGTTTGTCGGTGCGCTGCTTGATTTCCTCGATCGCCTCGCGAACCGCCATGGCCTTTTTCTCGCTGGCCCATTTCGGGAAATCCTCCTCGGTGGTTTCGAAATAGTGCGCGGTTTTCTCCAACTGCGGAATCACCCGCTGGGCGTGGGCACCATAGGGTTTAAGCATTTCCAGCAGCCTTGGCGTGTGCGATTCGCTGCCATGCTTCTTCTGGCTCCGAATGTAACCGGCGATCAGTTCGATGCCCTCGCTTACGTGATGACGGCTGAAGAGGTCGAGTCCCGCCGTCTGGATCTGTCCGTCGAACATGATGCCGCTGGGTGCCTTCTCGATGATCGCGCGATAGATGGTGGGCAGGATCGGCCGGAGCTGCTCGAAGGTCAGGTTTTGATAGACACTGCTCAAGGCTCCACGCGTCCTCCCATCCTGGTTGTGCAGGCCGGCCTTGACGGCTTCCAGCAGCAGGTCCTGATCCACGCCATCGAGGGAACGGGCCAGCATTCCCGTGCGGGAATGGAAGAGGGTCTGGATGAGAAAACGTTGTTCCATGCCCCGCGGATCCTCCTCGGTGGGGCCACGGGCGATTCTCTTCAACAGGTTCGGCACAGCCTTCATCGCCGGCGCGCCGATCCCGTTCATGGCCATGGCGGCCTGGACCCGCAACCAAAGATGGTCCGCATCCAGCAGCTTCAGCAAGGCCGGGACGGCGGGTTCCGCCTCTTTTCCATACTTGGCGAGTGCCTGGCACGCGCCGAGGCGGGCATCGAGCGAGGGCGCGTCGAGCAATCCGACGAGTTCCCCGACCGGGACCTTTTTCTTATTCCCGATCACCGCAGCCGCCCGGTCACGGACCACCGGGGACCAAGCGGCCAAATACTCGAGGAGTGTCTCCGCCGGCAGCTTGTCGTAAGCGGTAAAGGGTTCGTGGCCCATGACCCCGCGACCTTCCTCGACGAGTTGCCGGGCGCTTTCCGCATCCAGTGGGGCGACCACCGAAGGCCGGCTGCCGGTGAGGCGGATGGTCTTGCGCGGCATGGCGTAGGAGATCAGATAGATACCGGTCGCGTCCCAAGCCGCATAGGCATCGTCCTTGTGCTGCGGAGGGCCCTGATGGGGGAAGCTCCAGTCCCACTGGCGGGCTAGGTCAAAGTACCAGGCTCCGAATTCCTTCATCCAGGCACCGGTGGCGTGGGGTCCGCCGCGCGACACGCCTGGCATCGCCCAGGTCATGTTGAAGAAATTGCCGGTGTGGCCCTGATCGCGTTCGCCGTAATGGGAGGCCGTGGACATTTTGGCGAAGAACTCGGCGCCTTCCTTGTTTTCCACCTGATCGAAGAGCACCGCCACCATGCCATTCTTGCCGTTGTCCTCGTGGCCGAACAGGTTGGGCGCATGGTCGCCATAGGGAATGGCGCCCTTGCCGATATAAAACTGCAGGAAGGTCTTGCTGCGCTCGATCGCTGTCAGCACTTCCGGGTCGTCCACTCCGGCTTCGCGGGCTAGGAGCATGCCGATGGACAGCACCGCCCCGGGGGAGTTCATCATGCCGTAGCCCGGAAGGCGGCCGTCCGGATCGGCGAACTTGTGCCCCCAGGTGCCGACCGCGCTCTGCCCCTTTGCGGCCTCCAGCGCCATCCAGCGCAGGCTCGGCAATACGGAGTCGTCTCCGGTTGCCAGGATGTATTCGGAGAGAAAGGTGGTGATGTATCCGAAATACCATGTCGCGAAGCCCATGTTGTCATACTTTGCGGCCCATTCGGCCTCCCTCTTGAGCAGCGGACGATACTTGCTGTCGCCGGTGGCCAGAAGACCCAGCGCGTTCAGCGCGCGCGGGATCGGGTTCATTTTCTCATACCCGGCTTCCTGCATGCGCTGGGCCAGTCTGTCCGCCGTCGCGTTGAGGATTTTCTCGGATTTCGGACAATCGTAGGGAGCGGTCGGACTGTAGGCACCGAGCACGGGAAGCTGTATGGAAACCTTGTCGATTTGTCCCTCGCGCCAGCGGATCAGACCGAGCCTGCCATCCGCCGCCTCGGCCGCGGTGAGCGCCTTGCCGAACTCGACTCTCGGGTCCCGGGAAAACGGCGCACCGTTCACCCCGAGCAGCACGTCCCCCTTTTGCAGCAAGCCGCCCGATGGGGAACCGCTTGCGACATCGGTGATGTAAATCTGGCGGGCCAGCGAGGTATGGAGGCGGATACTGTACATCCAGCCACGCGCGCCGGTGGCGCCGAGCGTCCAGTCGTGCACCGCGTCCTCGGGCAGCTTGTCGCCTTTGGTGAAATCGGGACTGGGTTTGTCCCATTTGCCCAATTTTTCCGGCTGGGGGATCGGTTGGAACACCAGAGGCTTTTCGATTTCCTTCTTCGTGTCGCCCAGCATTTTGCTGATGGTGGGTTCCATTGCCTCGGCCCATGCCCAGTAACCGTCGAGATTCGGATGCAAGCCATCGGGCATCAGGTCCATCTTCAGATTTCCCTGATCGTCGAGGAAAACGTGGCTGAGATCCAGCCAGTGGACGGTCTTGTTGTCCACATAGGTGTGCAGGATCCTGTTGATCTCATCGTTGCGAAGGCGGCCGAGGTCATCTGGCGTCTTGCCACGCGGGAAAATCGGCATCAGCAGGATCTTGGACTTGGGCAGCTTGGCGTGGATTTCCTTGAGCAGGGCAAGGATGCCGTAGGCGGTGTCCTCGCCTTTCACCTCCGGCTCGCCACGGTTGTTGGTGCCGATCATCATCACGACAACCTTCGGGTTGCGTTCCTTCATACCGTCGAGCCCGCCATTCTGGAAATGCCAGAGCATGTGGTAGGTGCGGTCGCCGCTGGAGCCGATGTTCACCGCCTTGCGATCGCCGTAGGAGGCGTCCCAAACCGGTTTGCCGACGCGCGACCAGCGGAAGACGATGGAGTCGCCCACCATCAACAAGTCCACTTCCTTCTCCGTGCACCAGCGTTTGCGGTCCTCGTGGTGCCTGAGCCACGCCGTCCAGCTGTCGGCCGGCTCGTCCGGGCCGGGCCGGGATTCGGCCTGGGTGGCGCGGATGTCGGTCTCGTAGGTGGGATCCTCCCATGGCATGGACGTCACTTCCGCGGGCGAGTCGCCGGATTGCGATTTGGCGGGAGTCGCGGTCTTCTCACATCCAGAGAGCACCCACAGGGATGAAAGGATCGAGACAGCGGCGATGGTTCGTAAGGCGATGTTGTGTTTCATTGGTTCAATCGGGTGGTGTCAGCAGCTGGTGATGTTTGTTGCGCGGGTTTCACGAACCCATGGGCATTCAGAATGACCGGGATCACCACCTTGGCGCATCCTTTCAGCGTGGGGTGGATTTTGATTCATGGGGACGGTCACCGAATCTTTCAAAAGGCCAAGGGTGAATCAGGCATGCGTGATTTCGATATCGACGACGATCCTGCCCCTCCGGACGGAGTAATCAGATGGCGGATCTTGTGTGCCCGCCGCTGGTTACTAGGCTGGTTCGCGGCAAATGGGAAGATTGCTTTTGTCATCTTATCGCACGACATGGGAGAAAAGGGTGAAAGTTGCGCCAGAATCGGGCAATTGGCCGATAAAAGAGAGCGGAGCCCGTAAAAACCCAAAACCGGACCCCGCCCCATCCCTAGGCATCGATAGAAACGCCCATCCGTTTCGGTCATCTCATGGAGTCGGGGCCAGCAGCTCGACCATGTCGTCACCCAGTGCCTTGCCAACCCGGAAATAACTGCGGGCGTTGCCGTTCCAGTGGTGGCCCTGGTCTCTTGGGGAAACTGCCGCATCCTCCCAGAAGCCGCGGGTGTCTGAGCTGAGGACCTTGGCCGGTTTAGGCGACTCGGGGAAGACCCAAAGTTGCGCCCGCTCGACATCGGTGTATCCGGAGTAGGGCGCGGGTTCCTCGCCGGCGCTGGTCATCCCGGCGGTGGCGATGACAAAGGGCAGGTCCGGCTTGCCAAACTCGGCCCGCACATCGCTGATGAAATCGGGCAGGTTGTACTTGTATTCGATGGCCCGCTCGACCGGGCTCTTGTCACTGGTGCCCTGGTGCCCTGGTGCCAGGCGAAGCCGGCGATCTGGTAGCCGCGGCCAGCCCACTCGGGAAATTCGGTGCCGAGGTTGTCGAGTATTTGCCGGGCATCGTCAAAGATCTCCCGATAGGAGGCGCCGACCTCACCTCCGCAGGCAGCGACCGCACTTGGTGGGCGGAAATCATCAGCCAGCGTGTGACCACCCCAGGCGGTTTTGATAATGAGCACGTCGTCTGAAGCGAAGTAGTCGCCGATGATCTGACCGAAACCATACTCCGGTCCGAACCACACTCCGTTGCTCGTCAGCGGCCCGAGGTCGCCCTTGTAAATGGGGCCGTCGAGCTGGCCCGAGGCACCGTTCTTCCACCACAGTTTGACCTTGCTGCGTGTGGCGAATGCACTGGTGGTTGGCTGGCTGGGATCCTCCAACAGTGAGGTGTAGTCGTATTCCGGATAGGTGGCGTTGTTGGCCGGTTGCGCGAAATAACGGAGGGTGCCGATGCCGCCGGGCAGGTTGTCGGCCCCTATTTCGGTGTGCCCGTAGCCGACCATGTTCGACTGGCCGGCGAGGATGAAGACCTTGATTCCGGTCGGATCGTCGTCCCAGGTCTGGAACCGGCCGCTTGTGCCGTTGCCTAGCGGTTGGCCGGCAGCGTTCGCGATGCGGTTGGTGGTGACGGTGAAACTGCTGCCGATGTCGAGGGCCACAGCCAGCGTCAGGGTGACCGTCCTGCCGTCGCCGCTCAGATTGGCTCCTGTCACGGCGATCGTGCCGCCACCATCCTGCTGCACGGTGTAGTTGGCCGGGTCGGTGGCGGAGTTGTCCATCGGCTCGCTGAAGTTCACCGTGACCGTGGTGTTGGTGCCCCATAGGCTAGAGATCACCGGGGGCGGGCCGAGATCCTCGACTCTCATTTGCAGGAAGAGCCTGGGTTCGGCGAGCAAAGCAGGATCGATGGCCACTTCCACCGTCTCGACATCGGCGACCGGCGTGCCGACCGACTCGTTGGCCCCGGACTCCCAGAACCATTCTTCAAGGTCGGTCGAATACCAGACCTTGTAGGTCATGCCGGTAAGCGATCGCGTGCGGCGGGTGTAACCGAAGGTGCCCGCCGTCGGATCGAAAGCCGCCGCGTATGGATTCGAGGAGCCGGCGTCCAGCGGATTGAGTCCGAAGAGCCGCTCGTATTCATTGCTCAGACCGTCGGAGTCGTCATCGCCGGTCGGTCCGCCGAGGCCGGGGTAGCTACCGCTCCACGTGTCGTAGTCGCCGACGGAAGCGGTCTGTCCAAGGTAGAAGGTGTAGCCGCCGGGGCTCCCGGTGTCGGTCGCCTGCTCAAAGCAGATCCAGCGCATGATCACGTAGCGGCCGGTCAGCTTCGCGCCGTCGAGCACGTACTCGTAAATATTTCTGTCGCCCCTGTTCAGGCTCTTGCTGGCCTGGGGCGTGGTCCCGAAGTAGGTGTTGGCGATGGCCGCAAAGTCCGAGCCCGGATCCGTGTTGCTGACCCAGAAGTCGATGGAGCCGACCGATGAAAAGTCGGACTCGTGCGCCTGCGCATGGATGAAGCCGTCGAAGGTCACGATCTCGCCCATGTCGTAAATCACGGTTTGGGACTTTACACTGTCGCCGGCGTAGCCGTCGCCATCTTTCGGTACCCAGCGGAAGGAACCTTCGGTATTGGTATTCGTTCCGACAAAATCAAGGCTCATGCTGGTGTTGTAGAGATTCTCCAGAATGCCACCGGTCGCACTGGTGCTGGCGTCGACCGGAGCATCCAGCAAGAGGACCAACTGGGTGGCACCCACTTCCGTGAACTCCACACTCGCCGTCTGCGTGATCACGACACTGTCGGTAATAGCCGTGGCGGTGAAGATCTCGGTGCCGGCCGTGCTGGAACTGACGCTGAACGTCGCCTGGCCGTTCGCATCCGTGGATTGAATATCGATGGGAACAATCGTCGGCGAACCGGGGCCCGCGGTGTTCTCCAGGCTGACGCCCTCGTTTTCCACCGCTAGCCCGTTGGCATCCCTGAGGGTCACGGAGATGGTGGATATGGATGTCCCATCGGCAAGGACGGCAGTCGGGGTGGCGACTACGGTAGAGTTGCCCGCATCCACGGGGCCGACCTCCACGCTGGCCGGTTGTCCGCCGAAGCGGAGTTCATAGAGGGCGATATACTGGGCGTCGCCATGATTTTGCAGGTTGCTGAAGCGGATGTCGGTTACGGCGGACAAAGTGTCGAAGGTCGCTGTCCTGACAGACGATGGATCACGCACACTTCCGCCGATGGCCCAGTCGGCCATGTTGAGCGAGGCGGCGGAAACCGGGGTGCTGAAAGTTGCCCCTCCATCGGTCGAGTAGGAGATATCGAAAGTTCTGATGTTTCGATCCCCGTCACGCTCGTAGGTCCAGTAATACACCTCGTTCACATCAAAAGCTGCACCAAGAGAGAAGGTGAGCGTCTCGGTCCCGCCTGCTGCGGCAGTCGAGGCGCTCAGCCAGTAGGCATTCGTGTCGTATACGTGCGTATCGTCCAACACACTGAGTGGATCGGAAACATCACCAAGACCACTGCCATCAATTGTTTTGTCAATGGTTCTGGGGCTGCCAACGGTGGTGTCGGAGGTCGCGCCCGTCGGCGTAATGACATCGCCGAATGCCGACAGCTTGAAACAGGCGAAGGCCGCGAGAATTGTGAGCAGGTTTTTCGGTTTCATGGTGGGGTTATGGAAGTGCGGTTCATTTGGTGGCCAGCCGGACTTGATCAGTTGGAAGGCAAGGTTGCCGGGGCCGGAGCCGCGCTGTCAGGGGACTTGTCGAAGACCCCCAACTTCTGTCCGTCCTTGATGAGCTGTTCCTTCAACTTCTCGTAGTCGACGTCCTGGACCGGGGATCCCGCCTCGATCGCCTGCACGGCGGCGGTGGCGGCGCTGTGCCCGAGCACCATGCCGACCGGCTCCATGCGGATGGAACCGAAGGCGATGTGGGAGGACGAGAGGCACCAGGGCACCAGCAGGTTTTCACACTCGCCTTT